>NZ_JAVJSQ010000019.1:0-300000 GCF_040219335.1 Gimesia sp. | reverse complement strand
AGAGACACCAGTTATAATATCGATGCGCACCGTTTCGCCGGGCGCTAATAATACTGTTTGCCGGATACTCACAATCGGATCAAGAACCGGTCCGGCACTATTCGAAAGCGGAGAGAAGTCATCTAAAGCGGCTGGCGATGCAAGCGTCCGCTGACGACCGATGAATTTCATCCGATCTGTTTCGTACGTAGGCGTTCCGGTGGTGACACCTCTGACGGTCATCATATGTGTCATCCAGGGGGGATGTTCCTCAAGGGAACGAGGACGTCGCGTGCAATAAATGGCCTGGTGGCGCTGAACGATTTCCGTCTGCACAAACAGATTGCTGAATGCCGGATGGGCCTCATCCTGGAGTTGAGTGGCCAATACGACTTCCGTATAGCTGGTCACTTCGATCTTACGCGGCTTCTCAGAACGATTGGTCAATGTAATACGCCGCAGTTCGATGTCATCCTCTGGCGATACGCTGATTTGGGTATACGTTTCGATCTTTTCATCAGAACGGCGAAATTCAGCTCGTGCCTGTGTAAAGATGGCTTCATATCCTTTGGCCGGACTGGTTATCGGCTGCCAGGTATTAGACCAGATCGAACCACTGCTTACGTCGCGCAGGTAACAGAAGCTCCCGTAGTTGTCCCGAGTTGCGTCTTCGCGCCAGCGAGTCACTGCCAGATCATGCCATCTGCTGAAACCTCCTCCTGCACTTGTGACGGTAACGTGATAACTGCCGTTGGAGAGCAAATGGGCTTCAACGGTTGCGCTGGCTGGGTTGGTAATCACGCGCATGCTACCCGTTTCTTCGGGTGAAGCAAGCGGTGCGTCCCGTGTTTCACTTTTATGTGGCAACACCGGCGCGATGGCCCGGGGAACCCGTTCCTGTAACAGCTGATCTGCAGCCCGTAACATGGGGTCAGACAGAAAACGACGCTGCATTGGTTTATCAAGCAGAACATACGCCAGTGCCAGCAGGCTCATACCTTCATGATGAGACATGAATTGTCTTACAGTGGCGCTTGTTGTGCCGGGAGGTAGCCTTGATGGCGTATAATCGATGGCCTCGTAGAATCCACAATCTCCCAGCTGACCATCTGCTTCCAACTGTTGTAGATTAGCACAAGCCGCTTTAGCATCGACCATCAGAGCCAGCACACTGGCATAGGGGGCAATCACGAGATCTTCAGCCAGACCACGCTTCAATCCTAATCCGGGAACACCAAACGCCCGATACTGATAGATTCGATGCTGGTCCAATGTGTTATAACCAGACTCGGATATTCCCCAGGGAACTTTCAGCTTGCGTCCATATTCGATTTGTCGGCGCACAACGGCATGATAGGTACGATCGAGCAGGGTGTTCTCATAATTGGGCATGACCAGTAACGGCATCAGATATTCGAACATCGAGCCGCTCCAGCTCAGGAGCGCAGGCTGACTTCCTGCACTGGTCAGCAGACGCCCCAACGCAAACCAGTGTTCCTGGCCGAAATGCCCTTGAGCGATGACGATAAAACTGGCCAGACGCGCTTCCGAGGCGAGCAGATCATAGAAACCGGGATCAAGTCGTCGTTCACTGACGTTATAGCCAATAGCAAATAAGTCACGCGACTTATCATACAGTAAGCCAAAATCCATATCGGCGAGGTCGTGACTTTGTAGCGCCAGTTCCTCAAAACCCCTGATTCTGGCAGCAGAACGCCCGGCAGCAATGCTTAATGATGCACCTAACTGGATAAGCCAGTCGGTGTACTCGGGAGTTGACTTTTTAATCGCGGCCTGGATCAGAGGGACGACCGTGGATTGCAGTTTAGCTACGTCGCGCAGTCCAATCATGTTGTCGAGGTGCTGCAGCGCAGAAGCTAATGGATCGATTTCCACACTTTGATCATCAGACTGGGACTGGAACAATCCGTCAGGAGCCTCGGGGAGAGTGAGCCAGACTGCCAGATGCAACAGGTCAGCTCGATGATCCTGACACGATCGCTCATATGCACGCGCCCACCAGGCAAGTTCCTCATCACAGTCTGCAGCTTCAGACAGTTCGGCTGCTTCCATTTCCAGATCAGCCAGCAGTTCATGTGCCGCCTGTAGTGTGACAGGTGCCTGATCCAGTATTTCAAGCTGCCTCTCAATTTTGCGATGAAAGACGGCATCAACGAGCTTTCCGTCGAGACGACGTGCTACATCGCATAAAACGCGAAGTGTGTCACTCAACCCCGCGAACATACGCCGGGGCAGGATACTCGCCTCGCTCAATTCCTGGCATCCACTCCCGAGTATCAGCAGATTCGCTGCTAAATTACCGCTGTCGACCATGGAGATATATTGCGGATGCAGTGGTTTCAGCGATCGTGTGTCATACCAGTTATAAAAATGCCCGTGATGTCGTTCCAACTCATCAAGAGTCTTAAGGGGATTTCTGGTGCGAGTGAGAAACTGAGCTGCAGAACAATAGCCAAAGTCATAGGCGGACAGGTTAGAGAGTAATGCCATACCAATATTCGTTGGGCTGGTACGCGTTGCAATTACCAGATCAGGATTCTGCTGAATATTGTCTGGTGGCAGCCAGTGGTCTTCTTTAGTGACATATTCCTCAAAGTAGCGCCAGGTTTTTCGGGATAGTTTTTCCAGAAAGTGTTGTTCTGATTCTGAAAAATGAATTTCTCGCCTGATTATCGGTCGACTGAGCCACCAGGCAACAACTGGTGATGCAAACCAGGCCGCCAGCCAGGGGGCTGCCCAGGGGAAAATAACCGGATCTTTGATATACAGTAGCAATGCCGTGCTGGCGGCTATGCCGGGGGCGACCAGCATCTGGTAAATGGTGTTGCTCAGACTGCCCGTATTTCCTCGTTCAGAGTCACTGGCCGTTTTCCATTCGAGAAGCCGTCGTTTTGTCCAGTTGATGCGTACCAGCGTACGAGTGATAGCGTCAACGCAAATATATGCTTCAAAGGGTAAAAACACGAGAGTCAGAATATTCTGTCCCAACGGTCGCCCCGTCGCCTGAAGTGTCTCTCGCGCATGCATGCGAAACGGTAAGTCGACCGGTTTGTGAAACAGCGTAGTGACAAAGTCCAGCATTGTGGGCAGGAAAACAACACAGAAGATGAACAGTATTGTACTTGCCGCCATCGCAGGTAGTATGAACCAGGTCAAGAGTAATAAACTCAACATGGTCAGCGAAATCAGGCTGCGACGCAGATTATCAAAGATCTTCCACCAGGAAAGAGCAGAGATCGGATTCCTTACAGACTGACCTGCACGATTTCGAACCCGGGGAAGCAGCCAGCCGGCGATCTGCCAGTCACCACGAATCCAACGGTGCCGGCGTCCGATGTCCGATAGATAACGCGAGGGATACTCTTCATATAAAGTTACATCGCTGACCAGCGCGGAACGACAGTAAGCTCCCTCAATCAGATCATGACTCAGGATCGCATTTTCCGGAAAGTTACTGCAACACCGCTCAAAGGAATCAACCTCGTATATTCCTTTCCCGATAAATGAACCTTCCCCAAACAGATCCTGATAAACATCCGATACGACCCGCGTGTAGGGATCAATTCCCGCTTCACCGGCATACCACTGGACGAATCGAGACTGTTGCGATCTATTCAGGCTCACCCCAACCCGTGGTTGAAGAATCGTATGCCCGTCAACCACACGCGATTTCTGGACGTCATACACAGGATGATTCAGCCGATGCGCCAGTGTGCCAATCATCAAGCGTGCGGCATCGCGAGGCAGCTGCGTATCGGTATCAAGCGTAATGACGTACTGCACGGTTTGCAGAATTTCAATATTGCCGACGACTTCAGAAAAACGGTTTTCACCACCGCGCAACGCCGCATTCAAGTCAGCCAGCTTACCGCGTTTACGTTCCTGCCCCATCCAGACCCCTTCCTGGGCATTCCACTTTCGTGAACGGTGAAAGAGATAAAAGATATCGGAACGATCATGTGCGTACCTTTCCTGCAGACGCTGCATACCTTCTCTCATCTGATTGATAAGGTGTGCATCAGCAGGCAGAGATTCCAGATCAGCGTCAACGAAATCGGTGACCAGAGCATAGTGCAAGGAGGGATCGCGGTTGGCCAGATAGCGTAATTCCAGCCCCTCCAGTAAATGTTCCACACTCGCTACACTCGTCAGCATTGTGGGCACGGCTACCAGCGTGCGCTGCTCGGGGGGAATTCCCCGTTCAAAGTCCATGCGAGGTAACGATTGTGGGCGGAGCAGTTGCATCGACAACCAGTTGACCAGGCTCACCCCTAACTGGGAGGCGCAGATCAGGACGGGGATCGTCAGTACCAGCAGCCACTGCCAGCTCACCTTGAGTTGATCAGCCTTCAACATGTAAAGTAATGAGAGAGAAAGGGTGACCAGGCTCGTTATTGACAGGTAACTGATCAGTGGTGCTTTTCGATGTAATTTGCCCCACATCGCTGCAGGTGTCAGACGCATTTCGACTAAAGATTCTAAAATCGGGCGGCCGTGATCGATCAGATAATAACCGACGTGGGCTGCCCGTTCTTCGGATTGCGCGAGTGCATGCTTCTCTGCCAGTCGAACTGCCTGGCGGGCAACATCGCATTCCGTTAACCGACTGCGACGGGCGATCTCTTCAACTGTTCGTCTGTAACGATCGCGCGTCGCAAAATTCATGTTTGAATAAATATGAGACGGGTCACTGGCCAGTGCCTGCTCCACCAGGCTGTTTTTTTCAACAAACCGGCGCCAGTCGTTTGAGTTGAGAAATCGTAAGCTGTTAATACTGTTACCGATTGAGACCTGGTCGGCTGCCTGAGCCTGTCCCTCGGCATGCACGACTTGCTCGATCGTTAACAATTGATCGGCCAGACGATGTTCGAGCCAGCTGTTGGCGAAAGCAAAATTCGGATTCTGTCCCTGCAGGTGCCGCGTTAACTCTGCCAGGAATGCTCCAGAGAGAGGCGGGTTGGTGCGTGCCATATCTGCTAAAACCAGGACCAGGTCCGTCGGTTTTTGCTCCACAACTTTCACCATTCGGTCCGCCCAGTCATTTGCCAGATCCCGGTCACGCCGGGCAGAAGCAATCCGTACAGAAACGCGTCGAAGATTTTCGATCAGAGCCAGTCGCAGCATCAAAGGTAATGCCCATAATTCACCAAGCTTGAGTGTCTCGACTGATTGATACGACTCAATGAAGCTGGTAAGACTGTCGGCGTCAATTCGACCATCGACGTGAGAAATCAATTCAAGGGCGATCGCATAAATCCGGGGAATGCTGACAGCGGTGCCACTGGATAGACGCGGCAATTCCCGGCTGTAAGAGGGGGGCAACAGACGTCGGATGGCACGAATCTGCTCTTCGATCAGATAGAAATTATCAAGGAGCCATTCAGCCGCTGGTTCGATCCGGCGATTTTGATCGGCGGCGGCTGTAACCAGATCGTACGTTTCATTTAAGATACGATGATTCTCATCAAGCCGTGGCAGCAGCTCGTCCCGTGCCCTGCCGGATGCCAGCGTGTGTAATCCGGCAATGAGTTTCGCATGACGTTCGAGCTGGTCAATACTGAAGAGTTCGGCGCGAAGCGGCGTTTCGTCGATGGGATGAAAAAGTGGAGGTTCCTGCTGGCGAAACTGCCAGAAGAAAATCAACCGATACAGTTTTTGCCAGAGATCTGGAACATGCATTAAGCCTCCTAAAGCCCAGCTCCATCTCCTGGAGCAAGGGGGAATCTTTCGATTATAGAGCAGCACCAGCTAATAAGCAATCAGGTACGCAGTCTATGAATCTATGAATGAGAACGATTCTGAACTATTCAGAGATGCTTCTGGCAGACTCTCGACAGAACACCAGCAGAAACAGATTACAGGTAAGGGGACTCGTTAATGATCCACCTGCAAATTCAATTGAGAATCCCATCCCAGAAATAAAGCTGACCTTGCTCTGCTTTTACCGCTTTGACTTCGCCGTCCTGGGATACAATTAATCCAATGGCCTGTTCACATTTATGACAGAATGAAAATACTGACTGATGACGTAATCCCCATTGGTCACACAAGTACTTTCGACCGGAAAGTGCATCTACTATTCTCGAACCTGGTGGTAGTAATACAGGAAACCGTACCCCAAAGCCTTGAATGCGCAGGAGATCATCAAGCAGGACCGCACCATCGACAGCCGCTAACAGACTGATCTGACTGATGCCTCGAATTAGCTGCTGGCTCGCCCGTCGGAGAGCGAGTTCAGCTTGACTGCTTTCAAACTCAACAGGAGATTCTGAATTTGAATTAAGATCACATAACTGATTTACAAGTCGCTTATAGGCTACAATCTCACCGAATAAACCAGCATGTTCAAAGGCGGTATAAGTGATATGAGCAAGTTGCTGGTTGAATGAGACTGGAGCGATGACAACACTCCCTCCGTGTCGTTTTAAGCGGATTCGTTCCAGTATCGCCAGAATTGAAGTCGTATAAATATTCTGGAATGAGAATTGTCCCTCAGTCTCATCGTCGTTCCCCGCTAATTCCTGATACTGATCTCGAGTCAAAAGACGATTCACTAATTGAATAAAGAAATCACCCAGTGGATTTTCTGTGGTCTGGAGCAGATTCACCTGCGGAAATATCACTCTGCCGTTACGTAAACGCACCAGCCCCGTTCGTCCCTGAGATACCGTCAATGCCCCCGGCCCTTCTATTGTGATCATCAAACAGTCAGGTGGATAATCACCTGGTTGCATTGGTACCGCTGGCGGGTCACCTGCTGAGTGTTGTACCCACGCCTGGCCATGTTCGAAGAATCCCCAGATATCAAGCCATTCATCCACCTGATAACAGCCAATGACGGTCTGGCGATGTTGCGTTACCGGTGACAGGCGGACAAGTTCAGCATCCGTCATTTGCACAAAATCTGTCAAAAGTAAAGCTTCTTGAGGAATGTCGCCAGGCGAAACATATGCCACGACACATTGGACAAGTCTCTGCTCACTGGTACGAAACGAAGCATGATAACAAGTCTCCAGGAGCCGCCTGAGAATCGTGTCTTCAGGCAATGCGAATTGCTCATCGGGAATTTGTTGCCAGCGTGTCTTAATGCGATCCAGCAAATCCCCGGGAAAGGAGTATTCACTCATGGTTTGCCCCCTGATAGAACCGGTCGCTTGCTGTCGCGACCCCAGCAGTTCCTGATCCGGTCCTGAAATCGTATTTTGCAAATATGCAACTTTGCCTGTTCTGGCTCCTCTTTCATCATGACGATCTCTTAAAATTTAACAAGATGCGACCTGTTAAATCCTTGGTTGAACCACAAGCATAGATTCCAGATGAAAGCTTGACTGTCCCACTCCTGCACTCAGTAATTCCTTCTGCAGTTATCGTGTGTAGAGGAAAGCAGAGACTCGCATAATCTGAATATGTATAATCCCGACGGGTGAGAAATCGTTCATATTTTATGATAGTCGGGGGTAAATCTATTTGCCTGGAAAAAGAAAGACTTTGTTCTAGCCTCTGTTTCCCAGTTTTGGGTTCCACGAATAATGCTTGAGATCCGGGGCAGATGATGGTCTGATGCCCTGTCGGGGGTTTCTTTTTAGATCCATGTCCTGTGTCCTGTCTCGCTCCTGAAATGGTTTTGAATACAGGAGACCTGCCCGGAACGTATCAGCCATGGCGAGTGGAATTTGCGCTTCTGCCAGAACAACCATGGCCTGGTTCTCTTGAGTCTGGGCCAGCATTTCCTGTTCCAGGGCCACTGCCATTGCCCGTCGTCCTTCCGCTTCTGCACGAGCGACATTAACATCAGCATTTGCCTGTGTAATTCGCAGCTGGGCTCCAATATTCCTGCCTACCTCTATGGAAGCGATATCAATGGAGATAATACTGAAAGATGTCTGCGAATCCAGGCCTTTATTGATTACCTTGCGGGAAATCAACGTTGGATCGGCCAGCGCTTCCTGGTAACTCTCACACGCTCCGATTGCGGAAACGATTCCTTCACCAACCCTTGCAATCACAGTCGATTCCGCGGCACCACCGATGAGCTGGTTGAGATTGGTGCGGACAGACACCAGCGCTCGTACCTTCAATTGAATGCCGTCTTTGGAAACACCATCCAGCGTACTGCGGACTCCAGCTTTCTCCTGGGGACAGTAAATCACTTTGGGATTTACGCTGACCTGGACCGCCTCCAGGATATCGCGCCCCGCCAGATCGATGGCAGCGGCGGTATCCCAGTCAAGCTCAATCTGAGCGCGTTGGGCTGCAATCAAGGCAAGTGTAATGCGACGGACGTCTCCCCCAGCCAGGTACTGTGCTTCCAGTGCGTCGGTCGAGATATCGGAGAGTCCCGCCTGAACGGCCATAATTTTGACCTGGACAATGACTTGTGGGTCGACTTTTCTCAGGGACATCATGATCAGAGACAACAGATGAATACGAGTTCCCGTGACATAGGCTTGCAGCCACAATGAGAAATATCTCATTCCAGCGAAAAACAGAACACTTGCGATAGTGATTGCGATCACCAGAAACCAGAAATTATTCATGCCGGATCTCTTTCACTTCCAACCCATGTTTCTGCGGATAAGCAACCTGTGAGCTTAAACACCTGCAACAGAGTTCCTGTAGTAAAAATATGGACGATATCGCCCGTTGCCGGTTCAATGTCCCCTACAACTTCTTGCAGGGCAACGCCGGCGATTCGTTCGATTTCTATTCCCAGAGGGCCAAGCGAGCCCCGGATCAAATCACGATGAAAGTCCCGTAAGCGGGTCAAGCCTTTGTCAGTCTGACAGAGAATGATCTCTGCCGGAGTCAGTGCCTCATGTAATGTGACCACCATCACACCTTCACTGAGAACTACTGTTACGGATTTGGGAGTATGGCCAGTGCGCTGTTGTTGAAAGTCGCGTACCGTATGAGCCACTTGAGCTGTAATGCTGAGTGGGAAAGAGTTCATCTCAAGCTCTCCGTGCAGCGAACGCAGCCAGTATCTGGCAGCTCAACTTCAATGTTATTGATAACAATGGCGATACCACATTGTTCCTTAACATATTCCTGGACCAGTTGTTTACTGTAATACGTACTGACACGGCCCCAGAGAGTCACGCCAGTCGTACAGCCGTCGATCCGAAAACCATCAATTAAATATCCTAAACGGCTTTGCACACACGAACTGATCTGCAGAATTGAATGATCACTCAAGCTCAGTCGATCGATCGGATTAGTATTGGGAGAGAGCATGTCGTCTAGAGCCTGATATCATTCCAGCGGAACCGTAAGTCCGCTTATTAAAAGGTGCATTACTTGAAAAGTTTGATTGCAAAACGCAATACATCACATCGATCTACCAGTCCAATGAGATTTCCTGCTTCAACAACCGGGAAGCGACGATGTGGAGAATCAAAAAACAGTTGTGCGACCGAGAGCAGACTCATTTCAGGGTCGATCGTATAAGAATTCTCTTCGGTGAATACCGAGACAGGATGATTCAGGAATGTGTCATGCGCTTTCGAATAGGCCGCAGTCCTTGCCTCAGGTATTCCGGCATCGACATGAGGTGCATTCAGCCGAGATTGCATGATGTTGGAAAGAATTGTGGAGTGCTTGAGCACGTCTCGTCTGGTAACCTGTCCGGCGATTTCATTATTCTGTATGACAGGCAGACGACCGTAGAAAGTCTCATCAAAGATGCTAAAAATCTGATGGAGACCGGTCTCCAGATCAATCAGTCGATTACTGTCCGAGTCAGTAAATTCCTGCACCTGCGCAGACGGTACTCTGCTGTAGATCGCTTCAATCACGTACCCGAGGCAGGTTCTCTCAGAGAACACACCCAGGCAGCGTCCCTGTGAATCAACTACTGGTGCTCCTGTATATTTTTTCTCGAGCAATGCTGAAATTGCTGATATGACATCGTCTTCCGGATTCAGCATGAACAGTTTGTGACGGGGAATCATCACATCAGCAGCCCGAAAAGAAGTATGCTGATTGTCTTCGATCAGATCCGCCAGGTTTGAGAGGATTTTCATACAACATTTTTCAGAGAACATTCCGCAGTACTCACCCGACTTGTTCACGATCGGCATTTCAGAATACTGCCCGGCCAGTAACTGATGTATCCCCTCAGGAATGGGGGTCGCAGGTAACAGGGAATGGATCTGCAGCGACATAATATCTCGCGCATGTACCAATTCAGTCGAAGTATCATGGAGTTTCATTTTGCCGGCTTTCGAAATTGAATTGATTAAGACAGGGCATCAAAACAGGCAAGTTTGAAAACTCAAGAAGCAATTTGATGGACCAGAACAGCAGGTAATATTCAGCCTGATGCAGTCTTTTCACAACCACATCATTTTCTTGATCTGCAAGATCAAAAAGAAAATCATCGTTCCGTTGAGACAGAATCCTGCCCCGGAGAGCAGCGATTCAAGTGCCTGAGAACTGAGAGGAACCCACTTATCGGAATGTGTCAATTAAATACACATCGTGGAATATTCCCTCCCTGTACGCACCTGTATTCCGATGCAGATGACTGCTGTTGAAGAGAAAGAATTATTGCTTAACAACAGTTTCAAGCAGGCAATGTAACTTCTTCTGGACACAACTGTCACTCTGAATCATGTGATTCGTTTCACCGTTTTGGTACTCTAGCGACATTGTTCTTTTGAAGAATTGCCTATGTTTCCATAGACATGTTTTGTGAATCAACACAGTTTTCAAACTGCTCACAGCGTTCTTTCACAGACAGAAACGGCATACCATCTGTTTTGCGATAGCGTTCACCTCGGTTAAACCAGAATGCCAGCCCTCCCGTATTGTGCCTGGGGGTTCTGGTTTTCCTGGGGGATCTGACTCCCAGTGAACCTTTGCGGCCAGTCTTCTCCCAGCCATGGGCTTCCATGATGATTCGTACCAGAACTCCAATGGCCTGGCGGAATCGCATACTTCGCTGGATATGCACACCGGAAAGAAACTGATCGACTTCCGGCAAGGCTTCAAGTTCCCGAACGACGCCAGCCAGGGGAGACCGATCATGATGCAGTTCGGATTCTTCCATCCTGCGTTGCCGATCCGGAGAATCAAAAAATCTCAGGACTGCTTCAAACGGCGCATCAGATTCATTAAACACATCTGAGAAAGTTCGGCCCTGACTGTCTTCCAGAAATTTCTTCCTTGTAATTTTTACTTTCGGCATCAGTCAGATCCTCTGTTTTAAGGTTTTGCACAGCTGTTTTTGCAGGCGCACTATTGGCACCTGCATATATTGTACCTCCAACATGCAGGAAGGCAATAGCAATAAACAGGGAATAATAAGTAAGACAGAATCAGAGATTCGTCAGCTTAACGGTCCGGCGCTGATCAGGAGGATCCGTTTCTACGGGAATCCAATCGTCTGGACTTGAGTCTGTTCTCCGGGTTTGTACAGGGAGTCTACGTGGCTTACGAATCCGCTGCCAATTCACTCTGTTTCCTTAGCAGGCGTATTGTTTGCGGGTAGTCGTACGTCATCAACAGTGCCCCCTCGGCGGCATATTCCTCAAACAAACTCTTAAATAGATAATCTTCGCCGGGCCAGGGATAGGCAAAAACAATGTCAAACTCATTGAGGCCGCGCTGGAGTTTTTTGTATCCCTCCTCCGCGTCATTAATAAGCCAGGGAAAGACGGAATTGTTATCGACATAGGCTTCCTGGGCAAGGGCTTCGGCGCCCGTGGGAATAAAGCTGCCTTGAACGAACTCCACGGGCAGGCCAAAGTCATCCGCCAGTTTGCGGGATGCCTCAACCAGGTCCTGTTCAATCTCAATGCCACAAGCCATAAATCCAAGCATCGCTGCCAGCGACGATACCACCCCGAAACCACTCCCCCATTCACACAAGGACGATCCACAGGCAAGATTTCTGTCAGTGATTATCTGCAAGGCGTTATAAACTTTTTTGAAATGGCTTGGCACAAAACCCAAAGCGGTGCACGGACTGTTCTCAAGATAATGACGGATTCTTGCTTCAGCTTCATTAAGAAAATCAATGATCGCGTCGGGCAAGACCGCAGTCTGATTTGAGATTTCAATTTCCACCAGAGGCACGATATGTAATCCTGTTAGATTTTCATTTAAGAGCAGGGAGCCCCGTCTTGTTCAGAAACAGTTGATCAAACTGGTTGCAGCAGACTTAGTCACGAGCAAAAAAAAGCCAGTCGGTCTGCTGTTCGTTGATCAGATTGTTGAAAACGGTCACGGGCTCAATCCGAACTTCGCGGAACACCTCGTGCAACGCGTCGGCAAACCGGGGACTCTCTGCGTAAGACCAGATGCCGAGCACCCCGTTTTCTTCCAGGTGGAGCTTTGCACGCTGCAATCCTGCGGCTGTATAAAAATGGCCATTCCCATCATCGAGTTTCTCATCTGGTGAATGATCCACGTCGATGAGAATCAGGTCATACCTCTTGCCCGGCGGGCTGGCGAGTTGCTGGTAGATATCACTCTGAGTGATGGTGAGACGATTGTCTGCGTTCAGCTTGCCTGACAGCGGAATCATATCTTGCTTCAGCCAGTTGATCACCTGTGGTAGAAACTCGAGCACCTCGCATTGTGATACGCGATCAGATTCCAGCGCTGTCCAGGAAGTATACCCCAGCCCGAGTCCACCAATCAGTACGCGCAGGCTGGATCCAGAGTGCATCTGCAGCGCGATTTCCGACAGGGCCTTCTCGGAAGCTGTCAGGTAACTGCTCATCAGAAATTCATGGTTGAGCGTGACTTCGGTGACGATCGTTCCCGGTTCACATAACAGCTCGCGCCGCCGCAAACACAACATACCGAGATCCGTGGGTTCATAGGCGAGTATCTCGAAGAACGGCGGTTTCATTATAGAGCGGCTTTCGATACGGAAGATGTTAGCCGCCTGACAGGCAAGAACGTTTATCAGTCTGTTCTCGAATTCTTATTTCCGAAATCCGGGCTAACCTTGGATTCAGCAGGACCTTCAAGATGAAGGCCCTGTTCGCTCATATTCGTTTTGCTGTGATTTGAATGAAGTTTCGCTCTGTTCCGTCAGATTGGTCTTACGTTCTCAGCACACGGCCCTTTGGGACCACGTCCTTCAGTGTAAGACACTCGCTGTCCGGTCTGGAGCTGGTCGAATGATACTCCTTCGAGATTCGACGAGTGGAAGAACAGGTCCTGGCCAGTTCCGGTGTCGATAAATCCAAAACCCTTCTGCATTACTACCTTGATTGTGCCTTCAGCCATGTTAATTCCTGTTCCTCTAAAAGAGATACTATGCGGAGCTGCCTGACACTACATTGGAGAGACCATTTCGCCGCGTAGGCGAATCGTAACTGACCGGAAGTTGTCAGGTCAACAGGCTGGGACCGTGTTTGTTCTGAGTTCTAAGATTAAAACAGAGTTTCTGAACTGAGAGTTTCGAAAAAATCCGGGGGTGAGTGCGAGAAACGGAAGTTCTTACTAGTCCCGAAACGTTAAATGTGCCTGTACCAGAAAAGCGGATAATTGTAGTTTCAATACATGAGCGGCGGTCCCCCCGGGTGCGGCATAGCCGCCGGTCTCACGAATGAGCTGACCGGCGGCGACGCGGGGTGCCTTGTTCTGCGCGTACCAGACAAAGCCCAGCGCGATCAGCACCGCCAGGATGGGGACGAGTGTGAGAAAGCGAATTCGTGGTTCGGGGGGAGGCTGGGTGGACATGAGGCTGGGCTTGGGACAGGTAGTCGTGTTCTGTGACTTACTTGTTTCAACTCAAATAAAAATTAACTTCCCAATGTAGTCAATTACTCTACGGGAGTTAAGCCGGTCAATATTTCAGAGGTGCTTAGCTCAACTCTCTCCGCGCGTGGTGCGACCAATAAAGCACAGGCCGAAGAAGCCTTTGCAGGTACCAGGGCAGCAATCAATTTCGCTCCTGAAGGAATCAAGCTGGTTGGCGGTCAGACTGACGCACAGCGAAAATACAACGAGACAGTCGCCAAAGTCAAATCTGTTACCCGTACAAGCCGGATGCAACGCTAATTTATGGCGTTGGGTGATGTGGCGAACATTCAGGACATTCAAGGCGGCGAAGCTGCTACGGCCCGGGCTGGTCTTGAAGGGGCACTGATAGCACAATTCGAATTGTTGTCTGTTGCCGATCGTGCCAGAGTTTGCCGAGTTTCTCCAGCGCGTGCCCAAAGAGGACCGATTCGGGCCGGTGTTCAATCCATTGCCAGAACGCAGCAACGGCAGGCGGATGACCTCCCTTGCTGTATCAAAGAAGGTTGCCGAGATCGGAAAGAAGGCTCACGTGGTTGTCGGTGAGAACAAATTTGCATCAGCTCATGACCTGCGGCGTTCCTTTGGTGAGCGATGGTCTCTCGATGTGATGCCTCAGACATTGATGCAACTGATGAGACATGAGAGTATGGAAACCACACTGAAATTCTACGTAGGACGTAACGCCGAGAAGGTAGCCGATACACTTTATCAGGCAGCAGAGGCGCGGTTACGTGAGAATCCACGTAAGAGTTCTGAAAATGAGCCAGAAGCCCCAAAAAAAGAAGACCATAACCTGTTATAGGCTATGGTCTTCCAAGTGCCCCCGCTAGGAATCGAACCTAGAACCTACTGATTAAGAGTCAGTTGCTCTGCCAATTGAGCTACAAGGGCGAATGAATTGTCGGCATTTTAATGAACGCTCTGGCCGGCGACAAGAGATGCGGCGGGCGTTCTGGTGGTCGATAATAAGAATTATCGTCCGCTCTGCTTCAAAACCTCGATAAAAGTTGTTTGAAAAATCAGGAACCGGGGGGAAATCCCGCGCCGGTTCCTGAGATTGTCTCGTTGGCTGAAACGTGCCGGGGATCAGATCTGTTCCAGGGCCTGTTTCAGGTCATTGATGATGTCTTCCTGATCTTCCGTACCGACCGACAACCGGATGAAGTCCGGGGTGACGCCCGAGCTGAGCTGCTCTTCGGGAGTCAGCTGCTGGTGTGTCGTGCTGGACGGATGGATGATCAGCGACTTGCTGTCGCCCACATTGGCGAGATGCGAGAACAGTTTGACGCTGTTGATCAGTTTGATGCCATTGGCCTGCTGCTGTTCCGGGGTATCACCCTGGATGCCGAATCCGAAGACCGCACCGGAGCCGTTCGGCAGATATTTCTGCGCCAGCTTGTAATCCGGATGCGATTCGAGTCCGCTGTAGTTCACCCAGGAGACCTTGGGATGGCTTTCCAGGAACTTCGCGACGGCCAGAGCATTCTGACAGTGCCGCTCCATGCGCAGGTGCAGCGTTTCCAGTCCCTGCAACAGCTGGAAGGCGTTGAAGGGGCTCATTGCCGGTCCCAGATCGCGGAGGAGCTGGACCCGAATTTTGAGGATGTAGGCCAGGTTCATGGGACCAAACGTCTCATAGAATTTAAGACCATGATAACTGGGATCGGGTTCGGTCAAACCGGGGAATTTTCCGTTGTCCCAGGGGAAGTCACCCTTTTCGACGATGATCCCGCCGATCGAGGTACCGTGACCGCCGATGAACTTGGTACAGGAAGCGACGACGATGTCGGCTCCGTGTTCGAAGGGCCGGAACAGGTAAGGGGAGGCCAGGGTGGTGTCGACGATTACGGGGATGCCGGCTTCGTGGGCGATGGCGGCGATGGCTTCGAAGTCGGCCACGTCACACCGCGGGTTACCCAGGGCTTCGAGGTAGATGGCGCGGGTGTCGTCGTCGATGGCTTTGCGGAAGTTTTCGGGATCGCTCTGATCGACGAATTTGGCCTGGATGCCGTACTTGGGGAACGTGTAGTGGAACAGGTTGTAGGTTCCGCCATACAGGCTGGAAGAAGAGACGATATTCTGACCGCTCTCGACGATGTTCATAATCGCCAGCGATTCAGCAGCCTGTCCGGAAGCGACCGCCAGGGCACCAGCGCCCCCTTCGAGCAGTGCGAGGCGTTTTTCGAGTACGTCGGTGGTGGGGTTCATCAGGCGGGTGTAGATGTTCCCGAATTCCTGCAGGCCGAACAGTCTGGCCGCGTGATCAGTATCATTAAAGGTGTAGGAGGTCGTCTGGTAGATAGGAACGGCGCGGGAATTGGTGGCGCTGTCGGGTTCCTGACCGCCATGCAGACAGAGAGTCGCTAATTTCAATGCTTCGGCATCCATTGTCTAATAACCTTCTTATAAGGGTGTGATCTGGCTTGTTCTCAAGCACCAAAGTAATTCAGAGAACTCGATCCACGATAACGACATTGGCTGAAGAGAGCAGAATGTGCCGGGATGAGCTTCAATTGAGGCGAATTTTGCAGAGGAAAACAGCCCCTCGGAGTATCCGCCATCCTATCGATGTTGAAAGTAAAAAACAATTCGCCCGCGGCGTTCTTGTGTTTGAATGTGCCATTCCCGGAAAAGGAGTGAAATTCAACGAAATAGAGTTAAGAAAATCAAATCTGGTGAAAAACGGGAGAAGCGAATTATTGCCAATTCCCCTTTGGGTGGGGGGATGATATCCTGAGTACTGACCATTCGATTCTCATTTCCCGTTGATACTCTGTGGTGAAGAAAGTACGACTTATGAGAGAGTTACGACCTGTGAACGTATTCCGCAACGTGTTGCCTCTGTTTCTCGTCTGTTTCGGCATGACTGCATCCGCCCACGCCAACCCACCCGAAAATACCACCGCCGACCAGCCCGGCCTGGTGAAACAAGAGTTCGTGTATACCGATGCGTCGTTCCCTTCCTGCCATGCCTCGACGATTGTGGAAACACCCAAAGGCCTGGTGTGTGCTTTCTTCGGCGGTACGCATGAGAAGAACCCGGATGTCGAGATCTGGGTATGCCGCAACGAGGGCGATGGCTGGACCGCTCCCGTGAGTGTCGCGGATGGCGTCGAGAGTGAATCGAAGCGGTATCCCTGCTGGAATCCGGTGCTGTTTCAGACAAAACCGGGTACGCTGCTGCTGTTCTACAAGGTCGGTCCTAATCCGAGTGAATGGTGGGGCATGCTGAAAGTCTCCCACGACAAAGGCAAAACCTGGGGGCCTGCGAAACGGCTGCCGGACGGCTTTGTCGGTCCTGTTAAAAACAAACCGTTCCTGCTGGCCGACGGCACTTTGCTCTGTCCCGCAAGTACCGAACACAACGGCTGGCAGTTGCAGATGGAGTGGACTCCCGATCTCGGTAAGACCTGGCACCGGACCGGTCCGTTGAACGACGGGCACAAAATCGGTGCGATTCAGCCCTCCGTCCTCAAATATGGCGACAAGCTGCAGATTCTCTGCCGCAGCCGCCAGGGGAAAATCGTCGAAGCCTGGTCGGACGACAATGGCCGTTCATGGGGTGAAGTCACGATGACCTCGCTGCCCAACCCGAACAGTGGCACCGACGCGGTCACGCTGAAAGATGGCCGCGCGCTGCTGGTTTATAACCCGACGAAGAAAGGCCGCAGCCCGCTGCATGTCGCGGTTTCGGAAGACGGCAAACACTGGTCGACGGCCCTGGTGCTGGAAGATCAGAAGGGGGAATACTCCTACCCGGCTGTGATTCAGACCGATGACGGGAAGGTGCACATCACCTACACCTGGAAGCGGGATCTGGTCAAGCATGTGGTGCTGGACCCCAGCCAGCTCAAACTCAAGGCGATCGACTGAGAGGCGTGAGCGTTGGCTGAAGAAAAACGAGTTCCCCCCCACCGCAGGATGCTGATCTGGCTGGTGCTGCAATGGATTCTCCAGGTCATCTTTGGAATCTGGTTGCGGTACCGGGCGCGCCATGAAGAGCGTCTGCCTGCCCAGGGGGGCGGGGTGCTGGTCAGTAATCACCAGAGTTTTCTCGATCCGCTGCTAATCGGTCTGCCCTTGAGTCGACCGATCAGCTTCATGGCGCGGGATTCCCTGTTTCGGATTCCACTGTTGGGCCCTTTTCTGCGGTACACGTACGTGATTCCCATCAGCCGCCGGTCGGCAAGTTCGACCAGTTTTCGGGCCGCGATCGAGAATATCGAGAATGGAAACCTGGTGGGGATCTTCCCCGAGGGGACCCGTTCCGAGGACGGGGAGGTTCAGCGTTTCAAACCGGGGTTTCTGGCACTGCTGAAGCGGACCGATGCCGCCATTTATCCGATTGGGATAGCGGGGGCCTACCAGGCACTGCCGCGTGGAGCGTGGTTTCTGCATCCGCGGGCGGTGCGCGTGGTCTATGGTGAGCCGATCCCGGCGGCGACGGTCAAGGATTACTGTGCGCGGGGAGCCGAGAAAGATCTGCTGGCCCTGACACAAGAGCGGGTGATCGCCTGTCAGCGTGAGGCGGCAATCTGGCTGGATCCCGAGTCACAGGACTGATTTTGACCCGATTTCGGCCTGATTTCCGGGGGAGTCGGGATTGTCAATTCAGTCAGAGTCCACTATGGTTTGCGCTACGGAATGGACGTCTTCTCTTCTCGTTGACAGCACATCGATTTTTAACAGCAGGGGCTGATTATGTCGGAACGGATTCTGAGTATTTCTGGTTTACGGGGTGTTGTGGGGAACGGTTTGACTCCCGATTATCTGACCCGCTTTGCAGCCGCGGTGGGAACGATTGCCGACCAGGGAACCGTGGTACTCTCGCGCGATGGACGAGGCAGTGGGCGGATGGTGCGGCATGCGGTCATTTCCGGCCTGCTGGCGACGGGTTGCAAGGTGATTGACGCCGACATCTCGACAACGCCGACCTGTGGCGTGCTGGTGACACATCTGAAAGCTGCGGGGGGAATCCAAATCACCGCCAGTCATAATCCGATCCCCTGGAACGGACTCAAGCCGTTCTCGCCTGAAGGTTCGGTTTACAACCAGGAGCAGGGAGAGCGGCTGCTGGATGTACTCAACAATGAGAAGTTCAACTTTGTCTCCTGGGATCAGCTGGGAGAGGTGGAACGCTACGAAAACGCTGCCGGTCCCCATATCGAACGGGTGCTGGCTTTAATTGACCAGGCGGCGATTCAGCAGCGGAAGTTCAAAGTGGTGCTGGACTGTAACCATGGATCGGGTGGCGTGGCGACGCCTCAACTGCTGGAAGCGCTGGGCTGTGAAGTGATTGTGCTGGGCGGTATGCCGGACGGCAATTTCGCGCATACTCCCGAGCCGCTGAAGGAGAACCTGACCTCACTCTGTGAAGAAGTGGTCAAGCAGGGCGCGGATGCGGGCTTTGCGCAGGATCCCGATGCAGATCGACTGGCGATCGTGGATGAGACGGGACGGTACATCGGCGAAGAGCTGACGCTGGCCCTGGGAGCAGACTACGTACTGGCACGGACTCCCGGTCCGATTGTGGTGAATGGTTCCACCAGCCGGGTGACGGCGGATATCGCAGCGAAGTACGATTGCCCCTTCTTTCGCTCTTATGTGGGCGAAGCCCATGTCTGTGCGAAGATGAAGCAGGAAAAGGCGATCATTGGCGGCGAAGGAAACGGCGGGGTGATTGATCCCAAAGTCGGTTATGTGCGGGACAGCTTTGTGAGTATGGCCTATGTGCTGGCGGGGCTGGCGGCATCAAAACAGACGCTGTCCGCCTGGGCCGATTCGCTGCCGCAATACAGCATTGTGAAGAACAAAATCACCTGTCCGCGTGAAAAAGTAGCCGAGGCATGTGCGGCGCTGGAGAAACATTTCGACTCGGCAACGGCCTCGTCGGGCGATGGCCTGCGTCTGGACTGGGACGACCGCTGGGTGCAGGTGCGAGCGAGCAACACGGAGCCGATCATACGGGTCATTGCGGAAGCACCACAAAACGACGAGGCACAACAGTTGTGTGAAGCGGCGATGGAGATCGTGGGTTCGGCTGTGGCTTAAGTTTATTCACCACGGATTTTCTACCACGAAAAGCACGAACGACACGAAAGTTTCGATCGGCTTATTTCATTCAGAGTGGAGCCAGCAGGATGGCCGGGGAATTAGAAATACTCAAGCAACTGGTTCCGCCGCCTGAAGAGCCTGTCTGTCCGGATGGCGACTGGCGGGCGATTGAAGCACAGCTGGGGATTGAATTTCCGGGTGACTACAAGCGGTTCATTGCCGATTATGGTTCCGGTTCGTTGCAGTCGTTTCTGCACATCTGGAATTATCTCACCCTGCCTGCTGAGCAAGATCCGAAAGAGATCATTCAGCAGATTACGGCTGAGTATGAGTACGATCAGGCAGCGGGGTACGAGATTGATTTCGTGGCTTACCCGGAGCCGGGTGGCCTGATTCCCTTTGCCAGTACGGACGATGGAAACTATCTCAACTGGCGGACCGCAGGTGCACCGGACGACTGGAGTGTGGTGGCTTATGACTGTGGATCTGGCCAACTGATTTGTGCAGAGAGTGTGGGGATGGTGGCGTGTCTGTGCAGGCTGGTGCAACAGGAAAACCCGTTCGGAAATGCGTTCTGTAATGTCGATTCGTTTTCGCCGCCAATCACATATCGTCCCTGAATTCTGATTCTTCTACTGACAGGTAACGCTGGAAATGACGACATCACTGACCGAGATTATGGAACTTCTTCCGCCGCCCGCTGAACCGCAGGGACTGGATCGGTCGTGGGAGGAGGTTGAGAAAGACCTGGGATGTGCGCTTCCCGCTGACTATAAGGAATTCATCGACCAGTATGGATCAGGTCAGATTTGTGAATGGATTGATGTCTGGAATTTGCGAGATAAATCGCTCTTTCCTTCACCTTTGCAAGAGGTGATTTGTGGACCTGAAGGCATTATCAGTTTTTATCAGAAGGTAAACGAAGAGTATAACATATTGACAGCCGGATCGTGGACTATGTTTCCGGAACCGGGAGGACTTTTACCGTTCTGTACTGCTTTCGAAATAGATTATTTGAACTGGAGAACGGCAGGTCCGGCCGATGACTGGGACTGCGTTTACTGGTTTTTCGATGGGAACGAGTTTATCCACCTGGAAGGAGATTCGTTTACTGATTTCCTGCTGAAGGTACTGAAACGGCAGTACAATCAATATCAGCTCCCGACGGTTGATGAACCCTATCAATTCACACAATGAGCGTGATCTGTTTAAGGCCCGTCCTAACGGGTTTTCTACCACGGTCAGCACGAACGACACGAAAGTTGGTGATCTGCCGAGGAAGTGTTTGATCTTTGAATCTGTGGCTTCGTATAATCGGGGCATGACAGATCGCAGACATTTCATCAAGACGGCAGCGGGGCTGGGTGCTTCGCTTTCCCTGTTTACGAGCCTGAAGGTACGCGCGCAGGAGGGACCCGCTCCCCGCCGACCTTTGATCCTGTGCAGTCGGGGTGAGGAGTGGGCCGAGAAGGTCCTGCGTCCCGGGTGGAACGTGTTCGAGAAGGGGGGCGATATTCTCGACGCGGTGGAAGCGTCCGCGCGGGTAACGGAACTGGATCCCGAAGATCAGTCGGTAGGCTATGGTGGTTTGCCGAACGAGGAAGGGGTAGTGCAGCTCGATGCCTGCTTCATGGATGGCCGGACGCATAACTGTGGTTCGGTAGCAGCACTGGAGATGATTAAGACGCCGTCCTCGGTGGCCCGACTGGTGATGGAGCGGACCGATCACATTCACCTGGTGGGTGAGGGGGCCCGCAAGTTTGCGCGGGCGCATGGCTTCAAGGAAGAGAACCTGCTGACGGACAAATCGCGTAAGATGTGGCTCCGCTGGAAGGAGAACCTGAGCGACAAGGACGACTGGTTCCCGCCGAAAGACGGCAATTACGATCTGGAGAAACGGCCGACCGGGACGATCAACATTCTGGCGCTGGACAGCCAAGGGGATCTTGCCGGCTGCACAACGACCTCGGGACTGTTCGGGAAGCTGCCGGGCCGGATTGGGGATTCGCCGATTATTGGCGCGGGTCTGTATGTGGACAACGAAGTGGGAGCCGCGGGTGCGACGGGCCGGGGTGAAGAGATCCTGCGGACCTGCGGGAGCTTTTTCGTCGTGGAACAGATGCGGGCCGGGAAGAGTCCGCGTGAAGCGTGCGAAGCGTTATGTCACCGCATCGTGAAGATCAACGGCGGCCCGGAGAAGGTGAACTTCACCGACAAGATCGTGGCGATCAATAAGAATGGTGAAGCGGGCTGCTTTGCCATTCAGGGTCGGAAAGACAAGCCCCCCAAGGCAGCGGTGATTACTGAAGCGGGGATTCAGATTGTTGAGGGTGGCTATCTGATTGAGGTGGGGTAGAGTATTTCGTGCTTCAGCCGAGTTTTTTAAAAACCACGGCTCGCACGAAATACACGAATTTTCTTTCACATCACTCTCTTCACTCTAGGGCCACAACATAAACAGGGCCATCAGGATCATGGCTGTGTTTTCGATGATCGTCACTGCGGACATCGGTAGGTTGAAGACCGTTCCCAGGCAGGCACATTGAATTGCCTGACGTTTGCGGACTGCCTGCAGGACTCCGATTAAGCCGACCCCCATGACAGTGGCGGTGACGAGATTCACGATGGTCGGAAAGACGCCCAGAATGAAGGCGACGCCGAGCGAGAATTCCAGAAAGGGATAGAGCACGGCATAGAGACGCGATCGCCTGGCCACGATGTCGTAGGTCGCGAAGGCGTCTGCAAATTTGCTGACATCGAGCAGTTTGAAGAAGGCGAAGCCCAGGAAGAAGCAGCCCATAAAGTAACGCATGAAGTTTTCGAGCGTCGCGCCTGTATTTTGCATCGAAGTTAAAATTGCGGCGGCACCCGCCACATAGAACACAACCAGCAGCAGCGGCTTGTAGGTTGCCAGGCAGAATTTCGGTTTCTCTTCTCTAACAGGCGCTGGTTGACTCTGCAGGATTTCCAGACCGGGCTGGGGATTCTCTACGATGGCCGCTTCGTAGCCGGCGTTCGTGACCACTTCGACCAGCTTTTCGGCAGGCCGGGCTCCGCTGACTTTCGCGGTGACCGTCTTTGCGGCGCTCGTGAGATCGGCTTTCCACTCGAGGATTTCGGGAGCCTGGTCCAGGGAGGGTTGTAATTTGCTCAAACAGGACTGGCACTTGAGATTGGTTGCTACCGTCACTTCCTGAAACTGTTCTGTCTGTTCAAGAGTCTGCATTCTATTATCTCCGTATCGGATTGATGATTGTTTATTTTTCAGAGGGAAGAATCGACAAAATGATGGGGCAGTCTTCCAGTGCGCCATGTCCCGAACACTGTTCATAGAGTGAGTCGAGCGTGTCTGCCAGTCTTTTCAGATCGTCGATTTTCTGACGGATCTCGGACAGCTTCTGTCCCGCCAGCTGCTTGACCTCACGCTTGGAAGAGCCAGGGTTGTCTGCAATGCTCAATAATTGGTCGACCTCAGCCAGCGTGAACCCCAGTTCCTGAGCCCGTTTGATGAACCGAATGCGATCGATGGTCTCCGGCGGATATTCCCGGAAGGGGGCTTTGATGCGTGGCTGATCGACCAGACCTTTGCGTTCGTAAAAGCGTACTGTTTCGACTCCCACGCCAGCGGCCTGAGCGACACGACCGATTGTTAATTGATTCATGTTTCACCTCCTGAGGCATTATAGACTCTGTACCATGGTACGGGGTCAAGCGGTAAAACGCACTCTTCAGGGAAAAAATCAATTGACCGGCGGGGGCTCGCTGAGAAATTGTCAACATGCTGCCAGGTACGGGAATCTGATTGACACTGCATTGCCTTCAGTTATGATTGATTGGGTACATATCTTCACGTGTCAGTCACAGCTCTATCGGTCCGTCAACCCGACCAGTCTGGCCGTCAGCCGAAAGGTTAACTCCGATGCGAGGCATTCCTGGTTTTATACCGCGTCGGCTCATTACGCTCGCAGTTCTTGCGGGTGTGTTTCTCTCTCCTGAGCTGGCGTCTGCCCAGCAGAGCAAAAAGGCGGAGCTCAAGGAACACTACGTCTTTGAATTTGTGCGGGTCTTCTACACTAAAGAAGGAACGGGGGCGGTCTCTCCCATCGATGTGAACCAGAATGGTGTGTCAGATCAGGTGGAAAACGTTGCCAAGCAGGTGTGGGCGGCGCATCAACTCTTCTGCAGTGCGCTGGAGTTTCCTGATCCATTCGAAAGTGACCGGTTTCAAGGTGTGAACTGTATTCAGGTCAGCATCAGGGATCGCAAGGAAATGGGGGGCCTGAACGGGATCGCTTACTCGAGTGCCCAGCGGGCGCGCAAGATTCCCGAGGGGAGCCCCAAGGACCGCTGTATTGTGATGGCGATTTCCAGTCAACTCGATCCCACGAAGAATGTCACACCCACCCATGAGACATTTCACCTGGTGCAATATGGCGCAACGCAGTTCAAAAACACCTGGTTTCTGGAAGGGATGGCACGCTGGGCCGAACATGGGACCGGGAAGGAGGGCATCGGAGAAATCAAGTACTCTCCCAAAGGTCCCTGGCCGCAAATACCGGCGCATCTGGCTCAGCTGGCGAAAATGAAATCTGAGTCCGAGCACGTTTTGTGGAATCCGATTGCAGCCGGTACCGACCGCGACGGTTCTCTCACTACACAAATGCTGGGACAAAAACTGGCCAGTCTCACCTATGCCGATGGAACTCCTGTGCTGAGGGACCGATTTCTGCAAGGGGGGAAGGTTATGCGAGACATCATCGTTGAGCTCGGAAAAATGGATGATGTTGCATTCAAAGATCTGAAACTGGAAAAGTGGACCGAAGAAAACCGCAGGGCTCTGGAAAACAACCCTTATATTTACAAGGCGATCATGGATGCCTTGCGTAATCAGGGAATGAAGGTGGGCGATTACGAGATTCCAGCAGAGTTGAAACGTTAGCTTACGGTTTCCAGTACCCTACGCTCGGTTCGAATTGTATTCGGGCTGAACCTTGTTATCTCTCAGTTGGAACTGCGGGAATCCGTTTACTTCTTCAGTACCGTATCGAACAGTTGATAGGCTTTCTGTCGTTGTTCTTCCGGGAAGTTGTGATCGCAGTCCGGGTGGTCGATGACGAGTTTGCCTTTGGCGTCCAGCAGTTCATAGATGGGCCGGGCTGCGCTCGCGCATTTGTCGACGCTTTTCCAGCGGAAGTTGGAATCGTGCAGGGGCGCGTTGACGTAGACCGGGCGGGGGGCCATGACGCCGAGCAGTTCGGTGAAATCGAAGGGGATTTCGTCGAGTCTACCGCGGTAGTCTGACATGCGGGGCATGTAGCGGATCTGGCACCAGCCTTTGCCGAAATACCAGACGCGTTCGGCGGCGTCGTAATAGTCGCGATAGGAATCGAAGCCACAGCTGCTGACGATGGCGGTAACACGTGGATCGAAGACGGCGGTGTAGATCGCGTTGTGGCCGCCCAGGGAATGTCCAATCGCACCGACACCCTGGCTCATATCGACCGTGTCCAGGGATGTCAGCAGGTCGATGGCGCGGGAGTTGTCCCAGATGGCTTTCATCGTGCCACTCACGAAACCGAGTTTACCCAGGTTGGGCCAGTAATTCGCGAGATGCGGGTAGGCGGGGGCGATGGTGACATAGCCACGTTCCGCGAGTTCGGCGGCGTAATTACGACCGGCGCGGCCTCCCAGTCCGAGGGCGACCTTATGGCCGACCTTGTTATCGGTGGGATGCAGACAGAGAACCGCGGGGACCTTGTGATCCTTGCTGGCGGTGTGAGGAATACAGAGATAGGCGGGCGTACGGGAATCGGGGCCGGACTGGTAGGTGATCAGCTTGCGCGTGTAGTTGTCGAGCTTGACCTCTTCGAGGACTTCGATGTCCAGCGGAACCCGTTGATCGTCACCCGGGAAGGGGCCCATGACCGTTTCCATGCCGCGAATGATTTCCTGCCTGCGTTGTTTCCAGTCGTCCGGTGTGGTGACCTTCTGAACTTTTCCGGATCCATCGCGGTACAGGAGCAGGTCATCAGGATTGAGCCGCGGTGTTTGTGCGTGGACGGAAACCGAGCAGAGGACGGGCAGCAGCAGGGCGGTGAAGAAAGTTTTCTTGAGGGCAGAGAGCATGGATGACTCCTTGGGAGGGCAGGCGATCTTAAGTGGCAGGAGAGACGCGTTTGTTATTTAACAAAAGTAACGTCTGGGGGCAGGTGAATCAAGCGGATTGAACGTGAGCAGAGCGCCGTTTGTTGCCCGGTCAGGTCCATTCTCAAGTTTCCAATCACAATTGGCAGTACGAAAGACGAGGGAAACTCTCTGGGCAGTGTGTGATCAAACGGATAAACTTGGTTTTCTGATGAAATCCTTCATATCCGATTTTACTTTTCACTAATTCGCAATTCGAGACAAGCCCCATGCTGAAGCACATCATCGAGAAACGACTGCCTTTGTTTGTTGAATTCTTCAGTTCGTTTATGCGCTACGCTTCCTATGTCCGCGAGGTCATTGTGGCCCTGCTGTTGATTCTGCTGCTGGGGGCTTTCCTGATCTGGCGGTTTGAGAACCTGAGCTTCGGGGACGCCGTCTATTTTTCGATGATTACCGGTCTGACCATCGGCTATGGTGATATAACGCCCGAGACGCCGATGGGGAAAATCATCAGCGTGGGGATTGGCCTGGTTGGGATGATTGTCGTCGGTTTAGTTATAGCTATCGCGACGCGGTCCCTGCATGAGACTGCGAAACGTCACATGGATCTGGAACACGAAGCGTCGCGCTCAGAACATCACAAAACTACTTGAGGTAGTCTTTGAGTTTGAAGTGCACGAAGGGCCGCTGATAGGCTTCTTCCTGTTTCTCAGCATAGGAAACCCAGAACTCCAGCGCGGTGGCGTCGTAGACGACATCCAGAATATTGCCCCCCTTGATGGGAATCTGACAGGCGATGTCTCTCATTTCCTCCGCACCGATTTTGCCATAGACTTTCTGTAACGGTTGAAACGCGCCGCGGCCTTCATCCTGATAGACCAGGTTTTTCATGACCGCCGGCGCGAGTTCGTCGGCTGGGTCGTTGTCTCGCCAGATCACCAGGTCGGGAGCATGCGCCAGCATTTTAACGGCCTGGCGGCTGGTGCCGTCTCCGACAACATAGTGATATTTCTTGATCCGCTTCGCCTGCTTGAAGAGATCGATGGCCTCGTCCAGATTATTGGCGTCGTACATCACCTGGCGAAACAGTGTCGTAAAATGGACGCCGTTCATATCGAAAGGATAGTCCTTGCCCGGGGAATCGCCCATTTCCGAGAGCACGATGCCTTTGGCATTGATCCCCGTGTTGGCGCCGAGGAATCCGGCGAAGGTGATATTCACGTGGGGAATTCCCTGTTTGGGAATGTAAACCGTGATGCAGGGATAGTCCTGCGCGCCCAGTTCCATTGTCCAGTCGAGATTGCGTGTCTGGTAAAGGTGACCGTCTTTCGTCGCTGCGCCCCAGGCAGCGATACCACTGCAGGAATAATCCATGACGACAGGTAACGCGTGTGCCCGCTGCAACGTTTTCAGCGGTAGGCCTGTCCCTTCAGCGAAGCCGCGGAGTTCTTCTTTGAAGCGGACATCGGTATGCGGTGCGATGGCGTTCCAGGCGGCATCCAGATGGGCATCGGAGGCACGCTCTGGTCCGGCGGCCTGTACCTTTTGCAGCAGCGAATTGATCATCTGCGTGGCTTCTTCCCGGATCAGTTTTCCCTGTTGCAGACCCATTTCATAGGGAGTGCCTGAGACCACGATGACGGGAATGCGATCGGCGCCGGTTCCGATGGAGGTCCGATAGCCTTCTGCCTGCAGGTGACCAGCACGAGTAAAGCAGGCGAGAGCCAGCACGATCAAAACCAGGAAGCAGCGGCGCATAATAAAGTTCCCCGTGTAAGAAGTGTCGATGCAAAAGGGATCAGCTGACGTAGAAGCACGTCGTCCCGTTTATTGTAATCGCTGTCGGCAGTGATGCCAGCATTGTCTGGCTGCGCGGGTCAAAAATGTACCGCCCCGGAACATTCCAGGTTCGTCCTAATCTCTCACCTGAAAGAGGGTCCGGGGCGGTATCCCGCTACCGCACATTGACTTTTAACTGCTGCTGCTGCCTGACATGCCCGTATGAGTAACGCAGAAAAGAGACTTACGAAATTCGAAGAGGGATTACTCAGAAAGCGGTGGTTGCGGTACCGGGGGGACCAGGTTTTTCCGGGAGCGTGATTTTTTGCCTCGAAATCGAGCGAACCCCCGCTGTGTGTCCACCTGGAAGAATTCCACGAACTGGCGTCCGATGTCGGTCAGGGCCAGTTCTTCAGCCAATTCAAGAGAGCGTGAGTGAGACATTCCTGAACGACAGATAACTCGAAACAGGTTTTTCAAGTCCTGCTGCTCTGCGTCTGAGATCCCCCGCCGAGCCAGACCGACTGCATTCAGGCCGATGATTTCGCCCTGGTGGTCCGTCATCGTGAAAGGGGGAACATCGCGGCTGATCATGGCGACACCTCCCAGCATGGCGAGTTGCCCGACGCGTACGAACTGATGGATGCCGACATTGCCCGAAATGATTGCCTGAGATCCGATCTGCACGTGACCGCCGAGCAGGGCGCCGCTGACGAGTGTGACTTCATCCGCGAGGATGCAGTCGTGGGCCACGTGGGAACAGGTCATCAGATGGCAATCGTTGCCGATGATTGTCGTCGCCTGTTCGATGCTGGCCCGGTGGATGGTGACCGATTCGCGGATCACGCAGCGCTGGCCAATGCGACAGTAGCTGATCGCCCCGGTATATTTTCGGTCCTGGGGCGTATCGCCAATAACGGCGTGTGCATGAATTTCACAATCGGAGCCGATGTCGGTATTCCCCATGACAACCACGGACGGTCCCAGGTGACAGTTAGCACCGATGCGCACCGGGCCCTCAATGACGACGTGGGGGCCGATGTCACACGTAGGGTGGACGATGGCATCGGGATGGATGTAAGCAGTAGGATGGACGCGCATTGGAATCCTCATTACAGGCTGACAGCGCACCACATCGGGCTGTCAGGGAAAACGGTATTGAGCTAAACACGAAATGCGGTTCACTGCTTAACAATGAACATGCGCGATTCCGAACTGGCTCAGTTTTCCAAATGAGAAATTCTGAAAGGGGAGGCAGGAGGAACGATCCGCGGTACGTGCCAGGCAGGCAATGCTGCGTTCCGGGGGAATACAGAACAGCGTGCCCCAGGTATCGACCGCATTCCAGAGACACAGCTTGAGCGGTTGTCCCGGGGAAGTGTAGGGCGAGCCAAAGACCGAACTGGAGCCCTCTTCCGGATCCACATCGAGGGGACCATCGTCGTAATCATCTGGCAGATCGCAGCCGAGCAGGATGAAATCGAGGTCGAAAGAATGGTCCAGCACGGCAAAACGGAGGGAAGCGGTCTGGCCACTGGGAAGATTGTCACCATCGCAGACCGGGAACGGGGCGTGCACCGTGGTTGCCACCATCCAGATGATTGCGATTTTCTGTAGCCAGTTCATTGAGATAGATTCCTTCCGAGAAACAGCATGAACTATCTTGGAGGGAGTTCCCTTTGTCAAGCCTGGATGCCTGAAAGCGACCTGTTTCAGAGCAGGGCACTACGGATGAGCCACCAGGTGTAGCCGATGTAGCAGGCCAGGAGCAGAGCACCTTCGTAACGGTTGATGCGTCCCGGGCCTCCCCAGCCACGTCCCAGAATGAACAGGGAAAAGGTCAGCGCCAGCATGACCATCACATCGCGGGAAAAGACTTCTCCATTCACGGAAATCGGGTGAATCACCCCGGCCAGGCCGACCACAGCCAGCGTGTTGAACATGTTGGAGCCGATGACATTGCCGACGGCGATATCAAATTCCCCTTTGCGGGTGGCGATGATCGAGGATGCCAGTTCGGGAAGCGAAGTGCCTGCGGCGACGATGGTCAGGCCGATAACCAGATCGCTCACGCCAAAGTAGCGGGCCAGGAAGACAGCGCCCCAGACCAGCATGCGGGAACTGACGACCAGCAGTACCAGACCGACGAGCAGCCAGATTACGGCGCGTTTAATGGGCATGGTATGACTGGAGAGTTCGCGTTCCATTTCGGCTTCGAGTTCGTCGGTCGGATTGCGGACGGACTGCCAGATGGTCCAGCCCATCAGGAAGGCAAAGACCGATAAGAGGACAATCGCATCCAGACGGCTGATGTGTCCATCCCAGATCTGCCAGGCAGAGAGCAGGGTGCAACCGCCCAGAACGGGTAATTCCTTGCGGAGGATCTTGGACTGCACCGTCAGTGGATTAATGAGCGCTGTCAGACCAAGGATCAGGGCGATATTGGTAATATTCGATCCGTAAGCATTCCCGAGCGCAACGCCGGCGTTCCCTTCGGAGGCGGAGATGACCGAGACCACCATTTCCGGCAGTGAGGTACCAAAGCCGACGACAACCATGCCGATCAACAGGGGTGACATACCGAAATAGCGTGACGTCACTGCAGCACCATCGATGAAGCGGTCTGTACTCCAGATCAATAATGCGAGTCCGGCGATGATCGCGATAAAGGCAAGCAACATGATCGGGCCTGTATAAATCCTTAGCTCTTGAATGTGGTATTACTTGACTGTGGTATTAGAGGGGTCGGGAGTCTGGTTCTAACCAATCCGCCGTGGATTTTCCAGAGGACGTGGCGTTCAGAAAAAAATAATGGAAAATATGTGAGGATCGCGCGGGGCACATTTGCGAAAGCATGCGGGAAACGGACAATAGATGGAATGTTTTTCAACAAGTGCTCAGAGAGTGTGAAAAACAGCATGTGCAATCAACTTTGAGTTTATCTGCTGCGAAAGTCCAGGACACCCCTCGGGTGTATCGACAGTGATCACAAAAAAATCAACCCGGCCGGACGGTTCTTCAGTCTCTCGGTATCAAGGGCCAGGCGTGCGTCACGCGCTGACTCCCAATCGGTGGCTGGCCCCCGCGGAACTCTTTCTCAGTTCCTTCATCGCACTCATCATCCTGGGATCCCTCGGGCTGAAATTCCTGCCGGGCATCTACCAGGGAGAGCCCCTGAACTGGACCGATGCGATCTTTACGTCCACCAGTGCCGTCTGTGTGACCGGACTGATTGTCGTCGATACGGCTACGTACTTCACTCTGCGGGGCCAGGCGCTGATCCTGCTGCTGATTCAGCTGGGTGGTCTGGGGATGCTGATTCTGACCAGTGTGATCATCACTGCACTGGGGCGAAAAATCTCGCTGAACCTGGAATCCGTGACTGCGGATTCCCGCAAACTGATCCCGCAGGTTTCGGCGCGGCTGCTGATCACTAACATTCTGAAATTTACTTTTCTGATTGAAGCTGCCGGAGCATTCTTTCTGTATTGTTTGTGGGTGCCCCGCCTGGGCTGGAAGGGGGCTGCCTGGCCTGCAGTGTTCCATTCCGTGAGTGCCTTCTGTAATGCGGGCTTCTCGACGAACAGCAATTCGCTGATGAACTATCAGGATTCTCCCGGGACACTGCTGGTGATTTCGGTCCTGATCATGCTGGGTGGGCTCGGCTTCGTAACGATGCAGGAACTGAACCTGCGGTTTGCCCAACGTCAGCAGTCGCTGCCCCGGATCAAGCGCCTGTCCGTGCACAGTCAGCTGGTGTTGTGGACCTCCTTCATTCTGATCCTCGGCGGCTGGCTGTTGTTTGCCGGCTTTGAATGGAACGATCTGCTGGCTGAGATGTCTCTGACAGATAAGCTGACTAACTCGCTGTTTTTGAGCGTCACACCCCGGACAGCGGGGTTCAACTCGATCGACTACGAGCAGGCGACCGATAGTACAAACCTGTTGACGATGATCCTGATGATGATCGGCGGCTCCCCCAGTTCGACGGCCGGTGGGTTGAAAACGACCACCTTCGCGCTGCTGGGACTGCTGGCCTGGTCCAAACTGCGTTCGCAGACCACGACCACTTTCGCCAGCCGCTCGATTCCGGATGAAACCATTCAGCGGGGCACCGGCTTATTTGTGATCTCCACATCGGTGGTCGTGACGGGAGTCTTCCTGATGTCGTCGATTGGAGATTTCCATGGATACGAGCAGCGGTTCCTGGTGCGGCTGTTTGAAACGATCAGTGCGTTTAATACCGTGGGGCTTTCGATGGGCCTGACCGATTCGCTGTCGTTACCTTCGCGGTGGGTGCTGATATTTTTGATGTTTGCGGGGCGGACCGGGCCTCTGGTGATCGCATCCGCGTTGATTGTGCGCCTGGCACATCGCAGTAAATTCCGACTGGCCTACGAAGATGTCATCGTGGGTTAGTGATCGTATCTTAATTGTGAACTGAATATAAAGAGCAGGGCATTGCCATGAAACGTTTTGTGGTCATCGGACTGGGTAACTTCGGATTCTCCGTGGCACGCACCCTCTATGAAGGGGGACACGACGTGATCGCCATCGATCTCAATGAAACGCTGGTCGACCGGCTGGCGTCGCTGATTTCGCATGCCGTGGTCGGCGACGGAACCGACTTCGATACGCTGGTGCGCATCAGTGCCAAAGAGGCGGACGCGGCGATCGTGTCGACCGGAGATGACATCACCGCCAGCATCCTGGCCACGATGGCGCTGCACGATCTGAAAATCAAGGACATTTATGTCAAAGTTGTGTCGAATGATCATGCCCGCGTGATGGACCGCATCGGCGTGACCGATATCGTCTTTCCCGAACGTGATTCCGCGATCAGCCTGGCAACCCGCATGACCGGTTCCGCACTTCTGAACTACGTCAAACTGGGGAAAGGCTTCAGCCTGCAGGAGATGGGTGTGCCCAACGACTGGATGGGGAAATCGATCCGCGAGCTGAAACTGCGGCAGGAATACGATATTACCATCGTCGCCGTCCACGATATTCTGACGGATAAGATCATCGCCTCGCCCGACCCGGACAAGCTGTTGAATGACACGGATACGCTGCTGGTCGCCGGCGAAGACAAGATTCTGGATCAGATCGCTAATATTTCCTGATCCGTGGCCTATTCCCCTGATGGGTCGGAATACCGGAAACCACGTAGCGATCGTTGTGCGCAGGTACGGCTGCCTCCTGAGAGCCCCCCGGAAACCCTGTCGCGACAACATTTGTCTTGACAACTATTGTTGAAACGCGCATTAATTGAGATTATGAATCCACGAGCCAGCCAAACCGAATCGCAGCGTGTGAGCTTTGACTCACCGGAACAAGAGGTCTTCCTGCAGCTCTGGCGGACGTATGACTGCCTGAAGGTGCTGGAAGAGTCGCTGTTTGTCCAATTTGAACTTTCTCCGCAACAGTACAACGTTTTGCGGCTGTTACAGATGGCAGCCCCCGAAACGGTACAGACCATGGAGCTGGGCCGCCGGCTGATTTCCCGCTGTCCGGATACCACCCGCATGCTGGACCGCCTTGAGAAACGGGGCCTGGTGCAACGGAGTCGGTTACCCGAAAACCGCCGCGTGGTGGAGGTGACCATTACGGAGGAGGGGCAGACCCTGCTCAAACGAATGGAGAAAGCGGTGGTGCAGATGCACGGGCAACAGCTGGGGCATTTGAGTGACAGCGAACAGCAACGGCTGATTCGGCTGCTTCAGAAAGCACGTGCGCCGCATGAGGATGCCAGTTGTGACTGGCTGGATTCGCTGTAGTATTACCTGCCGGCTGGGGCCTGCCAGCCAGATCAAGTTTTGATGAGACAGCCAGATGAAAGGTCAGAGTTCCGCTTCTCCGTTACGCCCACTGTGGCCGTTCTGTTTGTGGCTGGTCCTGTTTTATGCAGTCTGGCTGACGGTGGTTCTGCTGACTGATGGCTGGGATACGCTGCGTGCTCACTGGCCGATCGCCGTATCGATGGCACTGGGTTCTTATATCGCCGGTTCGACCCCGATGGGGGGCGGCACGGTCGGTTTTCCGGTACTGGTCCTGTTTTTTGATATGCCCGGTTCCCTGGGACGGAACTTTGGTCTGGCTGTCCAGTCGGTAGGGATGGTTTCGGCCAGCATTTATATTCTCTCGGCTAGACGCCCGCTCGACTGGGGATTGCTAAAGCCGGCGCTGGCGGGTGCCCTGGTGGGAACACCACTGGGTGCTGCTCTGATCGCCCCTTTTGTTCCGGACCTGTGGGTCAAGCTGACGTTCGCGGTGGTCTGGTGCAGTTTCGGTATCATGCACCTGGTGAAGCTCAAAGAACTGGTGGCCGCCGAGGGAGTCAGTGACCGCTGGCGGCGCTACGATACGCAACTAGGGCTGGCCGTCGGTCTTACAGGCGGCATCGTGGCTTCGATTACCGGCGTGGGGATTGACATGATGGTCTATGCGACGCTGGTGCTGCTGTACCGGGCCGATCTGAAGGTGGCGATTCCGACCTCGGTGCTGCTCATGGCGTTTACGTCGGTTCTGGGTATCTTTTCGAACCTGCTGCTGTCACGGTTCGACCCCGGTCTGTATCACATGGATCCGGAAGTGTATGCCAACTGGCTGGCCGCGGCTCCGATTGTCGCCCTGGGAGCGCCCTTTGGTGCACTGGTGGTGAACCTGATTTCCCGCACGCCGACGCTGCTACTGGTGTCGCTGCTGTGTATCGTGCAGTTCGCGTGGACGATCATGCATGAACGGGTGACCGGAGTGGCCCTGCTGGCGGCACTGGGGAGCGTGCTGGCGATGAATGCCCTGTTTCATGTTCTGTACCGGTGCGGTCGCGGGGAGGCGCCCCTGGATCGTCCGGGCCTGGCTGCGGGATTGCCGCCAGTGGAACTGGTGGGGGATGAGCGGGTGGAGTGAACTGGTTGGAAATCGACATCAAATTAAATTTGACGCTCAAATACTACGCAACAAAACGAGCAGAATTTGTCGGTATTTTGGTTCATATTTACATGACATGTACACCTTGTATCGATATCATGTAAAAATGATCTAACCCTACGTAAAACCCCTTCAATTTCATTCGGAAACCTCTAACCACATATTCCCGTTCTTTAAAATGATGAGCGAGAAAAACAGTTCTATGAGTGATAATTTGCAACTTGACAACAACAAAGTAGAAGAGCTTCTCTCTCGTATGGAAGGCAATACAATTGACTTCAAACAGGCTCAATATGACTTCACAGCTTCAGATACAAAAGATCAAAAACGTAAAAGGGCTGAGTTTGTTAAAGATATCATTTCAATGTACAACACTCCTCGAGATGAGAATTCTTACATCATCCTTGGAGTAAATAAAAAACTGGACAATTCCTATGAAATCACTGGAATATCATCTCACATAGATGATGCTGAACTTCAGAGTAAGTTTACGGATTGGATCCATCCCATACCACGATTTTACTATCTACCCTATGAGTACTGTGGTAAACAGATAGGTCTAATAATAATTCCACCAGATAAAAATATTGGACCTTGTCTACCCTCAAAAGATTTACCGAGCTACCAACATCAAACTTTACGTCAACATCAGATTTACTTTCGTCGAAATTCGATGAATGATATTGCTACTGCTGATGACCAAAAACTCATATTTTCATGGTTTAGTAACGAACAACCTAGCAAAGCTATACCAGAGGGAGCACATTGGGATGATCTCATAGACGAAATGGGAGATTTTAGCCCCAAGTATTACTATGGTCTAATAGTAACTAAACTAAAAGATAAGCTAGACGAGTTGCCAAAAGCGTTAGGCCTCATCGACTGGGCTTTCGTAATCGACTTTGACAATGAAACTGATTCTTCGGGGCTTCTATCACTTGTCCAACCAGTAATAAACAGCCGTAGGTCTGTTCATCTTGTGACTAAGGGCGATACTCCATCTATAAACATAGAAAATGGAACTTACTGGTATTGTGCTAATGGTATATCTGGAAGATCAGAAACAATTCCTGCATCTGAAAAATTTTATGAATGGAACAAAATGTATGGCTTTGATCTCCAACATTTTTTTCATTCATTGGCTCGCGTCGCTACTTCGCGGCCAATTTCTATCTTAGTTTTATGGGATTCAAATAAACCAACAGAATCTCTGAATTCAATCATGACTAACATCAGTGCTACATTTGGTGAATCACTCAATGGAGCAATGATACTTGAGTCTCCTTCTTCCCAATTACAAGCCATCGCAGACAATTTTCATTTTTCTAATTTTATTATTCCTACATCACAATTATGTTTTGGAATTAAACATTTAATGAGTAAGCCAGACAACACCTCAAGTGTAGAGGTTTCATTACCTTCTTCGTCTGGCGCTCCCATCCCAATACCAAACAATAAGCTTGCCTGGCTCTCTGAGGAGCTTCAAATCCTACACCTAGCTGAAGGACAACGCTCACAAGGTGTTCACGAAACAGGTGCTGAGTTTTTAAGAGGTAATGAAATCTCATGGTATGAAATCGGATTAAATTATGACGTTACTAGAGACCTAACAAATAAAGTGATTCGTACTGTTCGCTCAGACCTAGGAAGTCGAGGATCAATCAGAATCAACCTCTACCATGCTCCTGGTGCTGGTGGTACTACAATTGCAAGACGGATTATGTGGGATCTTCACACAGAATATCCATGTATGCAATTGTTACGAACTACTCCTAATGAGACTTCTGAAAGACTAAAATACATTGGGTCATTAACCAACAAAGCAATGCTACTAGTTGTAGACGCCGGCGCAATATCTGACCGTGAAGCAGATGCTCTTTACGAAGCAATAGCAGCCAATCACCTGCCTATAGTTCTCTTGCAAGTAACCCGCCGATTTGGAAAACCAAAAGAGCAAAAAAGAGCACTCTATCTTGAGAGTGAACTCTCGCCATCAGAAGCTGACAAATTTGTGCATTTTCTAGAAAGAGAAGAACCTTCTAGAGGAACTGAGTTACGGCATGTAATTCAAGAAGCCACACCAGAAACTGTTACCCCTTTCTACTTAGCCCTGGTAGCCTTTGGACGCAATTTTGTACGACTTTCTGATTATATATCCATCAGAATTGAAGCTTTATCAGAAAATCAAAAAAAATGTATATGCTACATGGCTCTTGCACATTTTTTTGGACAAAGAGCTATACCGATACTATTCTTCGCCGAAGAATTTGGCGTCCCATCCAACCGCCCCATCAAAATGAATAGTCTATTCCCATCGTCAACCTTAGAGCTTCTAGTTGAGGTAAAACCCAACTATTGGAGGACTGTCCACCCTTTAGTCGCTGAAGAATGTATGCGACAGATTTTTACTCCCAACAACGCAGACCAAGAAGCTTGGGGGCAATATTTATCAAAATGGTCTATTCAATTCATCGACTTCTGTAGGGGAACTAATCCGCTAGTCTCGGATGAATCATTAGATATTGTCAGGCAAGTCTTTGTATTTAGAGATAATTCAGAAATACTCGGATCTGAGCGCGCTGGGACTGTGTACTTCTCCGAGTCATTAGAAAAAATACCATCTCCAGAGGGAAGACTTGAAGTATTAAAATACTTAACCCAGTCTTTTCCGGAAGAAGCTCATTTCTGGGCTCATCTCGGGCGTTTTCTAAGTACTGTTCTCAAAGAGCACAATTCTGCCCTTGAATCCGTAGAACATGCGATCTCCTTACAGCCAAACGATCATATTCTACATCATATGAAGGGGATGGTAATTCGAGCATATGTCTACCAACTAATTTCTGAAAAAAAACCTATTGAAGATGTTGTTGATCATGCTGCAAATGCCGCAAATTCATTTTTGCAAGCTAGAGATCTCGAACCAGACGATGAACACGGCTATATAAGCGACGTACAAATGTGTCTAAAAATCCTTGACTATTGTGGAGAAACACAGAAAAGTAAGCCCATCATTGCCGCAACTAATCCATCTACGCCGAAATGGGTCAGGGAAAGAGTAGAATACATTGAGGATCTCTTACTACAAGTAAGGCAAAACAGAGAAGGCGAAAAGCCGAGCCGCTTTGAAGAAAAATGTAGAGCAGATCTTTCTTTTATTTATGGGGACCACAGCACAGCTCTTCAGAGATGGGATTCAATGCTCACAAGACAAGACGTGTATAGTCCACCAATACGTCGACAAATCATTTGGGCTTACCTCTCGCGTGGTGACAGAAAATGGACATCATTAAAAAATAGTGAGATAGAAAGATCCTTAAAACTTCTGAACGATAACCTTGACGAAGAGCCAAATAACGAACGCAACCTGCGGCTGTGGTTACAAGCAATCAGAATGAGTCTTCATCCTCCAAGCCTGGATACTGTAATAGAAAAGCTTGCATATTGGAGAGCAAACAGTGACACGCTAGAACCTGTTTTCTATCTCTTTGTTGCCTATAGCCTAAAAGCAATTGAAGGGTCATCCTTAGCCAAAGATAACGCTCTTAAATGTCTTGAGGAATGTAGTATTCGCTCGCGTTATCGACGGAATCGCTCAAAAAGTTTTGAGTGGCTAGGTATTGGGGATGGGCTCAAACGTCTAATACATCAGGATTCTCTGGGTGATTGGGATAGCGATAAACAGTTTTGGACTGACCCTTCTAAACTAGAACGAGTAAATGGAATCATACGACGCATCCAAGGGCCAGAGTCTGGAGAATTAGAAATAGATTCAGGATTGAGAGCTTTTTTCGTTCCCGCTCGATCTGGGCACTACAAAGGTGAATCTGAAAACCGACGTATAACATGTTTCATAGGATTTAGTTACGATGGTTTACGAGCTTGGTCAGTAAAAGACCAAATTTAACATCCGTTACTAACAACCAGAATGACTGTAAGGTTATATCCCCACAATTCTCATCTCCCTCCGAAATAAATGGTCATTTCTTTTTGTTCATGATCTGAAGTTCATCTCACTTTGCTGCATTTATTACTGTTTTTACGGGTCCTCCAGGGCAAGATTTCGCTCGCTTTATCAGTATTCACTTACAGGAGACTCGTGACAGTTCAGTGCTGCCTGGTTTTTATCTGGTGTAGCTCGCGCCGCTGCTTACGATTCATTGTTGCTGTCATGGCACCTTGCTGCGCGGTGGTTTTCTGGACGGCAGGTTTCTCCTGACCGTTTCCTGCTCGCGTTGCTCGCCCCGAATTGCATTCGGGGTTACCCGATGATTTGTGTGGGATGCTGCTGGCAGATTCGTAGATCGAATTTCTAATGATTTGAGTTGTTGTTTTGCATTGCTTCGTATTTTGTGGAAGGGCATGGGGAGGTCAAGGGGTTTTGACTTTTGAAATGACTTTCAGACCTGCTGAATGTGCAGTGAGTGTGCCGCGAGTTGGTTTGAATATGCTCCGAAATGATTTGAAATTTGACGAGACAACGGGAACCGGTGGCGGATGTTCCGGTGTAGAAGGGGTGAAAATCGACGGTGATTCAGGTGCTGATGAGTCGCATGTTCCGGTTTTTCAGTGCACGCATCGTCCGCCTCGCGCGCGAAGCACAATTGCAATACTTTACGATTCGGAAAGCGGGGATCAAGGTCAGTCTATGCAGTCCTGTGCACTGAACGAGTCAGATAAACACGGGGAAGTAGAGATATTTTCCACAGGGAAACAACTGGAATGGGAGGTAATGATGAAGCGCATCAAAAAAGAGAGTGAACCTGAGATACGGTCCACTCTCTGTGAGCATATTGTCGGGGCGGGCTCAGCCTTCCCAGCGGGTCTTCATGAATTCGAGGCCCTTGGTTGCCAGATGCTCTTCGGTGGGGAACATCTTCCGCCAGATGCGGGTGGCAGCGGCCAGGTCGGGCAGGGCCAGACCGAAGGCTTCGATGGTGAACCAGCCGTCGTAGTTGATTTCTTTGAGCGCAGCGAAGGTTTCGTCCCAGTTGACGCCCCCCTCGCCGGGGGTGGAGCGATCGTTTTCGGAGATGTGCACGTGGACCATCTGATCGGCACAGACTTTGACAGCTTCGGTGATACTTTTCTCTTCGATGTTGGCATGGAAGGAGTCGTACATCATCTTCAGGTTCGGATGATTGACTTCTCGGGTGAACTGAGAACAGTCTTCCGCCGTATTGAGGAAGTAGCATTCAAAGCGGTTGAGGTATTCACAGACCAGAATCACGTTGTTGGCCTGGGCGTGGTCAGCGGCCTGGGCGAGGATTTCCTGGCCGTACTTCCATTCGTCAGCGGTGCGACCAGAGCCGGAGAATTCGCCGAGTGCGGAGTGAATGGGGCCACAGAGGTGAGTGGCTCCAGAGGCGGCACACATATCGATCATGCGTTTAAGACGATTCAGGCCAGCTTCGCGGATGGCGGGATCGCTGGAGATCGGGTTCTCATCCGGCGTGCAGACAGTGACAGCGGTGCGACCCAGACCGAGTTCTTCCAGTTTGTTTCCGACCTGAGCGAATTTTTTCTCATCCGCCTCAAAGACAGGCAGCTCGACGCCATCATAGCCCCAGCCTTTGATCTGCTCGAGCAGTCCGAAATGGGACTCATTCACATCGGAGGTCCACAGCAGCATGTTTAAGCCGTACTTCATTGTTGTTATCTTTCAATCACTGGAGATTAAAAATGCTCAGGCGGCAATAAATCGTCGAGACGCTTTTCTACGATTTCCCGACCTGTTTTGAGAACTGAGATCGTACCTTCCGGTAACGGTTGTAGTTTGACCCGTTTCATGACCTGATTCAAGCGTAAGTGCATTCTTTGTGGATCCGGGTAATCTCTTAAGAAAGCTTCTTTATGGAACAGCACCAGCCAGGCCCTGAGTTGATCGGTTTCGCGGGTTGTCATGCGATTCGTGGCCTGTTGTGTCACGAAGGGATCGATCTCCCGGAACGCATCGTAGTAGCGGTCGATCAGTCCGGGGTTCTGATCGATGAGGACGGCATCGAGCAGAAGTTCGGTGGTGATGTGACCGAGGAAGCCGACGCGAGCGGAGTCGTCATTCTGAAAGAGTTCGCGGAACAGCAGCGAGAGATCGGTGGTGATTTCGAGGAAGCCCTGCGTGGAGTGAAACCAGTGGTCGTCGTCGAGATGCTGCTTGATGCCACAGGCGAGTTCGGCCTGGATGCTGTCAGTCTCTTCGACAAACGGGGCGACGTTTTTCATCCGCAGACGGACGCGTCGATCTACCACGGAGAGGAGGTCGGGCAGGGCGGTTCCTGCCAGGAAATAGGGGCGATCGACGAATCGCATTCCATGGGCAAAGTAGTTCATGATACTCTGAATTTTGCTAACGGTCTCTGTTCGGTTCGAATGCTCAATCGTAGCGGATTGGCCGGAAGATTCACAGTTGCCACAAGGGGATTTAGGGGAACCTGTCCCGGGAAGGGAGGTGTGACATTGGATACGAGCTGTCAGGAGCGTATAATGCCTGACACTTCGCTGAGTTTAACCAACGCTGAATTTGTGCCGAAAGTAAACTATGTCTGAGTCTCCTTTAAATTTGATGTTCCTCCTGCGGGATCAAAGCGCACACATTCAGACGGCCTGGGATCAGATCCATGCATACCTGCAATCCCAGTCTTCGGTCTATGTCTCAGCAGTCTCCGTGATCGAAGATTTTACACCCGATGATTCCGAAGCCGATCTGGTGGTAGTACTGGGGGGCGACGGCGCGATCCTGCGTGCCTGTCGCCAGATGGGACTGAATCAGCTGCCGATGATTGGTGTGAACCTGGGTCGGCTGGGATTTCTGGCAGACCTGACTCCGGACGGGTTCTGCAAGAACTTTGCCCAGATCGTGGAGCGCAAGTATCGGATCGTCGAGCACCTGATGTTCGAATGCAAGCACTATCTGGCGGACGGATCGGTGAATACCTACCTGGGACTCAACGAGGTGGTAATCAGTTCTGCCGGGGCGATGTCGATGATCGATGTCGAATTGACGGTGAATAACGAGCTGGTGACGACTTACAGTGGCGACGGGCTGATCATCAGTACGCCCGTGGGTTCGACCGCGCATAGTCTTTCGGCAGGTGGCCCGATTTTGAAACAGGACCTGCAGGCGTTTGTGATCACTCCGATCTGTCCACATACGCCAACCAACCGACCACTGGTTGACAATGCAAACGCCCTGTACTCGCTGTCTTCCCCGAATGCACCGGAAGGAGCGATGCTGGTGATTGACGGGCAGATCAAGGTTCCCTATGCCTCTGGTGACCGCCTGGAACTGAAGCGGGCTCCGGTGGCATTCAAACTGGCCCGGATTCCGGGATTCAACTACTATACGCGTCTGAATCGCAAGCTGGGCTGGGGAGGCCAGCCGAAATATGGAGCAGAATAGTTAAATACCTGAAAAAACTGCGCTTCCGGTCCTAAATTGATCTCCCCACGCAGATTCAGATCTGCTATTTTCACCGCAGTTTATGGAGAAACCACCAACTTTTCCGGGAAGGAGTCCCTGATGCGGTCTACTGTGTTCTGTCTACTGACCCTCATGCTGAGCCAGTTTTCAGCACCACTGTCTGTCACCTCTGCTGCGGATGAAGACGCGAAGAGCTATTCGCTCCGCTATAAATTCACTCCGAACGAGTTTGTCCATTACCGGGTTGAAACCGAGAACAAGATTACGGTTCAGCTCAACCAGGATACGCAGACCTCCGCGAACTCTTCGAACACGTTAAAGCATTATCGTGTGATTTCCGTGAATGAAGAAGGCAATGGGACCCTGGAAACCCGCATCGACCGCGTCAAAATGAAGGTTCAGTTCGACGATGCGACTCCCGCAACATTCGACAGTGAACAAAATCCCGAGAAAGATCTGGAACAGTTTAAACCGATCCGGGCGAATATCAGCAAGCCATCACGCATTGTCTATTCACCGCTGGGTAAAGTGATTTCCATCCAGGAACTGAAAGTCGATGGCGAAGGGGCGAAATTTGAAGAAGCCCAGGCGCCAGGCAAGCTGGACCAGGAAAAAACGCGTCGTCTGGGCTTCCTGATCCCGTTGCCTGAAGAAGAGGTCAAAGTCAGGGGCACCTGGGAAGACGAACTGGATGTGGAAGTGGCCCTCAGCAAGACTCTGCGTAAAAAAGTGCCTGTACGGCGTACTTTTACGCTGGAATCGGTAGAAGATGGCCTGGCTGTAATCACCTTCAAAACCAAAATCATGACCCGGCTCAACGACCCGAAGTTGAGCATGCAGCTGATTCAGAAAACACCTTCCGGAACCATCAAGCTGGATATTAACCGGGGTGTGATTATTTCCCAGGATGTCTCACTGGATAAAGCCCAGGTAGGCGTATTTGACGGAAAAGGAGCGATGCGGGCGGTCTCGACTCGATTGGAAACGCTGGTCGATCCCACCGAAGTCGCTCAGAAAGAACAGACCACCGAAGCCCAGTAATTGATCAGCACAAGCTGATATATCGGCCTGCCCAGCGGACGATTTGTCAACAACATTCAAAAGTCAGTGCTTGTCTCACTTTTTTTAAGGGGAGACAAGCACTTATGTGTTGACGCTGACAGCAATTATTTTACACTTAGAATTCGCCGCTAAGGTACGCAAGCCCCTGCAGTCATCCATTTCGCGTAGCCAACTGGCCACACCACACCGATGTGAACAGAAACTGAACACCCTCGATTTCCTGCTCTCTTCGTGTCGTCGATGCTGCAGTCTTCGTTGAGCTCATGGCTGTCTACCTGAACTGGCACGATCGCGATCCACACTGAGTATTCACTGCCACTGCTTCTATCGAGACCGGAAATGAAACGGGTTGACTTATCCCCACAATTAACGAGCTTATTAAAAGCAGCTAAACGATTAGCCAGTGATTGTGAGATTGATGTCGTCTTCCTGTTAGCAGATATTCCTTATGACTTCCTGGAGATCAGCAAATCTCTCGGGAAATTAAGGCTGGTAGTCTCTTCCGATAAACCTGACGTTCAACGCGCCGCCCAGGAAGACGGGATTGCCCTGGTTCCGCTGATCCACGAACCCCAGACGCGTCAGGTACAGATCAGCCAGGCCATTCTGGAAGCAATTGCCGACGAGATTCTCGCATCGGGCGACCGGATTATCGCGCTGTATGCCGGCTTTGAACGGGAGCACGCGGATTCACTGAGCATCGTCAGCCTGGCAGATCACCTGGCCAAGCTGACCTCACGCGATCTGCAGCGCCTGGAGACCAAGGTTCCTCTGCAGACTCTGCGAGCCGTGGTGGACCTGGCAGTGGAGATCGGCCGTGAAGGACGCGAAGGGAAGCCGGTCGGTGCTTTATTTGTTGTGGGGAACCATCGTAAAGTCCTGTCGCTTTCACACGAACAGGTTCACGACCCGTTCAAAGGCTACTCCCAGAAGGACCGCATGGTCAACAATCCGCGTGTCAAGGAGAGCATGAAGGAACTGGCCCAGATCGACGGTGCCTTTATTATCAGCTCAGACGGAGTCGTCCAGTCGGCAGGGCGGATTCTGAATGCATCTGCGGAAGGCCTGACGCTCTCTAAGGGACTGGGATCCCGGCATTGGGCTGCCGCTGCGATTTCCAAGGAAACCGGCGCGATTGCCATCGCGGTTTCTGAGTCTACCGGTACTGTACGCATTTTCCAGGACGGCTATGTCGTTTTGAGAATTGAACCGATGAGTAGTGCCATGAAATGGTTCGATTTTGATACCGAACCACCGCAGTCCGAGTAATATTCAAAATTTTCGCGGTCTGGTATCGCTGCTGTATCGTGGCTTTTTACAAGCAGATACGTAAATTTTTTCGAATATTCTCTTCCCTCAAATTGTAATTTTTGCTATGAAACCCACGCAACATGTGGTGCAAGGTGTTTTTACAGCCACAAAACCGTGTTGCCCGGCAGAGAAATTGAGTCTCTGCGGAGAGGACAGATTCACTTAATCTGACGATCGTGATTGGTTTAATCTGTTTTATTTAAGAGCTTCTTCAGCGGGAAGGGAGTCCCATGTCGAATGTAGCGATCAAACTCGTCGCCGTGACCGGAGTTGTTGGTCTCGGGGTACTGATGTTTCTTCAGGCTCAAAAAGGCATTCAATCCACCAGCAACGAGAACCAGATCGAGCAACATGCGTTGCTGGAAGGGGAAACGGTTTCTGTCACCGAGGCAGAACCGGAGTCTGGAACCATTCCTTCAGGTCAGGTCCCCGCAGAACTTTCCGAACTGGCAGCTCGTAATGCACAACCGCTGAAGGTGGATGAAAAGAAACAGCCGGAGCTACCCTTTGCTCCCAACATCAAAACACCGCGCCCCAAAATTAAACTGACTGCGGGTAACGAAACCGCAGGTAGCGATACAGGGGAAAATGAAAACGCAGTTTTCGAGGCTCAGAATGCGACTCCCAGTGAATTCGAACCGGACAATCAGGCAGCGTTGATGCCTGCCAGCAAGGGACTGGACTTCCGCGAAACGCCCGCAGAAGCGACGCCTGAACCAGGCTTGAATCCATTTTCCCGAACTCCCCAGCCCGAACCAGCTGCGTCAGTTGAAAAGCAACCAACACCGGAACCTGTGGCGGAGCTCGATTTCAACGCTGGTCCTCAATTCGGCCCCGCGATGCCCAGCCCCGCACCTGCGGAAGAGAAAGCTCCCAAAACCGAAGTGCCCCCGCGTGAAACACTCGTGACTGAGTTAGACTCTTCTAATCCTTTTGATGCCGTTCCCACTGAATCTAAGCCAGAGAAGACACCCAAACCGGCAACAGTAGAACCGGAACCCGAACCATTTGATCTGGGCCCCGTTCCGGAACCAGCCGCACAGCAGAAACCACTGCCCGCAGACGAATCGCCGGCAATGAAACTGGAAACCAATGCGTCTCCATTCGAATTGAAAACAGAGCCGGCTCCGGAAACTCCCGCCGTCGATTCTAATCCATTTATGGCTACTTCCGAGGCTAAGCAGGCCAATGAGCCCGCACCACAGCCGGCTGAACCTGCTGCCATTCCGGAAACTCCCAAAGTAGAGACGGATTTCAATCCATTCGGTAACGAACCTCAAATGAAAGATCCCGAGCCTCTGCCGGAACTGAAATCGGCCGGAGAGGAGCCCACCAAACCAGAATTTGAACTGCAACCGGTCAAAGAACCCGAGCCTGCTCCCGCCGAGCCGGCATTCAGTATCAACCCGTCTCCGCAGATGAAGCCGAAGGCACTCGAGGAACCAGCGAGTCCCGCTGTTCAGGAACCAACTGAGCCCGATGTCGTTGTCATCAAAAAACGTCAGCCGGAAGATAATCCACAGGAACCATCACTGTTTGCTCCTGAAGGAAAACCGACGGAGAAAATGGAAGCTGCCAATCCGCAGCCGATTGAAATCGCTCCTGCATCAGGTGCCAAGCCACTCAACCTGGTCGAAGGCAGTCAGCCGGAGCCAGAGGAACCGGCCAAGCTGAACATGCAGCAGAAGATTCAGTCTCCCAAAATGACGATTCAAAAGGTCGCTCCTCCAGAGGCTGTTCTGGGGCAACCGTTCATCTACCATGTGCTGGTCAAAAACAGCGGCACGACTTCCGCCCGTGAAGTTGTTGTCGAAGATAAGATTCCTGCGGGAGCAAAACTGACTGGGACCATTCCCCGGGCTGAGCAGATCAATGATCGTATTATCTGGCGACTGGGGGCAATGGGCCCTGGTGAAGAGAAAAAAATCTCAATCCGTGTTATTCCCGAGCAGCCCGGACAGATCGGCAGTGTGGCGACCGTGAATTTCGTCACCGAAGTCGCTTCGGAAACCAAGATCACTTCTCCCCAGCTGAGCATCAAATCTGATCAACCCTCGGCAGTCAAACCGGGTGAAATCACCGTTGTCAATTACACGATTACGAATTCCGGTTCGGGAGATGCCAAGAATGTGTATGTACGCAGCATCATTCCTCCTCAGTTCTCCCATCCGGGAGGCGACGACCTGGAATATCATGTAGGATTGATTCCCGCTGGCGAGACCAGGGAAGTCCAGTTGCAACTGAAAGCGATTAAACCTGGAGCCGGGAAGAGCATCTCGAGTGTCGTCGGCGACGGCAATCTCAAGGCGGAGACAGCGGTTCCCCTCAAAGTGATCGGAACCAGCGAAGAGTTTCTGATTACCCGTAAGGGTCCGAAAAACCGCTATCTCGGACGTTCCGGCGCCTATGAAAACGCCATTACCAATAATACCGAGCAGACGATCAAGAACATTTCGATCTTCGAATCAATTCCTCCGGGAATGAAATTTGTCTCCGCGTCCGGCAATGGTCAGTTTGATCCTGTCCGCAGAGTCGTGCAGTGGGACATTGCTGAGCTGGCAGGGGGCATGCAGCAGGTTCTGAACATCGAACTCGAGCCGACCGAGGTTGGTAAGAAAGTCAGTACCGTGCAGGTCGTAACCGGAAACAACAGTAAGTTCTCGGCGAATCTGCAATCCGAAGTGAATGTGATTGGTCAGCCTCTGCTCAAAGTGGAAACGAGCGAACTGAAAGGCCCCCTGGAAGTCGGCGAGAAAATGTCGCTAAAGGTGCAACTCGTCAATCAGGGCAGTGCCCCGGCCAACAACGTTGAATTCCGCGTGAAAATCCCGCGAGAGATGGTTTTTGTATCTGCAAAAGGTCCTGCCCGATACAAGCAGGCTGGTTCTTTCGTGATCTTCGAAAGTGCCCAGGTACTCGCACCGCAGCAGTCACTTGATTTCGAACTGACACTGGCAGCCAGGAATAAAGGGGATGCCCGTGTACTGGTGACCGTTCAGTCTCAGCAGATGGAAAAACCGCTGAACCAGGAAGAAGCGATTCCGATTCTGGATAAGCTACAGTAATAAAAAAAGTGCTCCTGATTCCAGATCAGGAGCACTCATTTAACAAGCTATCGTTCCAGCTCGACATTCCAGTAATTCTCGCTGATAAAGCGAGACCAGCTGTCGACCTGAATATTCTGCAGGGCATAGAACGGCTTCCACTTGGGACGAACCGGTTCTTTCAGCAGTTGCATGTTCGCCTGCCCTGGAGTACGAGCCGCTTTGTGTGAGTTGCACTCAACACAGGCCAGCACGCAGTTCTCCCAGGACGTTTCGCCCCCCTGAGAGCGTGGCAGAACGTGGTCGATCGTCAGCTCTTCGCTCCCGGGCTGACAACCGCAATACTGACAGGTAAACCGGTCACGCTTGAAGACATTCCGCCGACTGAAGGTCACCACGTTCCGGGGAACACGGTCATACTTCAGCAGCGTAATCACTTCAGGAACGCGGAATCGATCGTGACTGCTGTGAATTACCAGTTCATCCTCAGCTGGTCGGAGCGCTGCCCAATCAGCCCAGGAATACGTCTGGTAATCTGCAGGGTCAACCACGCGGGCTGTCTCATTCCAGATTTTAACCACAGCCCGGGCTACCGTCGTAATGCCGACAGGCTGCCAGTTTCGGTTCAGGATCAGCGTAGGCCGCTGCAGCGTTGAAGAAGACACCATGATTCTAATTCCTGCATTAAACAGTCGTGAGAAGGGTGTTCGGGGGGAGTCGAACCCGCCACCTTAACAGTCACAGTGTTACGTGCAAACCATTACACTACGAACACCATATCGGATTTCAGTCCAAAGCGGAAGGCATGGGATTCGAACCCACACGCCTGGCAGGCACACGCATTAGCAGTGCGGTCCGGCTAACCGTATCCGGCTACCTTCCGTTTTCCAGTTTGTGTCGATGCACGAACGTTTTACCGACTCGGCGGAGACGTTCGGCATCACCTAAATTTCGAGCGGAAGCCGTGGGACTCGAACCCACAAATGCCACAAGACACCACCTGTTTTCAAGACAGAGCCCTCATCCAGCCGGATGACTTCCTGGTTATTCTGTTTTTGAAATACCCCGTGCGGGAATTGAACCCAGCGTCTCCGACATGAGAGATCGGTATCCTGGCCATTAGACGAACGGGGCGTATTTGTAACTCTGTTAAGTGGATCGGGAGGTGCTCGAATCCTCGTCTGCGATTCTTCAGATCGCCGCTAAACCATCTCAGCTACCGATCCCTGTAAAAAAAGACCTGAGTTCTGTTGAACACCAGGTCTTAGATGATTGTAAATCGATACAGACAGATCCTCTGGTGTCAGGTACGTAACGGGAGACTGGTTTCGGAATCACTTCCCGAAATCCCATGATGGTCTTTCCGTTCTGTAAGTGAGGTCTGTTCTGAAAAATTCACATCGATACCTGTAGTCATGTTTTAAGGAATGTCCTACTGTTGTGTTCTACTAACTACAAAGACGTCTGATCAGCAGAAAAGTTCGCTTATTTCAGAGAGAATTTTGAAGAATTGAAAAGAGAGTCTGCTTCCTATCAGGGCAGGCTGGCAAACAGAGAGTCGAGATGGAAGCTACTTAGCCGCTTCGCGTTCCTGCACCAGCGTTTCTACCAGGGAGGCGGTCTGGCGAATATGCAGTTCCATTTTTTCCGCCGCCAGATCACAATCGTTGGCCTGCAGTGCGGCGATGATTTCTTCGTGATCGGTTAAGGCAATTTCCTGCGCCTGGCTCTCATTATCGACCACCTCACGGATCGCCTGGACCAACGTGTTATAACGGCGCAGTTCATCCTGCAAGCGGGTACTGCCACAGCGTTGTGCAATCAGGGAATGCAGACGTATATCCAGCGACATCGCTTTCTGAGACCAGTTATTGTCCCGCTTCTCCTTCGCGATCGCAGCGAACTGTTCTGCCAGTTCAGCGAGCTGTCTGGGTTCAATATTCCCGCAGGCGGTCCGAACGGCTTCGACTTCCAGAATACGACGCAACTGATAGATTTCCCGGATCTGCGTAACGCCAAATTCCCGCATCACGGCACCCCGGTTGGGAAGATTTTCCACGATACCGATCGAAGCGAGCTCAACGAGTGCTTCCCGGACGGGAGTTGCACTGACGCCAAACTGTTCTGCCAAACTCTGGATTACCATCCGGTGACCGACAGGGAATTCGCCTCGAATGACGGCAGCCAGAATCCTCTGGACGACCACTTCGCGAATATTACCCCGAGGCACCATGGAAAAGGAACCCGGCAGATTGGACGTCGACATAATAAATCCTTGAGCAGCCTGTCACAGACTGGAAAATGAGAACCAAAGACGTGATGAAATATTATATATGATTGTGACAGGAGAGAAAAGCGGCAGCCGCGCTATCTACGGAAATAGATATCGTGCATACATTTACAGACGTTGATCCAGGAATCAGCTGGATCAGGCGATGATATTCTGTACCACTTCACCAGCAACATCGGTCAGGCGGAAGTTACGACCGGAATAGTGATAGGTCAGCCGCTCATGGTCGATGCCCATCAGATGCAGAATCGTGGCATGCAGGTCGTGCACATGGACTTTGTCCTGCATCGCGCGGAATCCGAAGTCATCAGATTCACCATGAATGGTGCCCCCTTTGATCCCGCCTCCCGCCAGCCACATGCAGAAGCCGTACGGATTATGATCGCGACCGTTGATGCCACCCTGGGCGGTTGGAGTTCGACCGAATTCGCCGCCCCAGACGATAAGAGTTTCATCGAGCAGACCACGCTGTTTCAAATCGGTCATGAGCTGAGCGACCGGCTGGTCAATGTCCTTACAGAGCCGCTCGTTGCTCTTGTCGTGATTGCTGTGCGTGTCCCAGGGCTGCCGATTTCCATAATAGACCTGCACGAACCGAACGCCGCGTTCACTCAAACGCCGTGCCAGCAGACAGGCTTTGGAGAATTCACTCTTCCCGTAAGCTTCCTGCAGTTTTTCCGGTTCCCGGGAAATATCAAAGGCATCGGTGGCTGCAAACTGCATCCGGTACGCCATCTCCATTGATTTGATGCGTGTTTCCAGTTCATTATCGCCGGCCCGTGGTTGTAGATGCTGTTTGTTGATTGCCTGGACCAGATCAAGCTGGCGTTTCTGCTCATCGGATGAGAGGACATCGTTCTTCAGAAACGGAATCATCTTCTCCGGAGTCAGATCTTTATTGTTGATGTGTGTCGCCTGGTGCTTACCCGGCAGAAACGCGCTTCCCCACAGTTTGGGGCCGACCACCGGTTTACCCGGGCAGAGAGCGATGAATCCCGGCAGGTTTTGATTTTCAGATCCGAGTCCATAAGTCAGCCAGGATCCAAGACTGGGACGCGTCGGGGTCAATGTTCCCAGATTCATCATACAGAGAGCCGGCGCATGGTTGGGGAAGTCTGTATGCATCGAGCGGATAATCGCCATATCGTCGATGTGTTCTGCCGTCTTGGAAAGATGTTCGGCAACCGGAATACCCGACTTACCGGCCTTGAAGAATTTCACGGGAGAGGGCAATAGTCCCATGGTTTTCGAAGCCGTTCTGATGTCGGCCTCTTTAGGTCGCTGCCCCGCAAACTTCTGCAGCATTGGCTTGGGGTCAAAGGTATCGACCTGCGAAGGACCGCCGCTCATAAACAGAAAGATAACCCGTTTGGCCTTTGGCTTGAAGTGGGGCGTCTGTGTCAGCACACTGGAAGGAGCCGCATCGGCAGCAGAGAGCATTCCAGCCAGACTCAGCATCCCGAACCCGCCTCCCACTTTCTGGAGGATATCGCGGCGGGACATATGGTTCAGATTATCGGAAGGAATCATATCTTCAATCTCTCAGACAGTTGTGTTGATCACTCTGTTTTGTTGGAAACCAAGGCTCAGTCGACGTACATCATCTCGTTGCTGCAGAGCAGGGCCTGACAGTACCGTTGCCAGGGAGTCAACTGAGCAGGATCCAGGTCATCACGGCCTTCATAGGTGCCATTGTTTTTGTGTCCGGTAATATCAGCGGCCTGGGCCAGGTTGGGGTTATCGGTCCGTAATGGCCAGCAGGAGAGGGGATCCGACTCCAGCAGCGAGGCGACATATTCCGCATGGGCCAGCTTGTCCTGTTTGAGTTGCGCCGCCTCAAAATGAGTCTTGACTTCTTCCGGTTTCAAAACCCGGTCAAATAAAGCGACCGCTCCGAGTTGACCTTCAAAATTCGAGAAATTGTCATTGCGTCCCGCCAGGATGATTTCAGAAACCCCTTTGTCATAACCGGGAGCAGCCTCGCCGATAATCTCCGGTTCAGGATTCCCGTTCAGATAAACCCGAATCTGGTTCTGATCACGGCACAGGACCACATGGTTCCAGGTTCCCGGCTGAATGACTGTCGTCCCGAACAATGACTGGCGTTTCTGGTCGCCATTATAGAAGAACAGGCGTCCCGCTTTGTTCGGGCGATACTTGCCGGCGATTCCCAGGTGGTCGCCGGGTGCTTTGACTGCGCCATCTTTACCTCGTGAGAAGAAGTAACCGGTGATAATCCGCTTTTCGTTAGGAACCTGATTCTTCAGCCAGAGCGAAACAGAATATTGATCGCCGAGTTGTTTCACATCGGCTTTCATTCGCTTCCCGGCGAACGTTGGAATCTGTTCCTGTGCTGGTGACGGTGTGGTCCCATCCGCAGCCTGTTCAATAAACTGCAGGCCGATCTGTACCTCATTCGGAGTCGGAGCCCGTGAAAAGAGCGTCCGGTAAACCGCGTCAATTCGCTGCTCGGAGGATTCCCCTTCGTACCGTTTCGCCAGCAGTTGGGCCTGCTGTCTGACGAAGGGGGAGTTTAAAACAAACAACTGCTGCAGAGGCGTAGTGGTTTTCGAACGCCGGGCCGCATGGATCGCGGGATCCGGAAAATCGTATGACTGCAGAAATGTGCTCAGCTTATGCCGGGAGACTGTTGCATAGACTCCACGGCGCTGGAAACTTGCATCATCAATATCCCCCGAGGGCCCCGCCTGGGCAGGGTCAAGGTTATTGCCGGCAGCCAGCAGGGAGTCCCGGTAGACTTCCGCTTCCAGTCGTCTGCGATTGAAGTGCGTCAGCAGACGATTGTTCGGATCATCCTTTTTCTGTGCCTCTGTTGGCTCCACATTTGAAGCCTGCTGATAGGTTGCAGAGAGCATGATCAGCCGATGCAGTTTCTTAATCGACCAGCCCTGATCCATGAACCAGACGGCCAGATCGTCCAGCAGTTCCGGATGACTGGGCCGGGAACCGGTACTGCCAAAGTTGCTCGGCGTATCGACGAGGCCTTCACCGAAGTGATGCTGCCAGACCCGATTCACCATGACCCGTGCCGTCAGGGGATTATCACGACTGGCGATCTGCTGTGCCAGTTCCAGTCGGCCACTGCCGTTCTGGAAAGGTTCCGGTTTCCCGTCCGACAGAACCCGAACGAAGCGTCGAGGGACCAGCTTCCCGAGATTGGCCGCGTTGCCACGAATGAATACATTCAGGTCCCGAGGTTTTTCGGGATAGTAAACAATCTTCATCCGGTCTTTGGAGATTTCTTCAACCCGTACCTGCTCTTCAGTCAGGGCATCTGCCAGCGGCAAATCAAAGCCAGGCGTGTTCTTTTTGATCTCTTCGATCTTTGCTTTGTTCGCTTTGATGGACTGGTTGTGCTGTGTGACCAGTTCCGTATTCTGCTTTAATTCGACCGGCGGAATGGGAAATTTCACGGTCGTCTGTTGCTTCACATCGGGACGGGGTGCGATCAGTGCAAATTCCGTTTTACCGGCTTTTTTGATCTGTTCCTTGAGCAGGGCATTCCGTTTATTTAAGTCACGAACCTTGTCGGTCAGGCTCTTATTCTCTTCAGTCAGCTTATCTACCTGATCGCGGGCTGGCTGTGTTTTCGCAACTTCCTTTTCGGGAATGATCGGACGCGTTGTCTGTCGAACCGAAGCAAAGACCCCTGCGATCCCGTAATAGTCTTCCACGGTCAGCGGATCGTATTTGTGATCGTGACAACGGGCACAGGCCATCGTCAGCCCCAATAACCCACGACAGAGGCTGTCGACCCGGTCTTCCCAGTCGTCAGCATAGCGGTTTTCCAGCGTGACCTGTGATAACGCGACCTCTTTGTGATAAGAGGGTCCCAGTCCCATATAGCCGAGAGCAGGGTAATCTTCAGGACCGGTTTCAGGCAGGAAATCAGTTGCCAGCTGACGGATCACGAACTCGTTGTATGGCATATCTTCGTTAAACGCCTTGATGACCCAGTCACGATAGCGATACGCGTGAGGATAGGGACCATTGTGAGGCCCCATGTTTGTATTGTCTTCTGCATAACGGGCGACATCCAGCCAGTGACGTCCCCAGCGTTCGCCATAGTGCGGAGACTGTAATAAACGGTCAATCAGGCGGGAATACGCTTCGGGTGATTCGTCTTTGACGAACTGTTCCACTTCCTGCGGTGTCGGAGGTAGACCGATCAGATCAAAGTAGACCCGGCGGATCAATGTCCGTTTATCAGCTTTTGGGGCTGGTGAAAAGCCTTTAGCTTCCTGAGCCGCGAGAATGAAGTGATCGATTTTGTTGCGTGGCCAATCCGCCTGCTTTACCTGGGGAGCAGGGTAGTGTTTCGGCGGCTGAAACGACCAGAACTCGCGGGCCTTGTCAAAATCAATCCCGGCATGCTTGGCCGATGTGGCGTCTCCCTTGCGTGGATCCGGCGCCCCCATTTTGATCCATTTTTTAAAATCGGCGATCACAGCGTCAGGCAGTTTGCCCTTGGGAGGCATCTGGTAACTGTCTTCACTATAGTGCAATGTCTCCAGCACCAGACTTTCGTCGGGTTTTCCAGGCACCAGGGCCGTCCCTGAATCTCCGCCGGTAATTAATCCCTCGCGAGTGTCCAGCAACAGACTGCCTTTGAGGTTCTTAGACTCGGCTGAATGACACTCGTAACAGTGTTTGATCAGCACGGGACGAATCTTTTTCTCGAAGAAATCCAGGCCGGCCTGATCGGTATTGGTATCAGCGGCGGAAAGAGCAAGAGTCAGAGCGAGAAACAGGTTCGTGAATACGATGACGACTGTCACTTTTCGCAAAGTTTTCATAGTCATGTCTACGATGTTTAGAGGCAGGTGGGATTAAGCCAGTTGGCTGAGGATGTCACTTGTGTATCTCGTTGAGGCGCAATCAGATACATCAAGCGTGCTTTATATCGTATCGGGAAAAACCGGGAATAACAATATAATATTTAAAAAAGCCTGCTGAATCCTCCGTTTTCGCCTGCTCCTCTGGGGAATAGACCCGATTTTTCGTATTTTCAAGCTGTGATTTCCCCCATCTTCGACCACTGAAATTGCTTAAACAGCCATCCCGTCCCACAAAAAGTTGCAGTCCCGATCCGTCCCGGTTAGTCTGAACAGTTGTTAAACAGTCAGCCCTGGTCGGTTATCCTCATTGAGTCAACCGCTCCCACCATTCTTGAGCAGCAGGAATTCTCACATGTTACTGAAGTCTCGCGACGTCCTGAAATGGATTCTCTCCTCCGTGCTGCTACTCAACTACGTCAGCGGTTTCAGTCAGGCGCAGGAACCAGAGCCAACTAAACAGCAGCCGGGCTTCACGATTCCCTATCTGGATCTCACCGCGGACAGCGATCGCCAGATTGTCGTCGATCGCGAAGAAGGACAATACCTGGGACACCCCACAACAGTTCTGCTGGAAGACAATCAAACCATGCTCTGTGTCTATCCCAAGGGGCACGGCAAGGGGGGCATCGTTTACAAACGCTCGCTTGATGGAGGCAAAACCTGGAGCGAGCGACTGCCCACTCCCGCTTCCTGGGCCAACTCACGCGAAGTTCCGACGCTGCACCGCGTGATCGATGCAGCGGGCAAAAAACGCATCATCATGTTCTCCGGTCTCTACCCCACCCGCATGGCAATTACCGAAGATGATGGCCAGACCTGGAGTGAGCTGCGGCAGGTAGGTGACTGGGGTGGCATCGTCGTCATGGGGTGTGTCGAACCACTTAAGACCGGAAAAGGCCATTACATGGCGCTGTTCCACGATGACGGCCGCTTCATTGCCCGGGATTCAAAGCAGGAATCGCCCATCGCGTTCACGCTGTTTAAAAGTCTCTCTACCGATGGCGGTCAGACCTGGTCAGCCCCGATGGCCATTCACAAGTCTTCCGATTACCACATCTGCGAACCCGGCATCATTCGCTCTCCCGATGGAAAACAACTGGCGGTCTTACTGCGGGAAAACAGCCGCCGTCATAATTCTCAGATCATCTTTTCCAATGACGAAGGCAAAACCTGGACCGAACCCCGGGACCTCCCCGGCGCACTGAATGGAGATCGTCACACCGGGAAATATGATCCGGTCAGCGGACGCCTGCTGATCTCCTTCCGCAGCAACACACCCCGCGGACACAAGGCGCCCACCGAAGGTGACTGGGTGGCCTGGGTCGGTACCTACGAGGATCTGGTTAAAGGGAGTGAGGGACAGTATCACGTGCGTCTCAAAGACAATACCCGCGGTGCAGATTGTGCCTATCCAGGAGTGGAAGTGCTCCCCGACGGGACCTATGTGCTGACGACCTACGGCCATTGGGAGAAAGGGAAAGCCCCCTACATCCTCAGCGTACGACTCAAACTGGCTGAGTTGGATGCGCTCGCCGACAGCAATTCCCAAAACAAATAAGCCAGGCAGATCTCACCGCCCGCCACACTGACGATTTCCTATGACTCAGGTGTCTCGGTCTCCGTTTCTTCTTCACTGGTCTCCACAACCAGTGTCTGTGCTGGATCAACCCAAAGCGAAGCCACGCCGGCGATCAGAAATGCGAACGCACAGGTAATGAAGGCATTGTTCCAGTGATGGTCTAAACCGATCACAGCAATCATCAGCACGGGAGCGACAGCTGCTCCCAGGTTCCCCCACATATTGCCCCATCCCAGCACTGACCCCACGTGTTTTCCTGCAATGTCCTGGTTAAAGGCCCACATGGCAGGAGAACCAAAGTCGGTAGAGAAGGCAACAATCGAAAACATGGCTACTGCCGTCCAGGGGGAGATATCCAGCATGCAGACCAGGTAAGCAGCCATCGCGGTAAAACGCGAGAGTGCGATCGGCAGCACGCGGCTCCAGCGGAGACTGATGCGGCGCATCAACCAGTCGGTCACTTTACCACCCGATAAGGTTCCAAACCAGCCGACCGCCAGTGCAAACGTCACCATTTTGCCTCTTGTCTCCAGTGGGACCCGGTAGGTTTCATCCAGGTATCGTGGCAGCCAGGTGACCAGGAACAACCAGCCCACGTTCGTACAAAATTGCGACAGCGAAAGCAACCAGAGACTCTTGTTCATCGCGATGGCTTTAAATGGAATCCCGCCGATCTGTTTAGAATGATCCTTGTCTTCCTCCAGTCGTCCGTGTTCGATCAGCTCCAGTTCCTGCTCGGAACAGGAGGGGTGGGCCCTCGGATAATCGCGAATGATCCACCAGAATATTGCAGCGATGAAAATGCCGATGACACCGTAGGTCATCATCATTTTTCGCCAGCCCTGTCCCTGTACCTTGCGAACGTCGTTATAATAGCGGGCTTCAAACAGCAGTCGATTTAAACGTGATTTCTCTTCCGGAGTCATGTCGGCGGAGTTGATCGTCAGCAGTTGTTCGGCCTGCTGATTCAGTTTCATCCCTGCGTACTCCTGCGGATTATACAGGGACGCGTTCTGCAGAACCTGATTCAGATCGTTAATGAATTTATCTTCCTCTGCCGATCCCGGCGGCATCTTAGGATCAGCGGCCGCCGATTTCAGAAACTCCTGATCGGCGGGGGGAAGCTGGGCATAGACTTCGGATTCAAAAGTCTGTTTCTCATCAACTCGCTTCAGAAACGTACTGGCCAACTGATGCGGTTGCAGGAGGGCCCCCGGTTTCAAATCAGAAGATTCCGAGATAGGCACGAACAGGATAATCAGAAAGGCAGTCAGCACTGGAGCTAAAGCGCCGCCGATCCGTCCCCCCACGGTCACCATACTGCTGGCAAAACCCCGTTCTGTTAAAGGCATCCATTTGCTGACGATATTCGCGCTGGTGGGATAAGCGCCCGCCTGGCTCAGGCCGAATCCCAACCGGAAAATCAACAACATGATGAAACCGGTCGCAAAGCCTGTCAGTGCTGTAAACAGAGACCACATGAGGATATAAAGCGTCAGCATTTTCCTGGCGCCAAACCGGTCACTGAACCATCCGGAAGGAACCTGGCATAACGCATAGGAAACGAAAAACGAGCCCAGCAGAATCCCGATCTGATGATCGGTCAGCCCCAGTTCGTCCTTGATGAACACCTCTGCAAAGGAAATACAGAATCGGTCCAGGTACAACAACACCGCCATCAGCATGCAGGCAAAGATCACACGATAACGGACATACGATCGGGACGATTCCACACTGGACATGTTGTTTCAGCTTTCCATCAGGGTTGGTGAGCAAAGAAGTTGCAGCAGTATAACAGCATACTTTGATCAAAACGAGCATGTTCTGTCAAACATGGTGAAACCAGCATCCCGGCAGTCTCTCCGCCTGCAATCAATCCACTCTGGTCTCTCACCGGAAGATGTTCTATAGTAAGCTCGCGACGAAATGGACTTTTGTCACTCGAACAGAAAGGCCCCCGGCATGGATCGCTGCTGTCTCACACTTCTCATACTGAGCCAACTCATTTTCTGTATGGGCACCAGTTCCACGACCGATGCTGCAGAAACAGAGCCTCTCACGATCAAGGAGATCAACCAGACCTGGCAACAGCGTCGCGAACGTCTGCAGGCCATGCGGGTCGAACTGTCTCAGGAAACGACTTCCAGTAAGCTCCGATATATGAAGTCAAATATCGATGATGAAGATGTGCCACTTACAGCTGAAGAAACCCGTCGCTACCTGCATGAGCAGGTTGAATACAACACGCAGTACTCGCTCCTGCTGGATTCTCCACGATTTCGCTTCCGCTCTTGGGGCCGTCATCCCTACTTGCAGTTAAAAGAGATGTACAATCATGATATGACTGTGACGACCGATGGCCAGACTGCAGCACTCTCCTATCAATTCAGAGAAACAACCAATATCACGATTTATAAAGAACCTGTAGAGCCCAGGATCTTAAACTGTATCAACCTGAGCCCTTTGTACTGGTCTCTGCTGGCGGGTGATCCCTGCACGGAAACGTCGCTGGATGGCTTCTTCCCCCAAAACCAAATCAAACAGATCCAGGGTATCGATTGCACCGTTCTGGAAAAAACAGACAAATCAGGCGTCAGCCGTCTGTGGGTTGCTCCCCGTGATTACGAATGCGTCGTCATGCAATATGATCGCATAAAATCTGGTAGAAAATGCTTTACGTATCAGTTCCAATATTCCAACAATAGGGAATCAGGACCTCTGCCCACAACCTGGGAAGTAAAGCAGTATCAATTTTATGAGAACCAAAACTATTTGACATACGCCTCGAGGTTCAAGGTCGACTCCATTCAATCCGATGTTACGATACCCATTGAGCAGTTTAAGATAAAACTCCCCCCGGGAGCACACGTCTCTGATCTACGCAAACCCAATCCTCAGGGAGGCGAACTGAATTATATCGTCCAAGAGGATTCAGAATAAAAATCGAATAGCAAAAGGATACCCGGGACATGCACACTCGCGCCGCTGTGTTGTATGAAATGGAGAAGTCGACTCCGTATGCCGAGTCGAAACCGCTGGTGATTGAAGAGCTGCAACTGGACGACCCCGGTCCGGGGGAAGTGCTCGTAGAACTCGCGGGCGCCGGTCTCTGTCACTCCGATCTATCGACTATCGACGGCTCGCGGCCCCGGGTGATGCCGATGGTGATGGGGCATGAAGCGAGCGGCATCGTTCGCGAAGTCGGTCCCGGCGTACATGACCTGCAACCTGATGATCACGTGGTCTTTTCTTTTGTCCCGTTGTGCGGCCACTGTATTCCCTGCGCCACCGGTCGTCCCGCGTTGTGTGAACCTGGTGCGAAAGCCAATACCGCCGGCACTCTTCTTTCGGGACACCGTCCTTTTCGCAACGCTGCGGGAGAGGAGATCTATCACCACCTCGGCGTCGCAGCCTTTTCTGAATATACGGTCGTGGCCCAGGAATCATTGATCAAGATCGATTCACAACTCCCCTTGAGTACCGCCACCCTGTTTGGCTGCGCGGTCATGACCGGCGTGGGAGCCGTCGTCATTACAGCCAAAGTGGAACCGGGTTCCAGCGTTGCCGTCTTCGGTCTGGGAGGCGTAGGCTTGAGCACGATCATGGGAGCCCGTGCCGCGGGTGCCGAAGCGATCTTTGCCGTGGATCTGCTCCCCGAGAAACTCGAACTGGCAGCCCAGGTCGGTGCAACACATCTGATCAATGCCGGGAAGGAAGACCCCGTCATGCTGCTCAAGGATCTCATGCAGGGTGTAGATTACACTTTCGAAAGCGTCGGCAACGAACAGGTCCTGCAGCAGGCCTATGCTGCCACAAAACGGGGAGGTACCACGGTCACCATCGGTCTGCCGCACCCAGCGAAAATGTTTTCCATTCCCGCAGTCAGTCTGGTCGCAGAGGAACGCACCATCAAAGGTTCCTACATGGGTTCAGCCGTTCCGCGGCGGGATCTACCACGTTTCATCGCCATGTATCAGGCGGGCCTGCTCCCCGTCGACAAGCTGCTCTCGCGCACGATTCAACTGGATGAAATCAACTCCGCCTTCGATAACCTCGCCACCGGAGCCGCAGTCCGGCAGGTGATTACGTTTGAGAAGTAAGCGATGACGGGGTCACTCAGTCTGATAAGCTGGGCCCACGATCTCCCAAACCTCATCCGCCATCTGCTGCTGGCCGGCCTGGGAAAGATGGATACTGTCCAGCGTCGCCCCTCCATCTGCCAGGACGGACAGAAAGCCCCCTTTCGGCACCAGTTTGACACCATATTTTGAAGCGAGTTTTCGCTGAATCAGTCCAAAGCTGTTGTAAAAGGGAGGCAGCGGCAGTTCCAGCATCACCAGTTGACGCCCCGGTGCAGCCAGTTCCGCTAATAGCTGCTCCAGACCGGTTTCGAATTCCGCTGGCGTGGTCGAGCCCAGAATATCGTTTCCACCGATCTCCAGCAAAACTAGATGTGATTCGATCCGGGTCTGCGCGACTTGCTTTCGCGCCGAGGAGACAGTCGCCCCCACTCGTGACAGATCCTGCACAGTCAGCCCGTGTTCGTGGTTCAGAAGTACCGGCCAGGTTGTCGTCTGTGGATCCCCCAGGCCAGCAGTGACCGAATCACCAATCACTGTTAAACTCCGCTTGTCCACCGGATCGACATGCGGCAGCAGGTGAAACGGAAGTTCCCAACCCACTGCAGCCAGCCAGACGACGATTACCACATACGATAGTCCCCGCTGATTCGGCTTTCGAAACTGTACCAGCAGCCAGATCAGGGTCACAATTCCCAATACGCCATACAACCACCAGGGCAGGGGAGTTGACGAGACAACCACCGCGATCACTCCCAGCAGAAACGCAAGGCCCATCCCGCGTCGGGCCAGCTTTGATTGACTCAGTGACAGGAGAGCTGCCAGCAAAATCAGTGTGCAGCCAGTGAAGAATGCCTGACCGGAGGCAATGTGATAGACAATCGGATTCACGGATCGACTCCGGCACGCTGTTCCGAAAGATTGATCGTTGTCGCGTGCTGTCGTTTCTTTCTGAAATCGAGTAGCCACCATAGGGCAATCAAGAAATTGATCAGACCGATCAGCAGAAAATGAACTCCGCGTCCAACCCACCAGGCATAACCGAATACACAAGCGAAAATCAGCAAAAGGATCATAAACACAACACTCTCCGGGCGGGGAGGCTGCTCAGTCGTCTCAAAGATCGCGGCATTAAATTTCTGGTACTTTTCCCAGCCTTCCTGCAGATCAAGATCAATCTCCCGTCGGAGGCGTTCTGTAATTTCAATCTGTTCGGCTCTTTGGAAATTATCGATATGAAATTTAAACCGTTTCCCCGGAGCCTCCACAACAATCGCCCCCGTGAGAGAGTACCACTGCAGATGGGTTACTTCTTCAAAGAGGATTTCGGTGATGTGGAAGACATCCCGCTTCACCAGCCTAATCCCGGATATTTCCAGTCGCTCCCGACTCCAGGCCAGAATACACCAGATACCCAGTAGTGTGCAGAGTAGAAAGAAACCACCGAACAGCAACGCGGAAAAGACCGGATAGCGAAAAGAGCCATCCAGATTATAGAAAGCAGCCAGCGTAGAACCGATGCCGACCAGCGAAAACAGACTCGTCCCGGCAATTCCCAGATAGAGATAAAAGCGACGGAGCCGATAAAAGATGACGGGTTGAGATGCATTCATCGATTGATGATCCCTCTTCTAGACTGACCCGCAGTAGATAATAAGATCGTCATTCATGGGAAATCACCTTCATCAAAAGTTGCTCAGGCACTTATTTTGCCCGATAACTGCTGATCGTCAGTCCCAGAAATCCAGTACCTGCCAATCAGAATCCCGGTTACAGGTCCGAACAAAAACGCAGCCGGAATCCCATACCCCCGTGCCGCAGAGATCCAGTTTTGTTCCGATCCTTTATAGTGATTAAAAGGAAATTCTCCCTCAATCCAGGCTCCCAACAGAGCAATTCCCACAACCAGAGCTACACATCCCAGCAGACCATACATCGCCTGCCGCACCCAGGGGCCGAATGTATGGAAGGCGAAGAAGGGACCGACCAGGATGAAGACAGTGACAAAACTGAGGATCAGGGTCCAGCGATAGCGCACTTCAGCAGTTTCAAAGAGGGTCGGATGGATGTAATCAGATCGCTGAATCACGTATGCCATCGTGAGCTGCACGATAACTACTCCCACTAACAGGCCGGTAAAAGCACCGCCGATCACTCCCTTAAGTAGATTCGCAAGCCGCTGCCCCCACATACCCTCGCCTTTACAATAATTGAATACAAAATGCTGACTTTAGTTTACCAGTTCCCCACAACAGAATCAAAAAACGTCGGTCTGTTGATGACCACCATAATCACGACGTCGAATCAGATTGGTACGCAAGAACTCTTCTACATCTACCTGAGAAAGGACATCCTTCATTCCTGGAGGAACGGAAGCAATTAAAGTCGAATTGATCACGCGGCGTTTTGACGTATCCGGATTCTTGACCGTCGCCGTATGCAGGGTCCCCATCCAGGTTGAATGATCTGCGGAGTAGGGAACAGAAGAATTATTGATACAGACGATCTGATATTCGGCACAGGAAAAACAGGAGACCTGAGTCGCAAAAGGCTGCAGCATTTCATAGCCCGACTGAAACATCGGGTTGTGCTGAGCAAGAAACGCGGCGGGGGTCAGACCCAGTTCATGTGCGCAGAGTGCATAGTCGGATATCTCCAGAGTGCTTTCCACCTCGGTTGGCTCATATCCCAGCATGAGGAAACACTCCTCCGGCCCATTGTCGCGATGAGGTTTTGTCGAATTTTGTTGATCAAAGCGCCCCAGCGAAACGTACTGCAGTGTCTCTCCTCGCGTAGTTTCATGAGCCGTCGCCAGTTCCTGCTTGAGAGCAACCATTGTACTACGCTAGCCCTTCGAACCTAGGTCTGCCCCCAGGTTGATCAGACAGAAGCCAGGCTCGCTGAAATCCGTTCGGCAGGTCCTTTGATAAACGATCTGTGCAAGTTCAGGTATCGTCAGGTTATCAGGACGAAGGCATATCGCGTCGAGGGGCCACGGCGGTAAGTCGGATCTCATCAGGTTCGCTCTCACAAGTTTGAGCACAAGAGGGGATGTTTAATTTTAGATCACTCAATGAAAGTAAAGTCACACTTTTCTATGCAGCAGGACTATAATCATTGGAGACAGGTTCTTCTCCGATTCCATTTTCTTCTCAGAAACAGGCAGAAACATGGTTCGTCTCTTCATTTTCTATCTCTCCCTCTTCGGATTCCTCATTCTCCCCGCTAGCGAATCGATAGTTGTTTCACAGACTGGACAGTTTAAAAATTCCAGACAGACATTTGCTGCCTGGCCGTGGCCCGTCGCACTCCCCTCAGACAGTAGCCCCGAAATTAAAGCAGCTGCAGATCGATTGAGCAAAGCACTCAAAAACCCACTTGCTGTCATCCAGACGGATCAAAATCCGGTCTGTGCGCTCTGGCTGGAGGTTGGTTTATGGAAGCCCAATCCATCGACGCCAGGCTATGTCATACTGATTCAACCAGGCGGTGGGCAGATCATCGCCTCTGATCTGAAACAATTAGAAAAAGCCATCAGCCGGTTGAATCAACTGAAACGGATTCGGAATGGAAAGACCGAACTCCCCATCGGCGTCATCACAAGCTATCCCACCATTTCTGAATCCTGATTTCTCCGGATCCGCAAGTGACAATCCAGGTGAAGCCTGCTAATATTTAATTTAGTTTATATATTGCCCGCCCCATTTAATTTCAGGATTGCCCATATTCGATCCATGCATAATTCATTACCGATAGCTTTAATGCCCCTGATCTTCTCTCTCTGGGGAGTATCACTGCTTCACGGAGCAGAGGAGAGCGAACCTGGACAAATCGAGTTCAATCGTGACATCCGGCCGATCCTTTCTGAGAAATGTCTGCACTGTCACGGGCCCGATGCGGCGACCCGCGAAGCCGATCTCCGTCTGGATGACCAGGAAAACGCAATTCGCCCCCGTGATGGCTACCGCATTATTGATCGTCAGCATCCCCACCAGAGTGAGTTAGCCAAACGGCTGATCACCACAGATGATTCTCTCAAAATGCCCCCCATTGATTCCGGTAAGGAACTGTCGCCAGCGGAAATTGATTTGCTCAAACGCTGGATCGCAACGGGAGCCGCCTATCAGCAGCACTGGTCTTTCATTCCGCCCCGACGTCCAGACCTGCCTGAGGTTAAAGATCAAACCTGGGTACGAAACCCGATCGACCGTTTTGTCCTGGCTCGTCTGCAACAGGAAGGTCTCAAGCCGTCTCCCCGGGCTGATAAAGCGACACTCTGTCGGCGGCTCTCACTGGATCTGATCGGCCTGCCTCCCACGCTGGAGGAACTGGACGCCTTCCTGCAGGACGACTCACCACAGGCCCTGGAAAACCTGATCGACCGCCTGCTCAGCTCGCCGCATTATGGCGAGCATCGTGCTCGCTACTGGCTCGACGCAGCCCGCTATGCAGATACCAGCGGTTATTTCACTGATGAAGAGTGGGAGATGTGGCACTGGCGGGACTGGGTTATCGACGCTTTCAACCGGAACCTGCCTTTCGATCAGTTTACGATCGAGCAGCTGGCCGGTGACCTGCTCCCCGATCCGACTCAAAAACAGCTGATCGCCACAGGTTTTCATCGCAATCATATGACGACCCGCGAGACAGGAATCATCGATGAAGAGTACCGCGTGGAATACATCGTCGACCGCCTCGATACGACGTCCACGGTTTGGATGGGGCTCACCATGGGCTGCGCCCGCTGTCACGATCACAAATACGATCCGATCTCACAGAAAGAGTTCTACCAGCTCTTCGCCTTCTTCAACAATACCCCCGAGACCGGCAACACCCGCACTGCAGGTAATGCACAACCGGTTCTGCAGATCCCGTCCCCGGACTATAAGGACAAAGAACTGAAACTGCAGAACGAATTGCAAACCCTCGAGCAGCAGCATCAGCAGAACGAAACGAAGCTCGCTCGACTCCAAACGGAATGGGAACAACAGATTGCTGCGACGCTGAAATCCCCTCCGACCGAGAAACTGATTCTCCACGATCCCCTGGACGATCTGAACCAAAACCAGACATTCAAGGCCATCGGCAACGTCGAAAACAACGCCGGCTTTCTGGGAACGGGTGCGCAGTTTGACGGAACGGCCTTGCTGGAAAGTCATCAGCAACTCCCCCTCGATCGGCACACGCCCTTTTCCATCGCTGCCTGGATCAAACCCGCTTCGGGGGGCCCGATCTGCATTCTTTCTCAGAATGACGATCGACAACAACTCCGGGGCTTCGACATCATGCTCCGTAAAGGAAAGCTCTGCGTCCACCTGATCCACGCCTGGAACAGCAATGCGATTCAGGTGGTGACCGACGGCAGCATCAGTACCGGTCGCTGGCAGCATCTACTCGTCAGCTACGACGGCTCGTCGACAGCAGCGGGAATTCGCATCTATCTGAATGGTGCTTTGCAAAGTACCTCTGCCCCCTACGACAGCCTTACCTCCAGCATTACAACTGATGAACCCTTTCGCCTCGGCCGCCGTTCGACCAGTGCCTTTTATAAGGGCAACCTCGATGAGCTGCGAATCTACAGCCGCACGTTAAGTGCAGAAGAAGCCAGGCAACTCGCCGATTCGCAATTCCTGACCGCCACTCTCGCGGTCCCCAGGGAGAAACGCACGCAACAACAGCAGGAGGCACTACGAACCTACTTCCTCAACACGGCAGCCCCTGAGGAATTCCGTGGTACGGAACAGGCTCTGGAGAAGAAACGCAGTCAACTCGCCCGCTTGCGCAAGCAGATCCCCTCAACGATGGTGATGCAGGAAAACAAGGAACCACGAGTGACCTTTATTTTGGAGCGGGGCGTTTACAATCATCCGGGTGAAAAAGTAAACGCCAGGGTCCCCGCCGTCCTGCCAGGCTTCCGTGATGAATTTCCGACGAATCGTCTCGGACTGGCCCGCTGGCTCACCAGTCCTGAACACCCATTAACAGCTCGCGTCTATGTAAACCGGCTCTGGCAACAGATGTTTGGCGTCGGCCTGGTCAAAACGGTCGAAGACTTCGGTTCGCAGGGAGAATGGCCCAGTCATCCGGAACTACTTGACTGGCTGGCTGTCGAATTTCGTGAAAGCGACTGGGATGTCAAACACCTGATCAAGCTCATCGCGCTTTCAGCGACTTATCAGCAGTCTTCTCGCGGCACCAGTGAACTCTATGAGCGCGATCCCGAAAACCGGCTGCTCTCACGCGGCCCCCGCTTCCGACTCGATGCAGAGACGGTCCGGGACAATGCACTGCACATCAGCGGTCTGCTCGTAGCAAAGCAGGGGGGACCAAGCGTCAAACCTTATCAGCCGCTAGGACTCTGGGAAGCGGTCTCCTACGATGGCGATGTCACCTATCAACAGGATTCGGGAGACGGGCTGTACCGTCGCAGCCTCTATACTTACTGGAAACGACAGAGTCCTCCTCCCGGGCTGATGGCCTTCGATGCTCCGACTCGCGAAACCTGTACTGTTCGTCGTCCCCGCACCAATACACCACTCCAGGCTCTGGTACTGATGAATGATCCGACTTACCTCGAAGCGGCCCGAGTACTGGCAACACGCACATTAAAACAGGAGGGAACGGAATCGGAACATATCGCTTTCCTGTTCCGTTCTGCCACCAGCCGTAGTCCCGATAAGCGGGAACAGCAGATTCTGACACGCCTGCTCCAGAAGCAACAGAAGATCTATCACTCCGCCCCCAGTGCAGCACGACAGTTGATCCAGGTTGGTGAAGCCCCCATTGAGGCGACGATTCCGGACACGGAACTGGCGGCCTGGAGCATGCTCGCCAGCACGATTCTCAACATGGATGAGACCGTCACGAAACACTAATTCCACAGGATCCCCGATGCAGAACGAACTCAACCTGCTCCAACAGGAAGTCACCCGCCGGCAGTTTTTCCGCCGCAATGCCACAGGCATTGGTGCGGTTGCACTGGGATCACTGCTCAATTCGGATCTCGATGCAGGTCCTGCTGACTCGGTGCTACCCTCCCATTTTCCGGGGAAAGCGAAACGTGTGATCTACCTGTTCATGCACGGCGGTCCCTCGCAGATGGAACTCTTCGACTATAAACCGCGTCTCAGGGAATTGAATGCGAGTCCGCTACCCGACTCGGTCCGCGGTGATCAACGGCTGACGGGTATGACTTCAAATCAGAAATCGTTCCCGGTCGCAGCGCCGAACCAGTTCCAGTTCCAACGGCATGGCGAGAGTGGCACCTGGGTCAGCGATGCACTGCCGCACCTGGCGAAGGTGATCGATGATGTCTGCGTGATTAAGTCGATGCACACAGAAGCGATCAATCACGACCCGGCAGTCACACTGATGCAGACTGGACACCAGCAACCGGGACGTCCCAGCTTTGGTGCATGGTCCAGTTACGGACTGGGCAGCGAGAACCAGAACCTGCCCGCGTTTGTGGTATTGATCTCCGACGGCAGTGCATCCCGCCCCGCAGATCCCCTGTATGCCCGACTGTGGGGCACCGGATTTCTGCCTTCGAGTCACCAGGGAGTCAACTTCCGGAAGAACGGCGATCCGGTACTCTATCTCTCCAATCCGTCCGGTCTCACCGACGCCAGTAGACGAAGTATGCTGGACAGCCTTGCGATGTTGAATCAAAGGCAGTTTGAAACCTATCGCGATCCGGAAATCCAGACCCGCATCGCGCAATACGAGATGGCTTACCGCATGCAGACCTCCGTTCCTGACCTGACCGACTTTTCGAATGAAAGTGAGCAGACATTCGACCTCTATGGTGAGGCTTCCCGTAAACCGGGAACCTACGCCGCCAACTGCCTGCTGGCCCGACGGATGGCAGAGCGGGGTGTGCGGTTCATTCAACTCTATCACCGGGGCTGGGACCAGCATTACAATCTGCCCAGCGACCTGCGCCTGCAGTGCGGCGACATCGACCAGCCAACCGCAGCACTGCTTACTGATCTCAAACAGCGAGGACTACTGGACGACACACTGATCATCTGGGGCGGCGAATTTGGACGCACGATTTACAGTCAGGGTACACTCACCAGCACCGATTACGGCAGAGATCATCACGGCCGCTGCTTCACCATGTGGCTGGCCGGCGGCGGCATTAAGCCGGGCATATCCTACGGCGCGACAGACGATTTCTGTTACAACATCGCCGAGAACCCGGTTCACGTACACGATCTCAACGCAACCCTATTACATTGCATGGGTCTGAATCACGAACGCCTGATATACAAACACCAGGGCCGGGATTACCGTCTGACTGACGTGCATGGGACGGTGATTAATGAAATTCTGTCATAAACACAAAGGATCGGACGGGATCATTTCTGATCTGAGTTGAGTCCCTGTCTGAGTACATCGCGTACCTGCTCCAGGATCACCCCCAGACGATTCAAACCGGTCCCGTCCTGTCCGCAACCCCAGAAATAGTCACCGGGGGCGTTTTCCACAATTGCCTCATCACCCGTGGAGAGCAAAAGTGCTTTCAATTCGAGGTGCGTCTGGAATTTCTTGAGTACGGCTGCCGACATGATCTCCTCTTTGACTGTTTCCCAGTCGTCGCGGAGTTTGACCTTGCGACTGCGTCCCAGCAGGGCCGCCTGTTTCGAATTAGGGGCTGTTCTGATCCGTTCCCGGTATTCCGGATCACTGAATTTCTGCGCCTGAAAATAGTGTTCGACGCTCGGCCACCAGAGCCCGTCTATCTCGACCCCATGTGGCGAGAAGTTCGAAAACGCACCATACTCGTCGTTGCGGGTGTAGAAGCAAATCGCCATGTGAACAACTCTGTTTATTACCGGGAAAACCTGGATTGAATAAAAGCACCAATTTCCCTTACCAGATCTTCCGCTGACTCCGTTTTCGCCACCACGATATACCCCGGCCAGGGATCCCACTCCAGCCCCACGATCTGTCTCTCACACTGATAATCCTGGAACATTTCATACAGACCAATGGTCAGTTCCCCCGCCGGTTCCAATTGAAACAGTCTGACCACGGATTTTGTGATTGTGGGATAACGGAGGGAATCGATGTCGTAAAAGTCGATTGTCAACCGCCGGCTAGCGTCGTGAGATTCCTGCATGGCGTTCACTGGCTTTGAAAATGAGGAAGCGGAATACATTCTTAATTAAAGACACCTGAGTTGGGGAGTAGGTTCCTTACTATTCCTCTGACTTCATGGACTGTTCTGCTTCCTCAACTGCTTTTGGCGGAAAGCGAATCATATTTATGTACTTGCGCATCATAGCAGGCAACTCAGTCATTTCTTCCGAAATTAGAAAATGGACATTCCACCACTCACCATGTCTGTTGATATAGAGCTCATAATTAGATCTGGCAGGATCATCAAACGAATCTTTCCGGACAATGACCATCCTTTCAAAGGCAGGAAAGCCCTGAAATTGAACTTGCTGTGACTTCGACAATTCTTCCTGTTCCGGTTGGTTTATCTGCATGCAGTTGAAGTTGGCTCTTTGATAACGAATCATCAGTCGATTGCGCGGAGCAACGCTTAACCTGGGGACATCCTGATGATATCTCATTATCAGATTCGAATCCCAGTTTGGAGGGGCAATGAATGAGAGGCCCAGCGGATGAAAGATCCGGTTTTCCTCCCGCGGTGAGGTCACGGGAATCATTTTTCCAGAAGGTCCCTTGGGGTTCCAAGTCTTTTTGAAAAAAAACAGGGTTAGCATGCCGGTGATACTGACTATCACCAGGAATTCCCACTTCGTTAAGCCGGACCGCCTGGACTCATTTCTCATATTTATCACGCGTTTTCTGGTTTCACTTTCTCGCGGATGGTTTGATTTCCGTCGAACAGGAAACGACGCTGTCAGTCACCGCAAACACGCCCGTCGCGATTTCGTTCTTATTATCATTCACGGGCAGCCATTTTCTGACGAAGGATTGTCCGTTTTTCAGTTTGAAGGTGGTTTGCAGATCGCTGACCTTATGATTTCCCAGGGGTACCGTGATGACGACGATCAGGTGCTGTTTGGAGCGGGTATCCGCGTCGAGCGTATCGATGGCACTGGTCGGGAGCGTCTCAAAGACATCCAGTAATTTGACGCCTCGATAGAGCCTGTATTCCACACCGTTATTTTCGATCACCGCGGAAGGTTCAATTGGTGGCGCCGGTTTGTCGTTTTTTGAATTCCGGTTGGATCGCACGAATGCAATAATCAGAACCACAACCAGCAACTTTGCCACAACTCGCATGATATTTTCTCTCTTTAACTTACTTTCCAGAAATCTTCAGTGATGTATTTACTGTGTATATTCAATCAGAATTTCGCAGCGCCGTTCGTGACTGAAACAGTCGAGACCAGCAAAAACGAAGGAGCCAGGCTAATCCCAGCGCCAGGGAAGCATGAATTGCCAAGACGATCAGTTTGACAGGATGAAAGTTCGATCGAACATATAGAGAAGCGATCGTCCATTGAGGCCAGTTCTGATTCAACTCAACATGTAAACTTCCCTTTTCCGGTACAACCTGGATCAGGGAACTCAGACTGAATATCAACAAAAACCAGAGCCAGAAGCGGGAGAGTTTTTTGCTTCCATAGAAGACCGTGAAAACGGCAAACCCGCAAGCGAGACCGAAAGTGAGCCAGAGTATGAATGACTGCCGCTTCTCTTCAGGCCAGGTCAAATCAGTTTCAAACAGTAACAGCCCCAGAAACATAAACACGTAGGCGAGAAAAATATAAGAGCCAACAAAGCCAACCAACGCCTGCATACTTTTCTGCAGATAATTTTCTGCTCGTCGGTCCAGATCTGTCATCGAATTTCCTCTTACTCAATTCTCGCACTCACATTACTTGGGTCTATCATGCCAATCTATTCACTTGAACACAAGCGAAGATCAGGATTGGTGGTGATCGGAAAAGCATAGAGATTGAAAAACCTCATGATTGATAATCCGGACAGGTAGCAGGCAAAATACCTGCTACCAAGTATTCCATCCGCCGCTGGTGGCACATCCAATCAGATTCTGATTGTGTATGTTTTGGCTCTGGCTCAGCTTCTATTCTCGACGCGCCATCGGCGTTCTTTGGGAGGCACTGCTTTGTAGAGCACCTTAAAAGCCACCAGCATGAATAACAGCGCCGGCATCAGCACAATCCCTGCCAGCAGTTTGGGAAAACGATCTCCGAGTACCAGGATACAGGTCAGATCACTGAGTGAAATGAGCAGTCCCATCCAGACCAGGAATTTAAACCGAGTCAACACAGCAGGACTGACGGGGGGAGAAGTAGTTTTCATCACGCGACTCCCTTTCATATCTGAGAAATGAATTGTGCCTCCATTTTACCCGCTAATCACATGAACACAAGTTTTTTCTCCCACGCCATACATTTACATTGTCGCCAATAACAATTACAATCCGCTCAACAGACACCAGCTGAGGAGCGCCCATGCAGATTCTGACTCTCACCAAATACATCAAAGCCGACCTGATCGCCCGGCTGTCGCGGGATGAACTGTCCCCCGATGCGCTAAAGCTGGCGGCACTCTCAGACCATTATCAGGTGAGCGTTACCCCAATCTATCATGCGATCAATGAATTGATTGAAGAAGGGTATCTCTATCGGGAAAAGAATCGGCGGCTGTGCGTCAATCAGGAGAAAATGAGCGATGCCCAGACCGCGGCGAAGTCCCACCAACCGGCGCCTCCCGAAGATCATTTCAAACGTATTACCGATGACCTGCTCACGATGAGCCTGAATGGCGAATCCGTGTTTCTGCGGGAAATGGCGTCGGCGAAAAAGTATGATATCAGCCGCACCAGTCTGCGGAATATCTTCAATCGGCTGGCCGGTGACGGAATGCTGGAGCATGTCCCTCGCAGAGGCTGGAAACTGCGTTCATTCAATCAACACGATCTCGATGCCTTCATTGAGGTTCGCGTGGTCCTCGAGCTCAAGGCACTGGATCTGGCGAAGGAGAACCTTGATAAACGCGTGCTGCAGAAAATACTGGACGGCAACCAGGTTCCCGAGACTGATGAGGAACCGCTGCAGATCGACAACAGCCTGCACGAATATCTGATCAAACAGTCGGACAACTATTACATCATCAGTTTTTTTGATCGACACGGTCGTTATTTCGACCTGCTGTTTCTCTGGGAATCGAACGACCGCGACGCAGCCATCCAGGAGATCCAGCAACATCAGCGAATCTTGACCGCACTCATCAATGAAGACTGGACGACCGCCCGCGAAGAGCTGGAATTCCACCTCCGCAGCAATCACCCGGTCCTCTCGCAGCTTAAACGCTGACGTTTACTCTTCATTACCCGCTTTGTGGTGCGACACAGTAATGGTACTGCTGATCCCGCCCCGGGGAGTAAATTCTGCTCGCAGTTCGAGCCAACGCGGATCGGTGACTGCAACCAGGTCATCCATAATGCGGTTGGTCACGTCTTCGTAGAAGGCACCTACGTTGCGATAGCTCTGCAGGTAAAGCTTGAGTGATTTCAGTTCGAAACAGACCTGATCGGGGATGTAAGTAATGATCAGTGTGCCGAAGTCAGGCTGACCGGTTTTGGGGCAGACCGAGGTAAATTCGGGACAGACCGTTTCCATGACATAGTCACGGTTGGGGTAGGGGTTTTCGAACGTTTCCAGCAGGCTGCGTGGAGAATCGGCTTCACTCATGGTCGTATGTTTCTCTATCGATGGATTCGGGATGACGTATCACAAATGTGATCGTGTTCTATAGCGATTCTCCGAGGCGTGCAAGCAAATCACAAGTATTTTCACGCAAATCGGTTCAAATCTTGATAAAGATCCGCTGCAGATACATCCAGAGACAGATCAGCCACAGTACAAACAGAACGGTCGCAGATACGGCGATTGGGGCATAGGGACAATCTGAGCTGAACAGTGAACCGGCCACAGACCAGCCGGTCATTTTATCGACCGTGGTCAGATGCATCTCGAGCGACTTTTGAATCCAGGGACGAATCAACTGCGCCATGATGTACATGGCAATTGAATTCATGCCAACGACCACAAAGGGGAAGGCCCACTTTTTATAACCTTTGACATCGATAATCCAATAAAATACTGCCAGGAACCAGAAGGCCCAGCCGGCACTGAATATTGCCCAGCCGGGGGACCAGATCCGTTTGACGATCGGTACCAGGTGCCACTCCCATTGCTCGATATTAACCGGCCAGATTGAAGTATCCAGCAACATCGATATCACGAAACAGATCAACCCCGCCTGCAGCAGCCATTTGACTTTCATTTTATCCAGGCGGTTGGACATCAACAGTTGTCCGGCCATCAGGCCGAACAGCATGGTGGCAATGGACGGAATAAAATTGAGCGTCTGATAGCCGCCGTGGTTTACCCAGAATTTCTGTCCCTGATAGGGCTCTTCGTAGCGGGGGAACTGGTTCAGCAACCGACGATCCACGGACGCAGCGGCATTGGTGTGTTTATTCCACGGTTCTCCAAAGCCGGAAAACTGAGTCCACTCCGATTCGTCCAGATGTTTGACTTCAGTCAGGTAGTTCTTGACCGCAGTCAACTCTGCCTCTGCAGGCATGTATTGATAGAAAAAGAACCAGAAACCTCCCAGAATGGTGACGACGCCAATCAGCTGCGTCACAAAAGACCGGTTTACATAAAAGAAGACCACCAGATAACCCAGGCCGATCTGGCAGAGAACATTCGCAAAAGTGAAATTGGTGTGAGGGCCCGAGCGAGAAGAGAGAAAGACTCCCAGAGCCACAAGGAGCACCGATCGAAAAATGGCATGCCCCCAGATGCGGAGCGTGGAATCGCCCTTCTGCTTTCGCTTGCGTACCGAAAAGGGCATCGAAACGCCAACCATGAACATGAAAGAGGGCTGAATCAGGTCCCAGAATCCGGCACCGGTCCACTCGACATGACTCAACTGGTAGGAGAGTGTCTGCCAGAGATACTTCCACGAGGATTCCCACTGGGTACCATCATACTGCTGCAGAATTTCAGGTGAGTTCCGCACCGCGTTGGCGATGTACAGTCCTCCTGAGGCCATCGCCAGCATGACAAATCCACGGTACGCATCCAGAGACGTCAGACGCTGACTGACCGGAGGTGTTTTTCCCTGCTTCTGTTCCTGCTGTTCTTTTTCAGCGGTTTCAGGAGGAATCGCCGGTGGTGTGACAGACTCAGTTTCCGGAGTTTTCTGCAGAGGTATGGTTTCCGGTTCGTGTGACTCTGAATTCGGAGTATTTTGTGTCATCTGATTTACCGATGAAGAAAGAAAAGCTAAGGTATGACTACAGTCAATCAACTGGTTCTGCCAGTCGCTGAAAGACTACTTTTATCGTACCGTGTGTGGCTGGCAGTGTAAAACATCAAACAAAGTCGATCTTTCCTTATTTTAAGCAGAGTTTCATGACCATCCTGGTGACCGGCGGTGCCGGCTATATTGGCTCGCATTGTGTCCGGCAGTTAATTCAGTCCGGCAAAAAAGTCTGCGTGATAGACAATCTATCACGGGGACATCGTGCAGCAGTCCCTGCTGAAGCCTCTTTCTTTCAGTTGGATCTGCTGGAGACCGAGCCACTCACAGAAATCATGAAATCCCAGCGGATTGAAAAGGTCATTCATTTCGCAGCCCTGGCTTATGTTGGGGAATCGGTTACGGATCCGTTACCCTATTATACCAACAATACAGCGGGTACGCTTTCGCTGTTACGAGCCATGCGTCAGGCCCGTGTGAGCCAGCTGGTTTTCAGTTCATCCTGTGCGACCTACGGCATCCCGGATCAACTTCCGATAACAGAAGATAGCCCTCAACGCCCCATCAACCCTTATGGCTGGTCCAAACTGTTTGTCGAACAGATCCTGAAAGACTGCGCCAGCAGTTACCCCAACTTCGGTTTTATCGGCTTGCGATACTTCAACGTGGCAGGCTGCTCGAAAGATGGTGCGGTGGGGGAAGATCACAATCCGGAAACACACCTGGTCCCCAACTGTCTGCGTACAGCCCTGGGACAGCAATCTCATATCACAGTGCTGGGGAACGATTATCCGACTCCAGATGGAACCTGCATTCGCGACTATATTCACGTGGAAGATATCTGCTCTGCCCACCTGCTTGCCCTGAATGCATTGACCACGAAATCCAGCCGTTTTTATAACGTTGGTCTGGGTCAGGGCTTCTCGGTTCAGGAAGTGATCAGCACATCAGAAAAAGTGACAGGCTGTCCCATTCCCGTTGATATTCAGCCACGACGCCCCGGTGATCCCCCCATGCTCTCCGCTTCTCACGAACGGATTTCGAGTGAACTGGGCTGGTCTCCGAAATACAGGAGTCTGGAAGAGATCATTCAGACAGCCTGGGACTGGTTCCGGACTCATCCCGCCGGTTATCAGACGGATCATCCATAGTGACGATTGATTTCCCGGAAGTCCGTTTTCGTGGCACACTCAGGCCATCGCAGGCTGAGGCGATTTCGGTAATTGAACAGCAGTTGAACTCCGGCAAAAAACGACTGCACATCGTCGCACCTCCCGGCTCCGGCAAAACGGTACTCGGACTTTATCTCTGGGCGCAGCACGTCAGACGTCCCGCCCTCGTTCTGTCTCCCAATTCGGCGATTCAATCCCAGTGGGCAGCATGCACCGATCTGTTTCATTCGCCCGTCGATACCCGACAGCTTGTCACGACAGACTCGGAACAGAATGCACTTTTGACTTCACTGACCTACCAGTCAGTGACGCTCCCACGACAGGGAGACTCCAAAGTTGAAGAAGCAGCGTTGGAATACTGGATCGAATTACTGATCGCCCGAGAACAGGCCCAGGATCCTCTGGAAGCGTTCACTTGGATTGCGGATCTCAAACAGCACAATCCCGATTATTACGAGAAGCGGTTCCGTACCTACCGTAAAACGGTACGTGACCAACTGGTCTCGAGCGGGAATGCACTCGATCTACTGCATGCATCTTCTCAGGAAACGCTCACACAGCTCAAGAGCAGGGGAGTCGGCATGATAATCTTCGACGAATGTCACCACCTGATGGGGCATTGGGGGCGCGTACTCGCGGATGCACACGACTTTCTGGAACAACCTGTCATCATCGGCCTGACCGCCACGCCTCCTGACGAAAAAGGGAAACTTCAGGAGGACATTGATCGCTATCACAGCTTTTTCGGACCGATTGATTACGAAGTTCCGATTCCCGCGGTGGTCAAGGACGGCTATTTGTCTCCATATCAGGACCTGGCTTATTTTGTGCGTCCTGCGACGGAAGAACTGACTTATATCGCAAATACCGATGACCAGTTGCAGCAGATCATGGAAACCCTGTGCAGCGAGAAAGAAGCGACTCCTCTGATCTCTGATGGCGACGAACCCACTGACACGTCTCTCGTGCCACAGGAGCGGGTTGAGCCACTCCCAGAATGGCTATTATCTCTCCTGCAGAATCTGGAACTGCCTTCCGGCAAAGTGGATGACTGGACGACCTTTGAACGCCGCGATCCTTCACTGGCAGACGCGGCCCGTCTGTTTCTGCAACAACGCGGACTGGAACTTCCGTCACACGTACCACCGCTGGACATCACCAACATCGATGAAGAGATCCCCCGACTGAATTACTGGGGGCCTGTCCTGGATCGCTACATCCGTCATCGCCTACGGCGTTCCCCCGCGCCAGAAGATCAACAGCTGGCAACACAAACCGTCGATCAGTTGCGGCTGTTGGGGCTGCAAATCACGGAAACCGGTTCACAGCCCTGTGCGTCCCCGGTAGGACGTGTGATTGCGTATTCACGGAGCAAAATCCAGGCACTGATCCCTGTCCTCCGAGCCGAGATGCAGAATCTGGGAGCCACGATACGCGCCGTGGTGATAGCTGACTTTGAAAAGACTTCAGCCACCTCAGCGGAAGTGGAGCATCTGCTCGATGAAGAAGCGGGAGGCGCCATTGCTGCTTTCAAAGAACTGGTCAGAGACCCGGAAACCGATAAATTAAATCCCGTGCTGCTCACCGGTTCCAGCGTGCTGGTTGATGATGATATCGGAGAGCTCCTGCAGACGACGGCTGAACAATGGCTGGCTGACCGAAAGATTGAGGTCACGCTCAGCCTGCAGCCTTACGATGGATTCCATGTCCTCAATGGCAGCGGTGCACAGTGGTCTCCTCGGGTGTATGTAGAGATGATTACGGACCTCTTTCAACAGGGACTCACCTGCTGCCTGGTGGGAACCCGGGGGCTGTTGGGGGAAGGTTGGGACGCGAATAAAATCAATGTTTTGGTAGATCTGACAACTGTGACGACATCAATGACGGTCAACCAGCTTCGAGGCCGTTCTTTTCGCCTGGATCCGGACATGCCCACTAAAGTTGCGAACAACTGGGACATTGTCTGTATTGCGCCGGAATTCACCAAAGGACTCGACGACTACGAACGCTTTATCAAAAAGCACAAACGCCTGTTCGGCGTTACCGATGACGGCCTGATCGAAAAAGGCGTCGGTCATGTCCATGCTGCTTTTACCGAAATCAAGCCGGAAGGTCTCGAAGGTTCGGTGCAGCTACTAAATAGTGACATGTTGACACGTGCTTCCAAACGAGACGACTCACGTGCCTTGTGGAGAATCGGAGAACCCTATCAGGGGCTACCGCTCAAAACGATTGAATTGAATAACGGTAGCCGAGTAGGGGGAAGTAGTGGCTTCCCCCCTTTCAGCGGAATTCGTCAGCCCTGGTCGTCCCATTCACTAACGAAAGCTGTCAGCCAGGCAGTACTGGCAGCGTTGCAGGAAACGAACCTGATCTCCAGTAACTCCCGAATGCAGGTCGGGGAACGTTCCGGAAACTACATTCGTGTGTTTCTGGACCAGTCCCCCGAAGACGACTGCGATCGCTTTCTCGAAGCCGTACAACAAGTATTCGGTCCACTTCAGGGAGCACGATATGTAATCCCCCGTGTGGTGCACGAGATTGAGGACACCTGGATTTCCAGTCTGCTGCCTGATCTGCTGGGGCGATACTTTCGCAAACGTCAGGAACAACTGGCGATGGTACATGCGGTCCCTTCCGAACTGGCCCGCAACAAACAGCTCGTCTCTGTATTTGAGAAGCACTGGAATCAGTATGTCAGTCCGGGCGAGGCCTGCTTCGCTTATCGAGGTAAAGGAGCAGAGCTGCTCGAACACGCGCAGCGCAGTGGACTGTCACCTCATGCGAAAATCCATCGTAAAGAACTATTCGTCTGATAGGAATAAACCGGTAGGCCACACTTGAGTATGGCCTACCGGCGTCCTTCGATTCAGACCGCTGTAGTCGATCGTTCCTTCTTGCGACCAGGCAAAGACTTTTCAGCCACGGGTTTTCCCGCAAACGTGGCAGTCTGCTCCCGGTTCGAATCATCAGACTGTTTCTGGGCAAAACGGACCACGACCTGCTGTCCCTCGAATGAGAGTTCGAGTGTAGTCCCTTTTTCCAATGATTGAGAGTTAATCACATCCGCAATCACGGGGGTGACATAACGCTCAATCGTCCGTCTTAAAAAACGGGCACCGAAGTAAGGGTCGTACCCTTTCAATGCCAGCCAGTCCAGAATTGACCGATCCGGCTGAATGGAAATCCGGTGCCGCTTCAAACCAATGCGATCCTGTAACAGACCCAGCTCGCAAGCGGCAATTGCCCGTATATGACCCGCATTCAACGCGTGGAAATACACGATTTCGTCAAAACGATTCAAAAATTCGAAACGGAAATGTTCCATCAGCCGCCGCTGCATAGCCTGTTCCATCTCTGATTGAGATGACACTCCGTCTGCAAAACCGATCAGACTCTTACGATAAAGCTCAGCTCCCGCGTTCGTGGTGGCAATAATCACAGTCGAACGGCAGGAAACCGTCTCGCCCGTTCCATTAATGAAACAGCCTTCATCGATTAACTGCATAAAGCGGTCCAGGACAGGCGGCGCACACTTCTCAAATTCATCCAGTAACAGCACCGTGAATGACTGCCCCTGCAGACGCTGGGTCAGTAGTCCCTGGCGTTTGGATAACGCATACGCCTCCGGATCACCGAACAAAGTCAAGGCAGATACTTCCGTCTGGAAATCTGCCATATTCAACCGAACCATGCTGTCCGGCCGTCCCAGCAGATATTCAGACAGTTTCTGTGCGATATGCGTTTTACCCACTCCCGTCGGTCCCGCGAACAGGAACGCTCCCAGTGGACGACGTATATCACTCAAACCCGCCTTAATCGTACCGATCATCCGCACAACCGCATCCACAGCCTGATCCTGCCCCAGGACAGACTCAGCAAAGTGTGCTCGTACCTGTTGCAGTTCGAGCTTGATTGCGGGATCAATCAGGGACAACGGAACCTTGTGTATCTGGTGAAACCGATCAATGACATCCCGTCCATTGACTTTTCGGGCCTTTTTCCGCACTACCTTGACCTGGTTCAACAGATCCAGCACCTTCCGAGGCATATTCAATCGGGAGAGAAAACGGTGCGATAACAGCAATGCTTCTTCCTGCGCGGTCTCCGTAATCCGAACCCGATCCGTCTGCTGTTGATATTCGGACCAGTGACGTACAATCTGTCGGGCCGTTGACAAGTCCGGCTCATCAACTTTCAGAGCGACAAAGTGGCTCTCCAGATCCGGATAGTTTTCAAACATCGCTTCCACGCTGGTCCGATCTCCTTCGGCCAACAGGGGACGCTGAGTCTGATAAGCGTAGGACTGTAATAACGGCTGCAGATAATAGTCGTTCAGGATCTCCATGTCAGAGAAAAACGGAACGATATTCTCATCTGTTTCCAGTAACAGATCGAGCAGTTTCTGAAATTCACCGCGCAGCTGATCTTCTTTTTTGAGACTGGCCAGGGCTCGTCGAAACGAGAGTTTGAGAATCCGCGTTCCCTGCAATGCTTCCGGCCCCTGTCCAACTGCTGAAAGTGCTACCAGCTTGTGGATGACCGAAGATTTTCCAACACCACTCCCGCCATACAAAATAGGGAAGCGGTCTGCATTGATGATATCGGTCACATCGCAAACCAGCTCATCCATCAGAAACACCGGAGAGAGTTTCCCCGTGTCTGCTTCTTTCGTCAGATCACGCTCGAGCCATTTATTCAGCACTGTTTGCAGATTGTTTGTCTGTTTTGACATCAGAGTATTCCATCAGTCTGATTTCCAGAAAGGTCAACAACGCATTCTTCAGCCCGGAAACCAGTTTGCCGAAGAATCTCTAACAGGAAGACCAGCAAGCCCCATCAGGGGTTCGCAGCCCCATGGAGGTTTCTGTATGAAAGAGTGCTGCTGACCTGCTTTTATTCAGACAAAACCTGAAATATCTGTGATAACAGAGAATCAGACGCCCAACACTGACAAAGCGTCTGAACGCTGATACAATAATAAGCATTATTAACGAACCCTGACTCCCTCCAATCCCGCCCTCAACCATCGACAGGATTAACCATGGCTCACACATCCTTCCGAAGAACTTTTCTCGTTTTGACCCTGGCCGGACTCTTCCTGCAATCCACCATGATACTGGCAGCAGACAAAGTACAGGACCGCCGTAAAGTGCTCGGTCCCTCCCAGGCAGATCAAAACCTGAGCGACTACTTCAAGCTTCATGCAGTGCGTCTCGCTGATCGCAGTCTGGCTGACATTAAAGACCTCAAGACCTGGGAACAGAAGCGAAAGCAATATCGAGAGCAGCTGTTCGAAATGCTGGGACTTTCGCCGCTTCCCCCCAAAACAGATCTGAAACCAGAAATCACAGGTAAGATCGAGAGCGACGGATTCATCGTTGAAAACATCACGTTTCAGTCGCGTCCCGGGTTGTACGTTACCGGCAATCTCTATCGACCTCTCAAACAGGAAGGTAAGGTTCCCGCGATTCTGTATGTATGTGGGCACGGGGGCGTCAAAAAGAATGGCATCAGTTACGGAAACAAAGTGCATTACCAGCATCATGGCGAGTGGTTTGCCCGCAATGGTTATGCCTGCCTGACGATTGACACTCTGCAACTGGGTGAAATCGAAGGGCTGCACCATGGTACCTACAGGGAAGGCATGTGGTGGTGGCTCTCCCGGGGATACACGCCCGCTGGAGTAGAAGCCTGGAACTGTATTCGCGCTCTGGACTACCTGCAATCGCGTCCCGAAGTTGATGGAGATAAGCTCGGGGTCACTGGACGTTCCGGTGGGGGCGCTTACAGCTGGTGGATCGCAGCCCTGGACGAGCGCATCAAAGCAGCTGTTCCGGTAGCAGGCATTACGAATCTAAAGAATTATGTCATTGACGGGGCAGTCGAAGGACACTGCGACTGCATGTTCATGGTCAATACTTACCAGTGGGACTACGCCCAGGTCGCCGCCCTGGTGGCTCCCCGGCCCCTGTTGATTTCCAACACCGACAAAGACAGTATCTTCCCCCTGGATGGCGTGGTTGACGTCTATAACTCTACCATGAAGATTTATGAACTGTACGGTGTCCCGGAGCATCTCGGGCTGCAGATCACAGAAGGACCTCATAAGGATACCCAGGAACTGCGAATTCATGCGTTTCGCTGGTTCAACCATTATCTGAAAGGGGATGACTCCTTGATTGAGATGGCTGCCACGAAGTTTCACAGTCCTGAAGAATTACGTGTCTTCAAGAAACTGCCCGCAGATCAGAAAAATGCAAAAATCCAGGAATCGTTCGTCGCCACAGCCAAACCAGAGGTCCCGCAGGACTCGGCGGAATGGCACCAGATGACGGAAAAATGGAAAAACCTGCTGCTCAAAAAAACCTTCCGCGCCTGGCCTGATAAGGTCGATTCGAACGTCAAGGTAGAAACCAGCCATCGAGATGGTCTTACTCTGAAAACAATTTCGTTTGAGAGTCAGAAACATGTCCCCCTGAAACTGTTCATCGTTCTGCCGGACCATTCGAAAACCGTCTCTGAAGTCACTCTGAATGTCTTAAATCAGGCAGAGTGGGAACAATTCCAGTCTGCACTCGCTCCCCTCTTTTCTACAAAAGAGGACGCAAAGCAGTCACCCGAGAAAGCTTCCTCACTCTATAAAGAGATGCAGCAGCGTGTGCAGCAGGATCAGACGGCCCTGGTTTACTTCACTCCACGAGGTGTGGGACTGGATCAGTGGAATCAGGATCCGCGTAAACAGGTTCAGATCCGCCGCCGCTTCTATCTGCTGGGGCAGTCACTCGAAGGGATGCAGATCTGGGATATCCGCCAGACGATTCAGCAACTGAAGGCACAGCCGGAATTCAAAAAGGCAAATCTGACATTGAAGGCCAGCGGAGAAGCTGCCGCCCTCAGTCTGTATGCGTCACTGTTTGAACAAGGAATCAGTCAGCTGGAACTCTCCGGTATGCCGGCATCGCATCAGCAGGGACCTGCACTCCTGAACATTCTACGATTCCTGGACCTGCCACAGGCTCTGAGCATGGCCGCCAGTCGCACGCCGGTCATACTCAAACAGGTTGATCCACAGGACTGGAAATATGCAATTCAGGTTGGCAAACAGATGGGCTGGCAGGAAAAACAGCTGCGAATCGAAAAATAAAAGTCGCGATTTCTGGATACAGGCAATCACCAGACGCGCTCAGCGTTTGCTCAGAGCGTGCGCGCCGTTATAATCAACTTACTCTGCCTGAGACGAAAAAAGTACGTTTCTGGTAGGCTACAATAATGAGACAGAAATAGAGTTTCCAAGCTTAAAGGTTTTTCGACGTGAATCGTCCTCCCCATACATCTGCTCCACTTCCTGATCCGACAGCAAACATGACGGAAGGCTGGCACTGCCTGCATCTTTATTACCGTGTCGATCAGGGAATCCTTAATCAGCTTGATCAGTCCACTCGCGACAGCGGTCGTCGGGAACTGGCAGCCATCCTGGACCCCGATCAGGAAGACGCTCCTGTACGGATTCAAACGTCTGTCGTTACCGGCCATAAAGCTGATCTGCAGGTATTGATCATGGATCCGGATCCGATCAAGATCGATGGCATTAAACATGCCATTCGATCCTGTGGGGTGGGTCCCGCGCTCATTCCCACCTATTCTTTTGTGTCGCTCACGGAGATCTCCGAATACGTTCCCACACTGGAACAGTATGCGGACAAACTCAAGCAGGAGGGAACTGATCCTGACAGCCCGGCATTCCAGGCGAAGCTCAAGGCTTACGAAGGACGTCTGCCAGCGATGAATCAACAGCGGGTGTACCCCGAATTTCCTGACTTCCCCGTCTGCACTTTCTACCCGATGAATAAATCACGGGTTCCCGGTGCGAACTGGTACATGGAGCCCTTCAGCAGCCGTTATCACATGATGGCAGAACACGGTCTGAGCGGCATGAAGTTCGCGGGGCGGGTCGTCCAGGTGATTACAGCGTCAACCGGCTTTGACGACTGGGAATGGGGTGTCACGCTGTGGGGCAGGGCACCAGAACCGATTAAAGAAATCGTATACACGATGCGGTTCGACAAGGCCTCTGCCAAGTATGCAGAGTTCGGGCCCTTCTATCTCAGCTATATCATGCCCCCGGAAGAAGCAATCGCCCATCTCAAGCTCTGACAAGAGCTCAAGACAGGCGATTATACTCGACATATCTATTCGAAACGGTTCCGCTTAGCGGCGGAAACGATAATCAGAGTTGGATTCGCTGAAATCAGCTGTAGCCAGCTCTGATTTCAGATTGATATCAGTAAATGAATAGGACTCAATCAGAGTCTGTTCATCCAATTCTTCGGGAGAGGCAGAAGCTATTTCTTCCCGTGGCCAGCCAAATCCGCGAACGAATACAGGCAGACAGGATTCCTGATCAATATAAATCACGGACTTCCGATAGGTCGGTGATTCTTTTGCATTCGCAAAGTGAGCGATAAAGCAGTAGCAATCTTTACCATCAAATTTCTGGTTACTGAGCATCACACATTCGGTATTCAGATTCTCTGCGAGGTCTTTCTTACGAAAGCCAATGATTTCTTCCGCCAATGCTCGGATACCGGCTTTGGTGATAGGATAACGTGATTCCTGCATAGCCAGTGATCCGTGGGGATCCAGTTTCAGCGTAGGCATCAGACGACCTTTCAGACCGCCCATCTTGACCAGCATTTTCTGATCATTTTCACCATCAACGTAAAGCAGTTCCTGGCCTTTGTCTCCCACAACCCACTTCATATAAACGCTGAAGGGTTTGTGGCGACATTTCAGGTTAATAACCTGGTTCTCGGTGAGGGCACCGCCCACGTATTCCTGCTTTGAGAAAGTGGTTGTGTAATCTGATACGGAATCCAACAGACGGCAGCCTTTTTCCAGCAACAACTGATTCATCAGTAGAGCCATCCGTCCGGTTAACGTACCGGGCTGCTGCTGAGTCTGTGCCTGACCATCCTGTTTAATTTCCTGATTGGATTCAGAAAATTCCGTTGGTTTATAAGCAATCACCGGAACGGGAACCGGTCGGGCAGCGACCACAGCCATATCGTTGGGATCGGCGTCAGCCGGAGATGGATCGTAACTGAAATACAACACACCAATCGCAGCAGACAGAATGGCGGAAGCCAGCATGTTCGGGAGTTGTTGTTTGGACCTGTGTTTAAGCATGCGCATCATGCGGTACCGTTCCTTTTCATTAAGAAACTGCAAGGCACCGTCTTGTCTGAACTGAATCCTTGATCCGGGATCCACTCATCCGTGAAAAGACGTCGCTCGGGCTTGCCCGTCGTGGTGATGTGATCTAGCCAGCACACGGTATTCCCTTTGTGCGTCTGACGGATGTTTGTTCCCATAAAAGTATGTGCTCTCATCAATTTGAAATCGGAGCGTTCATCGACAAAACGGCCCTGTTTCAAAACCGGAGAACATTACGCAATCTGCGTATTCCCGATCCTGATAGTCTCTGAATCTGCCACAACCTCACTGTTGTGGGTGGACATTGATCATTTCGGGGGTGGTTATAAAAGAAAAATCGACATCCTTCCCGGGGCATTATTAACAAAACTCGCCCCTTGTATTGAATCCTGCATGTTCTGACAGGCCTCAGGGTTCAGATCAGATCAAACTGACACCTTCAACCAGAAGCCCCCAGATTAACAGGTTAAATCAAATTCCACTGAGAGATGGCAATTCCGTCAGAGCACCAAAAAACATCAAACACATTTTATTTTTCTAAGACGCTCATTTAGAATGAGTTATATTCATATAGATCACAAAACACTCCACAGGGATTCCCTGTCTTTGTCTTCGAAAGGGGCAACAAGATGCAATTTTCCCGGCGCTCATTCATCCAGACAGCTACTGCCACTCTGTTCACGGGGGCTTTTTCTCAAATTGCTTCAAGTGCACTTAGTTCAAAATCACAACCCCGTTTAATGAAACTGGACCTCTCATGCGGGCGGATTGGAGTGAAAGCAGATCAGAGACAGGCCATTGATTATGCCCACAAATATGGATTTGAAGCCGTCGTCCCCGATGCCGGTTATCTGGGAAAACTCACCGACACTCAACTTGATGAATTAAATTTAGAACTGAAGAGCAAAAAACTGGTTTTCAGTGCCGCGGGAATGCCCGTCGATTTTCGCAACGATGAGGCGAAATTCCAGCAAGGGCTGCAGACACTACCCGCCTACGCCACCTCACTTCAACGGGCTGGTGTCACCCGCACAGGCACCTGGCTGATGCCTACTCATGCAGAACTGACCTATAACGCCAACTTCAAACGTCACGCCAAACGTCTGAAAGCGGTCACACAGATTCTGGCAGACCATGGTCTCCGATTCGGACTGGAATATGTTGGCCCGAAAACCCTCTGGTCCAGTAAAAAATACCCGTTCATCCACTCCCTGCCCGAAACGCAGGAACTGATTGCCGCGATCGACGTCAAAGGGGTAGGACTGATTCTGGACAGCTGGCACTGGTACACGGCACATGAAACGCAGGATGATATCCTGGCGCTGACCAATGACCAGATCGTTGCCGTTGACCTGAACGACGCACCGAAAGGACTCGAAATCGATGAGCAGATTGACCAGAAACGCGAACTGCCCATGGCGACCGGCGTGATCGATCTGGCCACATTCCTCAATTCGCTGAACGAAATTCGCTACGATGGCCCGGTGAGGGCAGAACCGTTCAACGCAGCACTCCGCGAAATGCCGGACGATCAGGCGGTTGCCACTACTGCCAAGGCGATGAAGAAAGCCTTTGCTCTAATCAGCTGATTTATCCTCAGCGGGCTTTTTCTCCCTGGGCAATCGAAATTTCAATTGTCACAGGAGTTCCCCGCGGTGGGATCTTGGCCTTATTCGCCTCAAACAACAAATTTCCTTCACCAGAGGCAGAGCTTTCAATACTGACATCAATGGTGGCCGTCGGAAAATTAGCGACACAGATCAAGTCACCACTCTCGGCGTGATAGTATTTTTCACCAGTCATCTCATCGACGGAGAAACCGCTGCCTGCGAAAACCCAGTCTGCTTCCATCAGACGGGGACGCGTCTTTTCATAGAAATCTTTGATCGCTGCCTGATATGTCTTGTTATCTGATTTCGCCAGGAACTGGTCCCGTTCTTCTTTGGTCATCTCACCAAACCAGATCAATTCTTTGTATTTGTCGTCGTACCGTAGTTCGGTTTTTCTGTCGATGACCACACCGGGAGGTAATTGATCCAGCTTTGCCGTGAAGTAACGGGAAGTCGAAGTACGTACCCACTTCTGTGCCTCTTCGCGATGCGTTTTACCCTCTTTGTCTTTCCATTCCAGAATCAGATTTAGTTTCTGTCCCGTGGGAGGTGTAAACTTGGGCGTGAACTGAACCGGGGTTCCCGCTTTTGCACCAATCGCCAACAGGCCGGCGTGTATCGCTTTTGCAGGAGAATCAATCGATAAAATAGACTCGTGTTCTTTGGTCTGTTTCTTACAGCAGAGCATCTCCAATACGCCTTCGACCAGACAGACGTGCGTTTTCAAGAATAATTTCTTGTGTTCCAGATCCAGCAACACCGTCTTCTGGGGGTTGAGGGGAACCAGTTTCTCCTCAGAATCCTTTGAATCCTGTTTCACGGGTTCGGTAGCCTTGGAATCAGTCACTGTTTTCTGAACCGGTTCCGCGGCGCGTGAAGAAATATTCCCAATGAGAATCGGCAGCACCAATAACATAGGGGAGAGTTTTTTAAACGAATACTTCATTAAATCATTCCACAAAGTGAAGACATAAACTGGCCCGTCGGAAATCTACTGTTATTTTAGATACTCATTGTCAAAAGTCTGCCCCGATTCGAGGGGAATTCTCAGATCTCACCAGAAGAACAGATTTCTGCCAGCCAGTCAGCGTAATCTGCCACAATCTGCTCGCGCTGCGGCTCAAATTCGAGAGTATGACGTGCAGCAGGATAGGAAATGCATCGCTTCTCCACCGATCCGACACGGTCCAACCAGACTTCCGTAGCCTTGTTATCGATGATCTGATCCTGTCCCGACAGTTGACAGAACACCGGACATTCAATCTGCTCCGCGGCCTGGTCCGCCAGTCGATCCAGTTCCCGGTTAGCCAGTAAAAACGAAACGGTGACCTCATGCAGTGCCAGAGGATCATGACGAATAAAATTCTGCCACCCGGCGTCTCCCGTAAACAATGCCGGATCACTAAGCGGAATCGCGACCGGCTTCTGCCTTACTCCCATCTTGTCAGCCAGATTCAGCTGAAACTTCTGGAAGGGATTCGGCCGGACGAGTGCTTTAACCCCCGGATAAAGTAAAGCCAGTCCGTCTATCAGATCAGGTCGACGAGTCGCCACGACCGCCGCCAGTTTTGCTCCCCAGCTCATCGCCTGCAAAATCACAGGCGCAGCTTTCCCTGACGAGAACTGCTGGAAACGAACCTCTGACAGGATTTGTACTGTGTCCTGGAGCAGTCGCTTCCAGTGAGGAGTATCGCCACGCTGTTCTCGATTCAGCCCCGATCCACGGCGATCAAAAAAATAGATCTGAAATCCACTCTCACAGAGCTGTCGACAGGATGCTTCATACCAGCCTGAATGACTCTGAATTCCGTGGAGTACGACTAAAACCCCTTTGATGTCCTCCGCCTCGGGGTTCCAGACACGCCCCTGCAGCCGGTAATTATCAGAGGCAACAAATTCCTGAATGAAGGGTTCTACCATAAGGCTCAGACAAGCATTGTTTCCAGAACCCGGGCATACCCACCAAACGTCCCCTGATCAAAGAGAACAAATTTCACCAGCTCCAGCTGACTGGTCGCTTCCAGACGCGTTGCTACCGTCCGTAGCGCCGTTTCTGCCGCTAGATCAACGGGATAGCCATAAACTCCGGTACTGATCGAAGGAAACGCCAGGCTCTGACACCGCAGTTTTTCTCCCAGTGAAAGACAGGTCTGATAAGCGGACTCCAGCAGATCCTTCTCCTGATTTCCACCTCCCCGCCAGATGGGGCCTACCGCATGAAAAATGTATTTTGCCCGCAGGTTTCCAGCGGACGTCTCAACGGCACTCCCCGTCGGGCATCCATCCGGGTAACGACGCTTCAGCTCATTCATTACTTCCGGACCAGCGGCATCATGGATTGCTCCATCTACGCCTCCGCCCCCCGCCAGCATCGCATTTGCGGCATTGACGATCGCATCCACGCGCTGTGTCGTAATATCTCCCAGAACCAGCTCAATCCGGGCAGATCCAAACTGTACGATCATCGTCTTTCATTCTATGATACGGACAACCTGCAGGGTACAGATCAGATATTGATCACCGTCTGCAGTATAAAATACGATAGGCGTCTTTCAAAGCGCGAACCCGGAAACAATTCTCAGCAACGAATGCGAACCCTTTCATCGTGATAAAAGTCAGCCTTCTCATTCCGACTCTTGATCAGTCCGGTGCCGAAAAGCAGCTTACTCTGCTGGCGACGTCTTTACCCCGTGAAGAGTTTGATGTGCAGGTCATTGCGCTGACCCGGGGAGGCCCTTATGCGGAGGTACTCCAGCAGCATGATATTCCGGTGACGATCCTCAAGAAACGATTCAAATTCGACCCGCTGGCATACCGAGCGTTAAAGAAAACTCTACAACAGCAACAACCGGACATTCTGCATACCTGGCTATTTGCAGCCAACTCCTATGGCAGAATGGCTGTTAAACGCCTCTCGTCTTCACAAAAAAAAACCAAGGTCATCGTCTCCGAGCGTTGTGTGGATTCCTGGAAGAGTAACTGGCAGCATAATGTCGATCGGCGTCTGTTACCGCAAACTTCGCTGCTGGTTGGTAACTCTCAGGGTGTTGTCGACTTTTACAGGGATAAAGGTGTACCAGATTCACTACTGCGAGTCGTTCCTAACGGCATTGTTCTGCCGGATAAGACGGTCAATGAAGCAGTTCGTTCACAGCTTTACCAGGAACATGATATTCCCCCTAATGCGCGCCTGATTGCCTTCGTGGGACGTCTGGCCCGCCAGAAACGTGTCGAAGATCTGCTCTGGGCACTACAGCTGATTCGCCAGATGAATGAGGATATCGTTCTGCTGTTAATTGGTGATGGCCCCGAACGAGCGAAGCTGGAGCAGTTGGCTCACAAATATACGGTCACTCCCAACGTACGGTTCCTGGGCCACCGCACCGATGTCGACCAGCTTTTTCCACTCTTCGAAGTCTTTCAACTGGCCAGCGACTTTGAAGGACAGTCGAACAGCATTATGGAGGCCATGTCCTACGGCATTCCCGTCGTCGCCAGTGATATTCCCCCCAACAGGGAACTGGTCGTGCATGGCGAGACCGGCTTTCTGACTTCAGTGGGTGACAGTACGGGTTTCGCACAATTTGCAGAACGCATCCTGGCTGACCCGCAACTCGCGAAAGATTTAGGAAACGCCGCTCGAAAAAGGATGCAAGAGGAATTCAGTGTCGATAAAATGGTAGAAGGCTATGCCAGACTCTATCGTGAAGTCCTCCAGTAATCGAAGTTGCTGACCAGAGCACGTCTCCCGTCCCCCAGCTTTTAGAATTCAGATCATGTGCGGAATCACCGGAACCTCGTGGACCACACGGGACAAGAACATCTCCCCACTGGTGCTCCGCAGCATGACCAGTGTCATCTCTCACCGGGGCCCCGATGATGCGGGAGGCTATCATTCAGACTTGGAACCCAGGTCATTTCTGTTCGCTGATGAAAACCAGCTGACCAACTTCACTCCAAGCTCTGAAACCGGTGCCGCCCTGGGACACCGCCGCCTGTCGATCATCGACCTGGGAACCGGGCACCAGCCACTCTGTAACGAAGACGGCACTGTCTGGATCGTCTTTAACGGCGAAATCTATAACTACCAGGAGCTCAGAACAGAACTGGTCAGACAGGGGCACCAGTTCAAAACCGAATCCGACACAGAAGTCATTGTCCACCTCTATGAAGAGCAGGGGGCGGCCTGCGTGGAACATCTGAGGGGGATGTTTGCGTTTGCCATCTGGGATGAACGTCGCCAGCGCCTCTTTCTGGCACGCGACCGCATGGGACAGAAGCCCCTGTTTTATCGGGAAGAACCAGGACGATTGAGCTTTGCCAGTGAGCTCAAATCGCTCCTGCAGCTACCTGGTGCCAGCCGGGAAGTTGATCCCCACGCCATCGATCTGTTTCTCGCCTATCAATATGTGCCACACCCCTGGTCAATTCTGAAAGGCTACCAGAAGTTGCCCCCGGCGCACCGCGCAATCTACGAACACGGACAACTCACCGTTGAGCGGTACTGGACGCCCCCTTATCAGCATCCTGAATTACAATCAGACCTGAAGTTTCAGACACCTCAGGAATGGTCAAAGGCACTTCGCCAGACATTGACGGAATCCGTTCGAATCCGCATGCGGAGTGATGTCCCTCTGGGAGCATTTCTCTCCGGAGGAATCGATTCGACGATCATCGCAGGACTGATGCAGGGCATGTCCGAACGACCGGTTCATACCTTTTCGATCGGCTTTCCGGTGAAACAGTTTGACGAGACGAGCTATGCCCGCGAGGCAGCTGCCAAGCTGGGTACCGAACATCACGAGTATGTGGTCGCCCCCGAGGCCCTCGAAATGCTGCCCCGTCTGGCCTGGCACTACGATGAACCTTTCGCCGACAGTAGTGCTATCCCGACGATGTACCTTTCACAAGTCACCAGGCAAGAAGTCACCGTTTCTCTCTCCGGAGACGGGGGAGACGAACTGTTTGCAGGCTACGACCGCTATAGAGCGGTCGCACTTTCACAGTGGTTTGATCGACTGCCGGGGTTCGTCAAAAAAATGATGACCGCTTCCATCTGGCAGAAACTGCCCGCATCTGTGGAACAGAAATCATTTCGCCGCCGCGTCAAGCGGTTCCTGGCGGGGCTCGCGGTTCCACCGGAACGTCGCTACCTCAAATGGGTCGGCATCTTTGATACAGAACGCCGACTGGAGATGTACACGCCGGAATTTAGAGAGCAGATCCAGAACTTCGATGCCGACCAGTTCCTGCTAGACGCTTATCAACTCTGTCCCGACCGTGACTTTGTGACCCGCACGACTGCAACCGATGTGCTGTCGTATCTCCCCTGTGACATTCTGACAAAGGTTGACATTGCCAGCATGGCCCACAGTCTGGAATGCCGCAGCCCGTTCCTGGATCATCATGTCGCTGAGCTGGCTGCAGTCATGCCCCTGAATCTCAAAATGCACAAAGGCCGTGGCAAACAGATTCTCGTCGACACCTTTGCTGATCTTCTCCCCGAATCGATCCAGACACGTAAAAAAATGGGATTCGGTGTGCCCCTCAATCACTGGTTCCGTCATGAGTTGAAACCATTACTCTACGATGTCCTGCTCGACCAGCGGGCTATTGACCGACAGATCTTTGACCGGAAGGCTGTGGAACAGCTGATCAACGAACACCAGAATCAGCAATGGGATCAGAGCGCCCGACTCTGGTCGCTGCTGGTTCTGGAAATGTGGTTTCGAACCTTTATAGATCCGGCAAGCATTCCCGATCACTTTCCAGAAGCTGCACTGGTCTGACCGTTTTCGTCTCGGCCCCTTGAGCTTTATCTGCGAATCAGAGAAAATATTAAGAACAGTTGATCTTTCAACCTGCCTTAACTGATTCCCGCCAAAAACGAGACGACCATGCGTGTTTTCGCTTTAAACTCACTGTTCATGCTGTACTGCCTGATCTCCCTGGAATCTGCTTTCGCAGAAACTCCCAATTCACCCCGAGCAAACCCACGAGCGAGCTGGGACGAATGGCCCCAGTGGCGAGGACCGCACGGTGATGGCACCTGGAATGGTCCGCCACTCAAAACAGCCTGGCCGGAATCGGGGTTGAAAAAACTCTGGTCCCACGACCTGGGAGGAGGCTACGGGGGCATTTCTGTAGCGGATCGAAAACTCTATGTCATGGATCGGCCTGTAGCCTCGTCTGAAGATCAGCAAAAAGCAGCTGGTATCCACAGCCATCGAGTCGCGCGGCAGAAGATTGAACGAGTGCTCTGCTTTGACGCCCAGACGGGTCAACAGATCTGGGCGCATACCTATCCCTGCGATTACCGTGACCTCGATTATGGCAATGGCCCTCGCGCGGCCCCCACGATCGTGGATGATCTGGTCTACACGCTGGGAACGATGGGCGATGTTTACTGTCTGTCTGCGAAAACCGGGAAGGTGATCTGGAAGAAGCACCTCGTTGAAGACTTTGGGGGGAAAGTACCACAGTGGGGGTATGCCGCTGCTCCTTATGTACTGGGAGACATGGTCATTCTGCTACCCGGAGGCAAAGAGCAGGGGACCGCGGTCGTCGCCCTGGACCGTAAGACAGGCGTCCAACGGTGGCGATCACTCTCCGATACTGCCGGCTATGCGACACCTTTGTTGATCAAACATAAGGGCCGGTCACAATTGATCATCTGGTCTCCCAATCACATTCACAGTGTCGATCCACAGTCAGGGAAACATTTCTGGTCGGTCCCTTACAAAATCACTTACGGTGTCGCGATCGCCAATCCAATTGCGCATGAGGGACTGGTTTTTGTGGCAGGTTACTGGGAGGGATCGAAAGCGATCCAGCTGGGCACTCAGCCAGAAGAAGCAGAGCTGAAATGGGAGGACCGACGCACACTGAGAGGTCTGATGTCACAACCGCTTTACCGGGACGGCTATGCTTATCTACTCGATAAAAGATTTGGTCTGACCTGTTTTGAATTCGCCACGGGGAAAAAAATCTGGGACGACAAAAACCAGATGACACCCGGTGATACTCGAAATCCGCAGGCAACCCTGATCTGGCTCAAGCAACAACAGCCCCGCGCCCTGATCCTCAACTCTGACGGAGATCTGATCCTGGCTGAGCTGGATCCTTCCGGTTACAGGGAACTGGCCCGGACCAACCTGATTGGAGAGACCTGGGCCCATCCCGCTTATGCGGAAAATCGGATTTTTGTACGCAGCAATACCCAGATTATTGCCTACGAACTGCCCGTCCTGGAATCGATTGACGAATCCCCATAAAAGCCACAGAGCTGCACTGTAAACTTCCCAGTCCAGTCGATAGAATGCCTGTGAGCAGTCCCGGGGACTGCTCTGTGCTGTTGTGCGCTGATAATTGACACATTGTTCATTCAAAGATCCTGAAGCCAATATGAATTCGACTTCGGAACCTCAATCCGAGAATACCGGGCCAGGTACGGAGCTGCTGGGGCCTGAAATCTGGAACCTGCCCAACCTGATCACCGTCAGTCGACTGGTACTCTCACTGATCCTGTTCGTGATAATCTATCTCGAAGGCTGGTGGAAAACCTCTGCCTGCCTGTTCATCGTGGCAGCAGCTACAGATTTTCTGGACGGTTATTTCGCTCGAAAATACAATCAGGTCACAACGCTGGGCCGGATCATGGACCCCTTTGTGGATAAATTCATCATCTGTGGTGCTTTTATCTTCCTCCTGGAAAGGGGTTCTGCTTCCGGAATCAATGCCTGGTTCGTCCTGATCATCATCGGTCGAGAAATGTTTATCACCAGCCTCCGTGGCTTCCTCGAAAAAAGAGGACGCGATTTTTCTGCCAGCTGGAGTGGGAAAATTAAAATGGGCGTACAGTGTGTCGCCGTTGTGGTCAGCCTGCTCTCATTGAGCCCTGAAGCCCCGTTTAATACCCCCGGTTTCCTGATGTTTCGCGATGTTACTATCTGGGCAACGGCTCTGATTACACTGTACAGTGGCATTGATTACGTGCTTCGTGCCTCCCGGATGCTGAAACGTAACCCACTGTAATCTGAGATATTCCAGACATATCTTCGCAATATTCTATCAGTCGATTCGAATAACAAATTCGAGAATTCAGCAAAATCACAGCTCATCTTAATGCTGTCAGCGGTATAAAATGGATTGAACTACTAATTTTATCAGCTCTTGTATTTGAATAGATGTATGAATGACGTAAACCAGCCGCGGCCTCCTTCTGACCAGATCATTGAGGTTAAGCCCGGTGACTATCAGACCGAGGTCAAGGGTTATTCACCCCGGCAACCTGTCTACAGCAGGCCATCTGCTCCCACGCGGAGCAAGGTCCCGTTGGTTCTCTTCATTCTGACCTGTCTGAGCACGCTGATCGTCGGCGGCACACATAGCCCTTTTATTCCGACTCCCGGGCAGTTCCAGTTGTTGTACTCGAAAATCCAGGCCATGGGCTGGGCAACGTTTTTCAGCAACGGCTTTTCATATGCCGGCCCGGTGATGTTGATCCTGCTCTCGCATGAAATGGGACACTATCTCCAGTCGCGACGTTACCACATCCCGGCGACCCGTCCGATTTTTATCCCCATGCCGATGAGCCCCTTTGGTACCATGGGAGCAGTCATTCTGCAGCGTGGTGGAGTTGCCGATCGCAAGCAAATGTTCGATATCGCGGTCTCCGGTCCTCTGGCAGGGCTGGTGTTTGCAATTCCCTTCGTTTACTGGGGGCTGCTCAATTCAACCGTGGAAACGATCCTTCCCGGCTCTGGAGTCGTCAGTTTCGGCGAACCACTGATTCTGAAATGGATGATTACACTGGTACACGGCCCCCTGGCTGAAAACCAGGAAATCGCCATGAACTCAATGCTGTTTGCAGGCTGGGTTGGAATCTTCATCACTGCCCTGAACCTGATCCCCATTGGACAGTTGGATGGAGGACACATCCTGTATACCCTGATCGGCAAACGAGCCAATGTTGTCGCTCAGTTGGTTCTGCTCGGTGCGATTGGATATATGGCGTATTCCAATGAATTTTCCTATTCGCTGCTGATTCTGCTGCTCATCTTCTTCGGAGTCACACATCCTCCTACTGCCGACGATACCGTTGAGCTGGGCCCCATGCGAACATTTATCGGCTGGGCAACTCTCGCGTTTTTCATCATCGGCTTTACTCTGACCCCGATCACGATTCATTAATCGCCAGGTAGCGAGATCTGAAGCAGCAGATTATTTGATTTTCTCCAACAGTTGTTCTGATCGAAAGACGATCTCCAGATCTTTATTTTTCGTGGCCTGCTGCAACTGTTTTTGGGCTGCCCGACCATATTCCGCCAGTTCCTGCTGAGCCTCTTCCCGCTTCGCCCAGACCGGATCACCAAGCTGCGCGATTAACAGATCAATGTGCTTCTGCAATGCAGGATCCACGTCAACCAGAATCACCAGTGCAATCCGACGTAGCACATCAGGATGGGGGGTCAGTTCCAGCGGGACACTTTTGTCGAGAACTCCTTCATCCATGCAATAAATGACCGTTGCCTGATCTTCTCGAAAACCATATTCATTCAGAATGCGCTGCACATACTCAATCTCAGGTTTTCCCAGCCCCCGATTACTCAGATAGTCTCCCCAGAAACTCAGGATCTGTTCACGCGAAACCGGCTGCTTTTCTACATAGGGTACTTTGACGGGAACCACTTTAGCTTCCGTCTTCGCGGGTGTTGCAGGCTTCTTTGAATCAGCAGCTTTACCAGATAACAACTGTGGTAGCGCACCTACGTTCCGAAGTTGATTCCCCAGAACTTTCAACTTCGCTGCTTCTTCTGCTGCCGCCTTGGCTTTGAGTTTTTTATCAGAGAGAGGATCGTTCTCAGATACTTTCGTTTTATCACCTGTCCCGGACTGCGGTTTCGACTTCTGTTTTGACAATCCAGGAACCTGATCAATGGCTGCCAGTTTCCATTGCTTTGGATTGTCTGTCGGTTGAATGACCGTCAGATGCTGTAGCCCCCCGGGCTCCCGGCCCTGAATCTGAAACCCGTCTGCTGAGTGGGTCATGGATACCTGGGGCGTATGATTGACCTCAACATCATATAGAATGAAGCGTTCACTTTTGTTGTTCGCATTTACAAACAGGCGATCAGCCTGCTGCAGGGGGCTCAGCCAGTGAGAACCCGGGATCTGAAAGCTTGTCGAACCTGATTTCGTGAGTTGGCAGGAGCGCCAGTAAATTCGTCGGGACTGGATCCGCGCCGTGGGCCAGTGAGAAAGGAATCGCCCTGAGGGGAATTCCACCAGAACATCGATATCTTTAACTTCTGGTCCAGCAAATGTTATCAACCCCAGAGGAGTCGGTTTATCGCTTTCCTCTTTCTCAGCACTCAACCGCCGCGACTGCATGAAGCCCGGCAGTGTAGATCGGAACAAACCAGAATCATTCATTTTTTTTCCGTGGGCAGAGACCAGGTAAACTCCCACATCACGGACAATCAGCTTCGAGCCACCTTGAGTTAGATCACCTTCTGCCAGACAGTGAGTTCCCAGTATCGGCTCGAAGAGAACTGCCATGAGCAAACCAGCACAAAACAGTTTACTAAGAGAGCGAGACTGAAACTCCAGTGCTCTGCTCTTAGAAATACATTTATCCTGTGTATTCATGATGATATCTGCCATTACTTCATCCAAATCTGATCTATTTCTTACTGACAGCCAGGCCCTGGGGAGACGCCCGGATCAACTGAGGTGCTCCCCAGACGAATCGGTCTCCCACATTCTGCTGTTGGCCAAAATCAACTGTCAGAGTCAGTTGTTGACAACCGCTGACGTCTAAGTTGAGCGGTCCCTGCTGCGTCTGACTGGTAAATTCCTGGTTCTCAAACAGGGTTTTCCCATCTGCCAATACAGTCACAGCGACGTTGCCGGAATCGCCGGTCGCATGCTGCAGTCCCGGGGTCACAGTGAATTTCTCGAACTGGCGATCGAGACGATAAACCAGGATCGTTTTCGCATGTACACACAAGCCTTTTGAAAATAACTGCTTGCCGATCTGCAGCTCTTTTCCGTTAAATGAACGGTTTATTTGATAAGGAAAGACCTGATTGAAAAATGGCACCTCTGTTACAGTCTCAGGAATGATTTCCGTCAATGAGACAGAGCGGGCATTGATCGTTTTTACAGATTCCAGATCTTCGTTGGATACAGACAGTTTAGCCCCGCCAGGCAGGTCAATCGTCAGCTGAGAGGGATCGGTAGATGAGACCACCCCCGGCAGTTGAGAACCACCGACCAGTCGAATCAGACTGATTAGCTTAAGGCTGTTTTTTTTCTCAGTTCGTTTTTTGTGCAGCACGAGCCCTACAACGCGATCCTGTTTGACTTCACGTTCCTCTCCCTGGTAGAGGAACCGCAGGCTCTGACTATCCATACTCACAACTTCGCCTGACACCCGGTGAACTTTCCCATCACTGGTTCGAATGTAAGCGGTATCTTCAGTCTTCGATTCGCCTTTTCGTTCAGAACTTCCTGGTTGACTGATTCCTTCTGCCTGATGCCAGACTTCCTGAATCACATCAGGCTGCAATTTAACATCAACATCCTGAGATGCGAGTGGCAGGGTCATGACAACTCCGTTAGCATCCCACTGTTTTAGTTTACCCGTCAGCTTTCCGTCCTGATCAAAGGCCAGTTTCCAGCTGGATTCTTTTTTACCCAGCGATTTGCGATACAGTTCACGAGGAAACGCTCCGAGATAAAACTGTGCCTTACTGTTTTTGTCTGTATCAATCGAAAATGTATATTCGCCATCCTGCGGAATCTTGATGAGTCCCTCATAAATAATTCCAAAATGAATCGCACTGCGTTTGGTTAACAGTGCCAGGCGCGGACTGGCACCATATTTTTTCACAGACAGGTAACGCAGATCCAGAATCGATTTTACTGCCGCCGGATCAGTCCATTCCATCAGTCGGTAGGCAACATACCGTTCCGGCTGTTTGACTTCTACTGGCAAACGGAAACCAGCCTGATCGACCTGATACTCACGCGTGGCTATTTTCCTTACCTGATCCGTGACCCGGGAAAGCATCTCGCGGGGTACTTCTGTATTTTTGATCCCAGGCCCCGACATTTTGATCTCCAGCTTCGCCACCCCCAGCGTATGATAATAGGGCAGAGTAAATCGGTGATACCCTTTTCGCAGCTTGATTTTTGCGGTGCGTGGCCCACTGGTATAGCTGGGTTTCTCACCATCAATTAATAACTGACTGACGTTTTGTGGCAGGGCAGGCTCGACAAATTTGTATGATGTTACATCAAACAGGTTCACCCTCTGCTGCTGTTTCCCAACGTCTACAGTCAATGAGTCAGCGGTGATACTCCGAATCTGACCGCTGATTTTTTTCCCGTCGTAAAGCATTACCTCATCAGCCAGAACATGCTCCTCCAGGCTGAACAACAGCGCAGACAGCCAGATAAGACTCCATCCGGTTGAAACCAGCATTCGATTCATGATTTTACTCTTGTTTATCAGTCGTCTCATTTTTCTTCAGATCCTTGTTCCGCGCCAGTCGGCGAAAGTAATCTGCCAGTATGTCTTCATAGCCGGGAGGAAAGCCCTCCGTTCGTGACTGCAGAATTTTCTCGCGCTGTTTGGGCGTCAGGTCGGCCCAGTTGCGTCCTTTTTTGTCGGGCGCTCTGAGGTCTCCCTGTCCGCCGGGACCTTTTCCCAGTGTCGAAGCATTTGCCGGGCGTGATGGATTCGCACCTGCGCCACCGCCCCCTTTCTTGCAGGATTTCTCAAGCATCTCAATCAAGGTGTCCAAACGGGAAATAATTCGCGGCTGAGTTGTCCTGGCTGGTTTTTCCGTCTGGCCTTGATCGAAATCATTAATCACCGATTTGACATCGGTCTGGATATTCTTAAACGGATCTTTCAACCAGGCATCATCGCGCATCAGGGACATCACATCCTGCTGACCAGGAAGAGTGCCTGGTGCAATTTTTCCCGGGACAGGGACTGGTTTAGCAGCCTCGACTGCTTTCTCTGTTTTCACTGGGGGATCAATGTCGACAGCCTGGGCCGTCTCCAACCAGAGCGACATGCAACAGACTGTCACCGACAGATATACATAGCAATGTTTTAAGCAGATTTGCGTGAGTGCCATCATTCACCTCCCAGACAATGAGGACAGGTCATACTGTGTAAGCGACCGGTAACCGTGTCGATCTCTTTCTGTCGCACCGTCAGCAGTTCGATACGGTCTTTCAGCGAATCTCCAGTGATCTTTTTATCTGCAATCTGTCGATCCAGGCTTTCTGTCCGAATGTGCACGAACTGCTGCATCCAACGGAGCATTTTGACTTCCGCCAGCAGTTTATTCCGATTCCCCTGGCACCCCTTACATTGACCACTGCCATTCTTACTGGCCGGCCGCGAAGCTTCCTGCATCGCATCGAGCAGTGCCTGGAGATCTTTCTCGATCTGCTGCTGATCTGTGATGATCTCCTGATCGGCCTGTCCCTGTTCCAGCCCTTCGCTGACGAATTCCATCTGTTCGCGAATCGCGCCCAGCGCAACAGGCAGAACCAGGCTGAAACGGGTCAATTCGCAGAGCTCTATTGACTCTGAACAGAGAGTGATAATCTTCTCTTCGGAATTCGACAGTCTCCTGACTGCCGCCAGTGCCTGTTTCTGCTTCTGCGACACCCGGTCCTGCAGCTTGGTCGTAACTTCGCGGATCTGTTTCTGTTGCACAATCATATCCTGCAACTGATCCATTACACGTTGACGAACAAGTGACTCGACTTCTTTTCGCAGTTGTTCTTCCAGTTTCTGTGTTTCCTGATCCGCACGGCTCAACTGCTCTATTGCTTTTTTCTGGTCTTGTGAAGCCGGCTTAGGTTTAGACTCTCCCAGTTTTTTACAGGCGCCTCCCATGCATTTACCGGCTCCCGATAGTGAATTACAGATTCCTTTCGATGCAGCTCCGTATTCACGCAGTTGTTGCTGCAGATTTTCAGCAGACTTCTGATTGCGACGTTCACTGGTTTCCAGGGCCTTGAATTTCTCAGAATCGGTCTTTTGTTTTTTCTGCTGCTCCAGTGTGTGAGAAAGCTGAAGCTCCTCTTTTTTGATGAGTTTGTTCAAGGTTTCTCGAGAATCAATCAATTTACGCAACTGTTCCAGTTTCAGCTCCAGCCCGATATCTGCTGTCAGCAGCAGTTTTTTCAGTTCTTCCAGCAGTACCAGAATTTCCTTCTGCTCCTGGCTGGCTTGATTCAACTTCAGGTCATCCAGCATTCGGGAAGCTTCTCCCATCCGATCCAGAATCAACTGTTCGCGAGCTTTACGTAATCCCAGCAGTAGTCTGGCGGCGTCCTCGGGCTGCGACTCCTGAATCAGTCGGGAGAGTCGAAACATTCGCTCCTCTAACTCCTGCATGTGCGCCTTGGCTTTGTCCTGCTCGAACTGAATCCGTTTCCGAGGCGTTACTTTCTCACTTGAACTGACCGCAGTATTGGACACGGTCTCTGACTTGTCTTTCGCCTGAATCGCTCCCAGCTGAACGGTCAGTACGACCAACCAGATCATCCCGTATTTTCTTGCCTTGTCTCTGTTTCGCATGTCCCACACCTCCATCACAGGGGGATTCAGAGTGACGCGATCGTCACACCCTTTACTTATCAAAAATGGAATCAGTCTGCTTCTTTTTGAGTTCTTCTGTTTTATCTTTGACGACCTGTTCCAGTTTAATTACGGCGTTTAATTGATTGACTACGTCGATGAAACTGTCCCATTGGGCCATATTGTTCAAGATCTGGTCCATCGTCTTTACAATCTGATCCTGCTGATCGGTCAGTTGTGAAAGTGGTTCAGGGGACTGGCTCCGAAGTGACTCCAGAGATTGTCGTTGCTGTTCCATCTCACGATCGTGTAGACCTTGCAACGGTTTGAGCACCGTCTGCTCGATTAACTGCCAGGTCTCCGCACCTCCCAGCTGGTTCAGTTTCATCTCTTCCACAGAACTGTTTAAAGCATGACTGACCTGTCCGACTTCCCGGCGGATCAACTGATGCTCTCGAATCCAGGCCGCTGCTTCTTCCGAATTCCGGGCTAGTTTCAATTTATCACGTAACTGCTCTGCCTGATCGCGTGACTTTCGGAGCCGTGCCCTTAATTGCTGCTGTCGCAACAGAATTTCGCGGAACAGTTCCTCAGGCTTGACCACTCGAAACACTAACTGTCGTGAGTTGGTTTTCTGACGCCCTGTGAAACAGTTGTCTTCTGCAAAACTTTGAAATGTAATCACCGCTCCCGGATTCAGTTTCATCTCGGCAATGGAAACCCGTTGTTCATGCTCGACAACGGTCTCTCTCGCAGGATCCTCCGGTCCATAAACAGGATAATTCTGCTCATGATTCATATTTTTCGGAGTCGATAAATCCGCTACTTCCTCGGGTTCAATTGCTGATTTTTCTGAAGTTGCAATCCCGGTCAAAGGAACTTCTGATGTCATCCCCACCTGGCGTATGCCAAAATCATCGCGAGCTAAGATCGAAAAGGGGATCGTTGCCTGTGGAGTAATTCTCTGCCGCAGCCCTGAATAACGAAAACTAAGCCGCGGGCTGCGATCTGGTTGTACACCAATGGATACCGGACGAGGATGGGAACTGATTTCGTGCTCAGCAGAATGTAACGTCAGCCTGAAATTAACGGGTTTCTCATGTGTCCATTCTGTCTGGAAATGCTTTCCATCCGTACTGTTCCATTGTAACGAGATCTCCTCAGAATCAACGTCAATCTTGCGGACCTTCACATTCGTGGTCAGCTCTAATGTCACTTTTGACTGAGGCAGTAATCGGACATTTCCTTCCGAAGCCGAAAAATGAGATACAAAAGGTTCCGAAAGACGGGGATGCGATGCACGAATCGATAAATCGGTAATCCGGGGTCGATCGATGGGAACGATTTCAAAAAGTTCTGTCTGGCCATCACCTCCCCAGGCCTGTGCCTGAAGCGGAAGTTGAACAGGGGGCAGTTCATAGCGAAAATCTCCTGCCTGAAAGCGATTCATGGTAATTGTTTCACTCTCACCATTTGCATCCTTCAGAGAAAGCCAGACACTCTCCGTCGGCTTGTCTGCATCCTCCACCTGAATCTGTAAGGTCGCCGCTTCCCCCCGTGGAAGCACCCACTGTCCTTCTTGCAGACCAACGACAATTAATCGGGTATCACGAGGCCAGGGCTGACTGGAACCGAGTAACCAGCGCGCTCCCCATAATTGTGCCGTTGCTGGCAGAATCATCAGAAAACAGACCGGAATCAGAATAGCTGCGAAAAGTCCCAGCAGACAGGCCTGGGTGTGCTTCTGGTTGATTGTTTTCTCGTAAGGAAAATTGCTGAGACGCTGATAATTTTCCTGTACCGCCTGCGCGATCATCTCATTAGACTGATCTGCTTCATGCTGATGGCCAGGCAACTGTAACAGGCTAGCCACCTGAGGCGCCAGTGCCTGCTGATCATTGACCCGCCGCGCACGGTCGATCAGATTAGCCACTTCAATAGGCGAAAGAGAGACCTGGAACGGAATGTAGATATACCGCCACAACAGATAACCGATGATCGCAAATCCCGCCAGCATGCATCCGACACGGGTTGCCAGACTCAATTCCAGCCACCAGTCAAATAGAAGTGAAAAAGCAGCCAGAGACAGCATAGCCAAGCCGATTCGTGTCGCCGCTTCCAGCAGAATATGCCGGCGCAGCGCACGTCCTACACGATCCAGCTTTCTGGAAATCGTGTTTTGCAGCTCGGCATATTCATGCGACTTTAGTTTGGACATCTACCGCTGACTCCTGTAATGCTATACCATCTTTAAATCAGACGGCACCACTTTCGCAAAATCCATTCTGTAACCAGTAAACCAAAGATTAAGAAATAGAAAATTGGTGCATCCCAGATTTCCTGACGTTCTTCCAGAAATCGAGAGACCTCTTTAATTTTGAAGGCGTTTACAATGTCGTTCATTTCTGACAACTGATAGACCCGACCTCCCGTCGAACTCGACATGGTCTCCAGATATGCTTCGTTCAGAGTCGGATTTTGCAGTTCCTGATTTGGAAATTCGACTTTAATCGGCATGGTAGCCGCCTTCACGCTCGCCCCGGCTGCTTCATCTCCCATCCAGACACGGACAAAATACGTCCCAGGTGACGGCACCGGAAAGTTCGTAGAGAATTCACCTCTTTGATTTCCTTCTGTCAACGTCAGTGGAATCGGCTGTTCATCACCACGCTCTACTTCACCGTATAAACGCTGTAAACCAGGCTCGATCTGGCTCTCATCCAGAAAACGGGCGACCACCTTAGCCTGTTCTCCGGGCTGGTACTGTGCCTGCGGTGTCGAAAGCCGGAAAGGGTAATTTCCTCCCAGTTGTTTGCTCCTGCCGGCCCGATCCACGACTCGTGCCCAGAATCCGTCAAACAACTGCTCATTCAGATACCGCCAGCGATAGGTGCTGTCAAAACCAATAAAAATCGACCAACCGGGTCCCACGCGTTGCGAGGCGATCAGAACCTCCTGACCATATTCATTTCGCATGCGGGGGTCCGCATGAACCGCGAGCACCGTCGCCCCCGGTTTCGCTTTGGTCACCGGAAAGTGCCAGAACATGCCGGGTAAATTTTTCAGAAGCTGCTCATTTGCCTGACGATCACTGGCAAAGTTAAAAATGGGATCCTGGACTCCCTGAGTAGTCACATCCAGCTTCCAGGGTGAGCGAGCACTCAACCGAATCTGAACTTGAGAGCGAAAGAGTCCCGGCTCTCGAATAACAGGCAATAAGTTTAACCAGTCCAGGGTAGGATCAGACTGATGATCGAACATATTCGCGGTCTGCATTTCACCAGCAATATAGACCAGTCCACCTCCTGCTTTGGTCACAAAATTCGTAAGCAACTCCGGGAAATTAACAGGCCAGCCGTTGGGATCAGGATCGTATAATATCACACAGTCATAATCGTTGAGCTCTTCCTGAGTGACCGGCAGACGACGAATTGGCAGATCGCCCGGATGTTCATAGGTTTTATCAGCCGCCATGAGCCAGGTCGAAAGATTAATCTGTCGATCCCGTAAAAACGTATTTCTCAGAAACTGAACTTCGGGAAAAGTCGATCCTGCAATAAACAGGACATTCAACCGCTGTCGAATCACGCGTACTTCGGTGGAGGCCAGATTATCATCCTGCGAGATTTCCGGCCCCGCATCGATAATATTTGCTCGAAATTCGACCTTACCGGTTTTTGTTTCTGTGAACTGATACGTCCGCGGTTGTAACTGACCCTCGAGGTTAAGCACGACATCCTCGCGAATGAATTCCTGCCAGGGCCCACCATTGCGTCGCTGTTCAATCAGCAGGGTCGCGGATTGAGCCTGCATTCCCCGTGATTCAATATGTACCGTCAGCTGGTTCGCATCCTGCACAAACACCACCGGGCTGACTTCGAGTTCCGTAATCGCAACATTCCGCGGTCCATCAGTCGTCCCCATTCCAACCGCGACCAGAGGGATTCCTTCATCAGACAGCATCTGCAAGACTTCCTCCGGCGGTTCTCCAGCCGTCGATTGTCCATCGCTGATCAGTAAAACCCCCGAGAGTGGCATCCCGGAATAGGAAAGCAGTGCCTGGCGAAGAGAACTGGCGATAGCAGTCGCATTTCCACCGGCGTGCCATTCCTCAGAGTCTGATAATGCCTCTGGATTGAACTTATCACTGAACCCATGCAGGTGGACCGTGCGTTTTCCGTCAGCAGACAGGTCTTTCAGGAATGAAGGTGTCACTAATTTCTGCGCGAGTTGCAGGCGGTTCATTCTGCGGAGGGCATCCACGTCTGACGACATCCCCAGACTACGCGCCACTTCCATGGCCCGTTCTTCATCCTGCCAGGAATCCTTCAGCGACATGGACTGCGAAGTATCCAACAGGACCAGCAGATGCGAAGGAATTTTTTCCTCTTTGCTCAATACCAGAATAGGTTCGAGCAGCATGGCAATCACCAGCAGGACCAAAGCAATTCGGATTGAGTACAACAGACAGCGGCGGAGCAGGGGTATCTGCCTTGCATCCCGTTGATACAACCACCAGCCGCCAGCTATCAGTACGACGACTCCCAGAATCAGAAAGAGCATCCGATCTCCTGACGGCAAGCCAACCCACTGCGTGGACCACTGACCACCTTCGGCCCAGGTCGAGGATTGAATACCAAACAGTTTTTCCAGAAATCGGTTCAAGTTCACAACTCTTTCTTTAGCGACGACGACCAATCCAGGCCGCCAGCATACTCTCGGAAATCAGACAACCCAGTAATACGACTGCCAGATATCGCCATAATTCAGTTCCGGCTGTCGATAAGTCCATTTCTTTTCCCTGATAACGAATCAGCTTTAAAGGCATGCGCCCCAGATACTGCTGCAATTCCTGCTCATTCAGCCTTTCCTGCAATGAATCTTCCACATTCGCATTGATGGCAAATTTCTGAGTCTGCCCGCCAGATTGTGTGCCTTGCCACGTTGCTTCTACGACGCCTGAATAACGAATCGGATCTGAGCTGAGAATCGTCTTCGATTCACCTTCCATACCGAAACGGACCTCCAGGGGTTTCAAGTCACGATCCAGCCAGACCAGTTCACCAGACTGAGGCGCGGTAATCGTCTCCAGTTCCAGGTGGATCGGTTCACCGGCAACCAGATTCTCGCCCCGTTGAATTTCTGCCGCGATTTCCTGTGCCGCTACCCGCATGGCCAGAACAAAACTCGCCTCTGCTGGCCAGTCGCTCCAGCTTTTATCTGCTGAAATGGTCCAGAACAGGACGCGACCTTCACCAAAACGCTTTTCTAATACTGCAGGAGACTGCTGGGGATCATTCCAGCGTGCCAACACGTTAACCTGACGCTGTCCTTCACCTTGCTCCAGAACAACATCCGCAAATCGATGGGGACGCACCCGACTCAACAGTTCCGGAGTCAGGTTCTTCAGTAACTCAATCGGAGAATCAGCGATTGGTTCGATAACCAGCCCTTGCGCCTGCAAATCCCGAATCTGATTGATTTTTGCCGGAAGGAGTCCATTTCCCCCTTTAAACAGTCGTTCGTTATAGAGTTGCAAGTCACACTGATCGCCGGCAAATATCATTAAACCGGTTCCCAGCGAGACCAGTTCTTCCAGTTCGGCGACGCGCTCCTTTGACAGCTGATCCACATTGGCCAGGACGATCAGATCCGGGGCTGTCAATAACTGTGATTTCCAGGTTGAACTTTCCGTTTGTGTCACCTGCCAGTTTGAATTTCCGGCTGACAGAGCCAGCGCCAGAAAATCAGTTTCACTCTCGAAGGGATTCAGCCCCGGTTCGCCATCAACGAGAACGACATCGACCATCTGACGAACATTGATCAGTTTGCTGCGAACGTTGTCTTCCATCAAGGAATCTGCAGGAATGGATAGAGTTACGACATGCTGACCCGGTTCATCAAATCGCACACTCACGGGAACGGTCACCGTTTTTTCTGCTGGAATTTCAGGCAGGGTCACTGGAGTAACATTTCCGTCCACGTCTAACAATGCCTGACCTGACTTAAGCGGTTCTGTACTGGAATTCTCGATGACGGCAGTCAATTTAACTTCCTGATCGACCAGTGCAATCCGGCTGTCCTGATCAAGCGAACGTAGTACACGGTTCCCCGTCGGCTCATTTCCGATATCGATAAATCGCAACGTTACTTGTTCGCCCGACCAACGGTCACAAAGATCGCGCACTTCAGAAGTCCAACCGGCCGACCAGAGATCGGTAACAATAATCACCTCTTTAATCGGGAATGTGGCTTCTTTCAGTTGGCGATCTACTTCCTCTAAGGTAGAAATCCAGTGACTGGCCATCTGGCTGGAATTAATCTCATTGATGCGCGCAATCAACTGGTCCCGCTCTTTCTCTGTCAGATGTGCCATCCGCACGAGTGGTTGCTCCGGTTGAGAAGCCAGTACCACCGATACCGAATCCTGCGGTCCCAACTGGTTCAAAACCTGCCGAACTGCATTTTGTGCCCGGCTGAAAGCAGACTGTTCGCCGGTCTGATAAGACATACTCAGAGAATCATCCAGTACGATCACGCGGCTTGCCCGACCTTCCACCGTCAGGAACCCCGCCAGATTTGTACCCGAACTGATGGGGCGTGCCACCGCCAGAAACAGAGCCAGAACCGCCAGCGTTCGAATCGCAAGCAAAAGCCACTGTTCCAGCCGTAACCGCCGACGATTTGTCTTCAGAGTTAACTTCAGATATTCCATGGGCGCCCAGTCCACGCGGATAAACCGTCTGCGGTTTAGCAGGTGAATAATGATCGGTGCGGTTGCCAGAACCGTTCCCGTCAAAAGTAGGGGAGCCAGAAACTGCATTGAGACTGGTTACTCGCTTTCTGATGTTTGGCCTGCTCTGGAATCGGGAGCAGGGGAGTCTGATGTGTGATTGTCTGAACCGGCAGATCCACCGAGCGACGCCATTCGTCCCCGATGTGTTTTCGCTCCTGCAAACTGCCGATTGTGTAAATAGCTGCTCAAAACCCTGCTCAGATTGGCGTCAGTAAATATCTGCAGATAGTCGATGCCACAGAACTGACAGCGTTGGCGTGTCTCCTGAATAAACTCTTCCATGGCTGCCTGATACGCCTTATGAAAGGCCCATGGTTCGGCAAAGATCTCTTCTTCGCCCTCGATGTCTTTGAAGATCACAGAATCTTTGAATGGAAGCTCTACCTCATCACGGTGCAGTACGTGCATCACAATCACCTCATGTCCTGCGTATTGCAGCTTGCCCAGCGACTCGTAAAATCGATCCAGCGGTGTCAGCAGATCAGACAGAACAACAACGATGCCTCGACGGTGAATCTGATCCGCAACCTGGGCGACAGCCGGGCCAATATCGGTTTCTCCCTGGAGTTCGGTCTGCTGCAGCACTTCCATGAATTTGGCCAGATGGGAGGCAGTACTCCCGGTCCGCAGATCTTCCTGAATACGATCATTGAGTATCGCCAGGCCAACCGCATCACGTTGTTTCAATAAAACAGACGACAGCGAGACGGCGATTGTTGCTGCACAATCATACTTGGAAAAGTCAGGACCGCCGTACTTCATCGAGGCCGAAGAATCGACAATAAAGACGGCACGTAAATTCGACTCTTCTTCAAAACGTTTAATATAAAACCGGTCCGAACGGGCATACGCTTTCCAGTCCAGGTTCTTCAAATCATCACCGGGCGTGTAGCTGCGATAGTCGGCAAATTCCGGAGACAGACCGTGCAGGGGACTGCGGTGCAGGCCAGCTATCGAACCCTCAACCGGTTGGCGGGCCTTGAACCCAATCCCGGCCAGACTGCCTGCGATCTCAGGATTTAAGTATGTGTTCAAACTGACCATCCTTTCCGGCAGTGCTCTGATATAATGGAGTTTCCGCGATCAGTTTTTCAATTACGGAATCCGGTGTCTGGCCCTCCGACTCGGCGTTGTAAGACAGAACAATCCGGTGGCGCAAAACGGCCTTAGCAACCGCCTGGAGATCTTCCACAGAGACTTCAGGGCGACCATACAGAGCAGCCCGGGCCTTGGCTGCCAGAATCAGAGACTGCCCACCACGTGGCCCCGCCCCCCAGAGCACCCAACGATTAATGAACTCCGGAGCATCTTCGCAGTCGCGGCGTGTCGCCCGGATCAGGTCCATGGTGTAATCTACAAGAAAATCACTGATGGGAACCCGGCGTACCAGATGCTGAAGCTCCAGCACTTCTTCTCCCGTTAAGGTGGCTTCCGGCTCCGACTGTTCTTCTCCAGTTACTGTTTTGTAAATCTGTCTTTCTTCATCGCGCGTGGGATACTGGACAATGATCTTCATCAGAAACCGGTCCAGCTGCGCCTCGGGAAGGGGGTAGGTCCCTTCCTGTTCAATCGGGTTCTGGGTCGCAAGCACAAAAAACGGGCGGGGGAGTTTGTAATGTTTCGTCCCTGCGGAAATGTTCTTTTCCTGCATCCCCTGAAGTAGAGCCGCCTGTGTTTTGGGAGGTGTCCGGTTGATTTCATCTGCCAGCAACAGATTGGTAAAAATCGGTCCTTCAATAAACCGGAACTCTCGCGTTCCAGTCTGTCGATCTTCGTAAATCACATCGGTCCCGGTAATATCGGCGGGCATCAGGTCGGGAGTGAACTGGATCCGACCAAAGTCCAGTGACAGACTTTTAGCCAGCGTAGAGACCAGCAACGTCTTCGCCAGGCCCGGGACTCCTTCCAGAATACAATGCCCCCCCGCAAGAATACTGACCAGCAACTGCTCGACGACATCATCCTGACCAACTACGACCTTGCGAATCTGTTCGCGAATCCGTTCCTGGGCGGCTTTGAGCTTCTCCAAAGCTGCCATATCTGGTGCTGTTTTCATTTCAGACAAGATTCACTCCCTGTTCTACCAGCCTGTCTGCTGGTCACAATACATGTCGATTAACGTTGATATATTGGCAAAAACTTATAAGGCAGTTGTAAAACGATTAAGGCGACGCTGGTTCCAAAAATGGGACCGACTCCATCGCCGTTCCAGCTCCCGTTGGATGCCTGTGATTTGATGAGACTGTCGCGCTGCCCCGGGAAGTAGGCATCCCAATAATCATCGCCTGCCTGGTAAAACGCCTGCGAGGCATACAGGTTCAAATAAAAATAATGTCCCGACTGAAATCCACTTTTTCGGTTTTTGAACTGTCCGTAAACATACTCCATACATTCTTCAGCCAGCGGTGATTCATATTCCCCGGCGGAATAGAGGCAGGTAATTGCGGCAGCAGATATCGGCAGGCGGGTATCATTGCCGGAATGATATGAGTAGCGAATCCCCCCCTCAGGTGTCTGACAGAGTTCCAGATAGCGGACAGCATTCTGAATCGTTCCCTTGGGTACGGTAAAGCCGGCATTGTGCGCAGCCCGGAGTCCCTGCATCTGGGTGACGGTGACGCTGCCTTCATCTCCTCCGCCCGGGGTATAAATCCAGCCTCCTAAAGGGCTCTGTCCGGAAGAGGTTAACTGGATACCATCTTTGACCACTTTGGCAATCCGGGCGCGGACTTTTGCGTCTGTCTCCATACCGTATACGCTGGAAAGAAACAGCAATGAGAATCCATGTCCATACATCGGGCGTCCATTTTCTGCACCGGCTGCGATCAGACCGTTCTGCTGAGCCTGACTCAATACGTACTCGGTCGCTTTCCGCACCTGATCGGCATAGGGCCCTCGGGTCGGCGTATTTCCATTGGCCAGAAAGGCGATTCCCGCCAGCGAAGTCATTGAGACGGGATAGGTACTGCCATCCTGGGTTGTTTGAAAACTACCGCTGGTTGTCTGCTGCTTCGCCAGATAATCGAGGCCCCGCTGAATTGACTTGACGGTTGCAGAAGTGACATGCCGGGGTAGAATTTCCTGCGCCTGAATCTGTGCAAAGCTGCACAGCAGAAACAGCCCACCGGCAACAATTCTCATGATTACAGAAATACTCATTTGACGCTCGTATAATTGAGGATTCATTCGAGAGCATAAGTAACGCGAACGACGGCAGAAACAGGGATCTCTTTCAACAGTGCGGAGGACTGCTCTTCAGACTGACCGACTCTCATTCCCAGGACAGCCAGATACTGTGCCAGCATCTGACTGGAACTGTCGCTGCTCTTTTGGTTTGGATCCACAGTATTGATGGCCACAACTTTCCCGAGTTTGCCCCCCGCCAGCTTTGCGAGTGCCTCCGCCTGAGCACGTGCATCTTCCAGGGCCTTCGCATACGCTTTGTTTTTCAAGTCTTCCACGTTTTGAATTTTAAAGGCGACCATCGTATTGCGTGCTTTAGAAGCGTTATATGTTCCCGGCACCATGGGAGTCGTATCATTACCAATCACCACTCCCGCATCTTTGCCGGCATCAACAATCCGAACGATCATTTCCAGCAGTTCTTCGGAGCTCAGCTTATCAACTCCCGTCAGACGTAACTTGAGTGTTTCTGAGACCGATAACTCCTGAGACTGCGTATTATTCACAGCCATGCCCCGCATCATGGCCTGCATCTGACTGGCATTTAAGGACGAGTAGAGTGACATCCCATCCCCCTGAATGACCAGTCCTGGTATCTTCAGATTTTTAAATGCATCTTCGGCCCGGCGTCGATTTCCGTGATACTTGGTAACAGCATCTCCCGCCAGTTGGCCCTGACCGATGACCAGTCCGGTCATTTCGACGACCGTTGGTTTCTGTTCAACAATGCCAGTCCCTACAACGGTAATCCCGGTTTCACCTTCAGCAGCGACCGGTGACAGTTGAGCAAAGCAGGGCAGAGCCAGCGCCAGTAAAAACAAGCTTCGACTTTGTGACAGGAGTAACTTACCACACATATTACATTCCATCTGATTAAGGTTCTGATGTTGGTGTTTCTTTTGACTTCTGTTTTCCAGCGGGAGTGGAGGGGTATGCGGTCACAGCCTGATTGGAAATACAAAGCATTAATCCCTGTTTCAGACTGATCGCCCCCCCCAACGAACTCAGATCGTGCCCGCGATAAATATCAAGAATATCCCCGTTTGATTTCGAAATTTCGAAGATACCCCGACTGGTAAATATCCAGGCGTGCTGCGGATCGATGACGGCACTCAAGCCTCCCGCCGCGATGGGCAGAGAAACAGCCCAGTTTAATCGGCTTGTTTCACGACTCAAGGCCTCCAGTTCCCTGGAGAGCAGGTAGACATTTTGATGATCAATTCCCACCAGTTGAGCAGCCACTTTGATGGGACGTTTCCAGACCACTTTTTTGGTAGCCAGATCCAGCGCATAGACTTCGCTGGCGCCTTCTTCTTTGAAATAGAGCAAATTATTGTCGCAGTACATCTGCCCTCTGGAATGCAGTTGTACTTCCTCATTGGCAGCAGCATAGTAATTGTTGGAGGTCGACTGATTGACGGGATAGGGATACCGGAATACCCAGTTGATCGATCTTCCAGGCAAGGAAACATCAAACAGAGCCCCATTATTAGTGAGTACCAGAAGTGACTCTCCATTCAGCTTGAGTACGGGAGAGGGCATATCTTCCATCCCGTTTGTAGAACTGCCTGCCACGACAGATCCCAGGGGAATCCCCCACTCCTTCTTTCCCGTCTTCAACGACAGGCAACTCAAATTGAGTTGTTTACTGTTCTGCTGGTGCGAGATCGTATAAATCTGCTCTGCAACTACCAGAGGCTCACAGATATAGCTTTCGTTATTCACACTGGTTTGCCAGAGTTGTTTACCCGTCTTTTTCTGATAGGCAACCAGCCGATAACAGGCACGGTAGCGGTTCATTTCCTTCTGAGGGATCAGCGTGGCCAGGACATAATCTCCACTCACAGCAATATGATACTGATTGAGATGGCTGGACTGATGAAAACTATAGTTGTTGAAATGATTTCCCAGATCCTTGAATTTCGCGTTCCTCCAGAGCAGCTTCCCGGACTTCAAATCGAGACCAAAACAGACACCATAATAATTTACATAGGCATGCTGCTGATCAACGGCAATGGGAGGCACGTAGGTTGCATACGATTTGCTGCGGCCGTAATAATCTGATTGAGAATTCTGCAGCGCCTGTTCCACACTCTGATCCAGATAATGTAACTGCCAGTGTGGTTGAGAATCAGAATCGGGTAACTGGAATGACTGAGAGACCAGCTTTCGTTCATTGGAATTCGAAGAAGCAACAGAAGATACGTTCTGCTCGGGCAGTAAAGATTTCAGATAGGGAACCGGATCAAGGGCATTGCCTCCCAGAGTCACTTTCTGGCCAGGAAACTGTTGCGCGATCACCTCAATCGCTGCAGCAGCCCGTTTGATTTGTGCCCCCCGGATCAATGCCAGCGCATGCTTCACATTCAAATCCAGTTCCGGCAGGCTGGTATCGGGATGATGCTCCAGAATCGAGCGCCAGTATTCGGCCGCCTGAAGAAAATCGCCCCGTTCAAAAGCCTGATTTCCCAGCAGGTCAGCGACTTCATCGCCAATGGAGGTCAGAAAATACTGGTAATAAATCTCGGTTGCCCGCTTTTCGGCATCAGCGGAATGCAGCGGATGTTTTTCCGAGAGCTCAGCAAACTCCTTACGTGCCTTGCCATCATAGAAAAGTCGATATGCTTCTCGTCCTGCGGGTGGTAGTGAAGTCAGGGCTCGAAAGATCCGCTGATTCGCATCGATCAGAAAACCATCATGCGTGGGGAGCAGGGCGGAACTGGACTGAGAAGCAGACAGATCCTTGATCGTCGTTAGTGCTTTTTCCCACATCTGATGGCGCACATAACGTTCAAAGTCATCCAGCAGATTCAGTTTCTTTTCATCGACGGAAATACTGAAACCCGGAATCTTGTGAGGCGACGTCTCGGGGGTCTGCACTGCAGCTGCTGCCATGTCAACTTCGACAGCGACTTGCCCGGGAAGCTCTCTGGGAATCAGCAGCAGAGATGGCAGTATCAGCCAGCCGATGATGAGCGTGAATCGATCATTTCTGAACTGTAAACAGATAATGGGCGCACCTTTATCCAACATAATCCATCCTGCAGATGAGAATGGGCCTGACGGTCTGGTTAGTCAATCAGTTTTTATTTGGCGCGATCTGTCAGAACATCAAATAGGATCGATGTGGGGTGGAATGAGTTCCCGGTTTATGAATCAATTTCACGGCTTTTCATAAACCTGCAACTCTGTCCAAGTCAGCCCTGACGTTGTTAAATCATTGTACACCACATTGGGTTCATGAATTCAAGCATAATTTGTCCCGTTTTTCTCTTTTTAAAATCTTTCTCAGATAGTGACCTGGTCTGCAGTCGAATTCTATTTCGGGTCAGCAGCAGAGAGATCTCGTGGATTTTCGCTGCATCTACGAAAACAGGCCCGCCTCTGATAATACAGAGACGGGCCTGATTCGAAATATAAATATGGTAGCCGCTTATCCCATCAGTTTGGTAACGGCTTGTGCTTTCACCAGTTCGCGTGGCTGATTCAGGTGATTATAGACGATGGTTTCGGGATTGATTCCGAACGAATGATAGATCGTTGCCAGCAGTTCCCGTGGATGAACGGGATCTTTGCGCGGACTGGACCCAGTCTTATCGGATTCGCCGTGAACATATCCCCGTTTCATCCCGGCCCCTGCCAGCAGAGATGTGTAGCAGTAAGGCCAGTGATCTCGACCGTCGTCGCTGTTTGAGTTTCCTGAAGTACTGACCCCACGTTGAGGACTGCGGCCAAATTCACCCACTGCCACAATCAGTGTTTCGTCCAGCGTGCCCCGATCGTACAGGTCAGAAATCAGACTGGCGAGCCCCTGGTCAAACATGGGAGCAGACTGATTCTTCAATCGATTCGTTAATCCGGTATGCACGTCCCAGGAATGGTTGTTCGAATTCGCGACTTTTGGCCAGACGACTTCCACCACGCGAGTCCCGGCTTCAACCAGACGACGGGCCAGCAGGAGGCTCTGACCAAAGGTGTTCCGTCCATACTTGTCGCGGACTGCATCTGACTCCTGATCAAGGGCAAAGGCATCGCGGGCCCGGCCGGAAATCACCAGATCCAAGGCCCGTGAATAGTACTTATCCAGCTTGTAATCTTCGACAGCCTTGTTCAACTGAGGCATACCCTGGTTGATGGTATCCCGCAGGCTGGCACGACGCTGCAACCGGGAAGTGTAGACATCCGGACGCAACTTTAGATCATCAACGCTGATCCGATCCATCTTATTCATATCCATATCGTCTCCGGGTGGATAGAGATAGTACGGATCGTAGGCACGTCCCAGGAAACCGGCTGTCCCGGCTTTCCCGACCACGTTACTCTCCTGCAACGGTCGTGGGAGCATGACAAACGGCAGCATGGGGACCTGTGGTGGCTGGAGACGAATAATATTCGACCCGAAGTTCGGGAAGTCTTTAGGACTTGGTGGCTCCAACTGCCCGGAAGGACTGACTTTATCTGTGGTGTAGCCGGTCAGCATCTGATAGATGGCGGCAGTATGATTGAACAGCCCTTTGGGTGTATAACTCATGGAGCGAATCATGGTGAACTTGTCGTTCTGCTGTGCCAGATTCGGCAAGAGTTCAGTAAACTGCACACCAGGCAGCTTGGTAGAGATCGGCTGGAAGACACTCCGCACATTATCGGGAACGTTTTCCTTGGGATCCCACAGGTCCAGATGACTGGGACCGCCTTGCAGGAAGATCAGAATAACACTTTTGGCTTTCGCCCAGCCGGGGCCGCCACCGCCTTCATTGCTGTTGGCCGCAGCTTCCTGTAACTGGAGCATGGTTCCCAGTCCCATACCCATCATACTGGAACCGCCGACTCGCAGCAGATCACGACGGGAGATTTGACTTCGAGACTCGCACGGCTCCTTGCCTGATTGACCTGGAATGATCAGCATTTCTGTGTCTCCTCAGTTTTTGTTAGAGAAACTGTTTCAATATTGTATCCATCCGCATGTATTCTGTGCTGCTGTCCTGATGAATCTTAGTGGTTAAACAGGAAGGCAGGACTATTGATTAACGCCCATGTGAGGTCCTGGGCGGCTACCAGTCGATTCTGTTTGACCTGCTCTGCACTCAACTGGACATCATCACGCAGGCGGGTCAGTTTGCGATCGACGGGGCGTACATTCTGCACCTTTGTTAGATGCTGCTGTAATTCGACGAGTTTGGGATCGGTTGGCCGCGGCTGTTTACTGTCTGCAACTGCTTTGATCATCGACTGCAGCCTGCTGTCTGATTTACTGTAATAGTCAAGCAGTTTCTTTTTCTCTGCAGCGTTGCGCTTATCAGCCTGTTTCGCCAGAATGTTACGGATATCCTGGGGATGCTGATCGAGCGTGGTTGGTCCTTTCCCGTTTGTGATAGAGAGCCGGAACCGACCGATAGAATGCGTATTACTGTTAAACTGCTGCTTCATAACAAAGGTCAAAATGACTCCCTGATCATCAGACGGTAGCGGAGACTGAATGTCGAAACTGGCTTTATGAGGCTTCCCAATCTGCGGTGAGACAGCCCAGCCTTCGCCCGATGGCTTGATCTGACCATCAATGGCGGTCGCAATCAAATACGTATTCTGGCTGAAATCAGCCTGGGCGTTGAACAGCTTCAGTTTCTGTTTCTGATCCGGTTTCGATTTTGGAGCCGCATAAACTTCGAACTCATTGAGTACGAAATTTCCGTCTCCTGAACGTCCCGGTCCCTTTTGGGGCAGGGAATCATCAGTGAGTACTTCCAGGCGTACCGCAGAGAGCGCTTTCAGATTTGTCTGAGCGACAATCTGATAATCGCCTTTTCCATTTTTGCCTTTAGCCAGGATCGATTGATCCGGCTGTAGTTCCAGAGTCGCTTCGTTGGTAGCTGATATGGAATCTGGCTTGATGACGACCCAATTGGAGCCTTTGGTTTCTTCTTTTTCCCAGGCAGCGATCCGAGATTGTAAGGATTTCTGATACTCCGTTAACTCCTGTTGCAACCGTGCTGTCCTGGCCTGTTGCTCTTTGTTCAACCAGGCTTCGCGGGGGGCGATGGCCTGCTGGAACGAAGCAATTTTCTCTTGTGCATCTTTGATATTCTGAACCCGTTGATTTTCCTGCCGAACAATCTCGGGGGGCAGGCTCTTTTCATATTCTGCCAGACGCTGCTTCAATGACTGGTGTTCATTCTGAATCTGTTGTTGAATCAGTTTGACACCAGCCTGTTTTTCCTCTGCAGTCGCCGGACGATTCAATACCCGCAGAAAGATCGAGTCGACTAAAGAAGAGTCGTTACTTTCCTGCTGGACCAGCTTACTCAAGGCATTATTGGGATCGCTGATCGCGTTGCCTACAGTGGGGCCACTGATCAGAGCCATCACCGGCCCCAGTTCAACGCTTGAAGACCGTTCGCACTCACAGGGACTTTCTCGCTGAGCACGACCGAACTTGGCCAGGAAGTCGCTCTTCAGTTTGAATCCCACATCGGGAAGTTCTGCTGCCCGGGTCCCCGCAGGAACACCGGGGATATTCGATTCAGAGCCCGTCACCCGGCAGAGAGCATCGTAAAGCACCTCTGCTGGCAAGCGACGTGCTTTGGCATGCGAATAATTAATCTTGTCGTCTTCGTTCCATTCATTGGATTCAATGGACAGCTGGTAGGTTCGCGACTGACAGATCACCCGCATCAGATGCCGGACGTCAAAATCATGAGACAGGAAATCCTCGGTCAGCTTGTCCAGCAGGTCTGGATTGGAAGCTGGATTTCCGGCACGAATGTCATCAATGGGTTCGATCAGCCCGGTTCCGGTCAGATATCCCCAGACCCGGTTGGCGTATGCTTTGGCGAAGTACTGGTTATCTCGCGAGGTGATCCAGCGGGCCAGTTTTTCACGGCGCGAAAGATCCGCTTTGGGATCAGCTTTGAACTCAGCAGGGTAGGGAAATTTCGGCGGCGTTTTCAAGCCGGTTCGTTCGTGAATCATTTCCCCTTCGTTTTTGTCGTACACGACTTCAAACAGGGGCTTACCACTTTCAACAGCGGTACCACCAATATTCCGTCCCTTACTTTCCGGAGCGGCTTTCAAACCAAATTGAGCGAAGAATGCCGAAGTTTCGTAATACTGGTCCTGGGTCCAGCGTTCGAAGGGGTGGTCATGACATTTGTTGCAATTGAAGCGGATTGCCAGGAACAGGTGAGTCGTATTTTCCATCGTGTCTTCAGGTGTCCGATGGATTTTAAAATAGGATGCAGCGGGATTCGCTTTATTGGAACCACTGGCTGACAGAATTTCGTAAGCAAACTTATCGTAGGGCATATTTTCGGAGACTGATTTTTCAATCCAGTCACGGAAATTTTTTGCCCCTTCAACCCCCAGATATTTTCGGTTAACCTGCAGCAGATCGGCCCACTTGTTAGTCCAGTGTTCTACAAATTCCGGGGAACCGAGCAGACGATCAATCAGTTCATTGCGTTTGAGACGGGAATCGCGTTTGTCTGCCAGGAAAGTTTTCACATCCTCAATCGTGGGAGGCAGACCAGTCAGATCGATGTAAACCCGCCGGATAAATTCTGCATCAGTACACAATTGAGAGGGCAGGGTTTTTGTCTTTTTCAGTTTTTGATCAACGAGTTTGTCAATGTAGTTATAAACAGGTTGCTGCTTCCAGGCAAATTCAGAGCGATCGCCCATGACGGTAACAGTCGTGGCTGCATATTTCCCTTCGTAACGGGCCAGCAGTGGCGCTTCACCTCGACGCAGTACTTCAGCAATTCCGCCATGATGCATTTTGGCAACTTCGATGTTACTGCTGTCAATGAAGGCATCACTGGTGACATCCCGTTCTTCTCCATTGGAATAGGTGGCCAGGACACGGAATTGCTGTAGCAGTCCGGCGCGGGGAACAACTGGATTCTCTGGCACGACTTTGATTTGTTCTACCCGGGCGGCTTCCCGGTTCAGGGGCGTCCCCTTATTAATCCAGGAAGAAACAATCTGGTAATGCGCGTCCCCGGGTAAGGCCAGCTGCCCCCCCTTGTGAGGCACTTCAGCAATCGCTTTCAACAGAATCAGACTTTGCTCTGGGGCGGCCAGATTGACACGACGCGATTTCAGGTCGTCCGTGAAGGCACGCAGGTCAAACAGATCATCAGTTCCACGTAGAGAGAGTTTGAAGCCGTCTTTCCCTTTGTTGGCTCCGTGACAGAGCCCGGAGTTACACCCCATTTTCGTAAACGCAGGTGCCACATCCCGCCAGTAATCCGGACTGTAATCGGCGGGGAAGGGGGGCACGTGAATTTTTGAAGTGACCTGCTTACCCTGCAGACTGAAATTCACTTCAACAGTTCCGGGCTGCAGCGCACGCACCAGTCCGGTTTCAGAAATGTGCAGAATGGGCTTCCCTTTCTGACTGACAGTTACCAGTCGAGTCAAGTCCGCTTTGGCCCCGGATTTCAGATGACCGGTTACGAGAAACTGAATTGTATCAAATTTCTGAGTGATGGTGGCCTGAGCAGGCTGTACTTCCAGTTTTACAATTGGATCGGCCCCGGAGAATGTTTCCTCCGGCAGCTGCGCCTGATTGAGGTCTACAACAACAAGCTCGTTCTGTTGCGTCTCTTGATTTTTTGGCTTGCCTGATTCAGGTTTCGCGGCGATTTGAGGCTGCGTCTGCTTTAAAGGAACCGGTACAAAAGACTTTTTCAGTTTTCCAGTTGCGGAATCATACAATCGTACCTGGCCATCCTGTCCGGCGGTCGCAATCACGGCCCCCTGAGGATGATAGCAGACGGTGTAAAGTCCTGATTCAGGGACCTGGGCTTCACTGACCAGTTTCACATTCTGGGTGCGGCTCTCTTCAATCTGCTTCTTTTCGGCAGCACTACGCGAAGCGACGCGTTTATTTAAGATTGCAACCAGATTATCGGGAATTTTCTCAGCAATATCGAATGAAAAGACTTTCAATTCCCCGGTATGATTCAGACTGCTGACAGCGACCAGTTGTTTGCCGTTGGGATGAATGTCGACACCAAAGATCCTGCCTTTGAGGGCAGGGAAGGTACGCACGAGATTCGCATCATCGCCAATCACGCGTTTGGACTGACGGAAGACCTGATACAGCTTGGGAACTCCGTCTGCACCGCCCACCAGCACGGTATCCTGTGTGGGATGGCGGTCGATGGCTGCTAACCCACCCGTAAGTGCTTTGGGAGTAATTGATGTAATATTGTCGATGAACCGCTGAGTTTTGACTTCGGTCAGTTTGGTAGTGCGGTCCCGGCTGACAGAGATCACATGACTTCCATCTTTGGAAAATACGGTATCCAGCACCCAGTCGTAGTGCGCTCCCTGGTAGAGAATTTCTTTACCGGTAGCGACCTCAACCGCACGAAGAGTGTTATCGCTGCAACCAAAGGCCAGCAGCTTTCCATCGGGAGACCAGCTGGCACCATAAATGGTATCGTAGGTGAGGGGAATCGACTTGACGAGCGACTGCTGCGCCACGTCCCAGATTTGAATTTCGCCCCGTTCTGCAGGAGTCCCCCCCGTGACAGCCAGGAATTTCCCATCAGGCGAGAAGGTGACCGATTCGATCCGCTGTGATTTACCAATCAGACGACCGACAATCTGGTCTCCTTCCGATTTGTGCAAAAGGACCTCATGAAAGCCGGCGACGGCCAGGAGTTTTCCATCGGGAGAATAGTCCAGCGAAGTAATAACAGACGGTGCTGAATAGGACGGCGGATTGTCTTTATTGAAGCGATATTCCACTTTCGCAGGCGAGTCATTCAAGGCTCCCTGCTGGATCCAGGTACGGATCAGAGTGATCTGTTCCTGAGCCAGAGGCGTTTTCGCCTTGGGCATTTCGGCTTCGTTATCCTCAGGTGTAATCAATTTTACCAGGTAACTTTCATCCGGCTTGCCGGGAACGATGGCAGCCGATTCACTTTCGCCCCCCTTCAGCAGGTCGACGAATTCAGTGACAACATAATCACCTTCCGGATTTCGCGGATGGTGACAGCCGGCACAGTGAGCCTGCAAAATGGGTCGGACCTGCTGGTAAAAGCTGACCTTTTGGTCCGCATGAGAAGGAGCCGCATTGATGAGTGTCGTAAAGAAAACCGAGCAGAGCGCAAAGCCGGAAAAAGAATAAGCGCGGAACTTGTCGAAGGACATGAACCAGAACCCCCTTTTATCAAACCTAAGTTAAAATAACTCTGGTGGTGAAAAGAGGCAAATCTCTTCTCATTGCCCCTGAATGGTTTTGAAAGGGCTCTCTGAAATAGAGCGTGTTATCAATCAGGGTGAGAGTAGTGGAAGGATAAGTTAAGCCGACAGAAAACTACCGGAAACTTAAATCTCGCATGCAATGATATACATATTCCATTATGAATAGATCCTAATTCTTCGTCGATAAGAATTTCTGCTTTTTCAATAAATTTCTGGAGATTTCTACACTTCCTGTCACTCAATAAAACGAAGCTAAATCCAGCAAGTGATTACTTTTTAATATCGCGGCTTCACAACCCATCAAAACGAGAAAAGAGGTGGCCGACTTTCGACCACCTCTTTCTCACTCAGGTAGAAATCAACCCAAGCAGGCATGATTCGACAATAGTTGAGACTTAGAAATCACTTTCCGGATCTGCCAGCAATTTCGCTGGCGGAACATTAGCTGCAATCTTACCAAAGGCGATTAACAGCTGTGATCGCATCTCTTCGATCGTCGCACCACCGGGAGCATCGATACTGATCCCGTTGCAGGCCTTGGCAATGGCCCGCATCAGGTCTCGGTCTGCACCTGCCCCAACGGTCATGGTATGCACGGTATACCCCAGGTTGGCCGCTTCCACAGCCTGCCAGAGAGCATATTGCTTATGACGATCGCCGGTCTGATAATCAGCCTGTCCATCGCCATCGAAATCTGTCACATCGTCCCAGTCCCAGCTTCCCGGGAGAGACCAGTTTGAAGGTGAACGATTCGCGTTACCATCGGTCATCACCAGGATCGTCGGACGTGCACCAGCACGACCGTGAGAACTCAGCAATTCTCTGGCATCACGAATCCCGTAACCCATACCGGTGTAGGGAGCATAGTGCGAAGCCTGCTTGTGTCTCTGAATCGCATTAATATCTGTGTAGTTGTTAGTAATGAGTTCATCACCCAGGTTGACCGTTTCCGAAACGCCATCGTCATTCAGGACCGATTCGACTCGGGACGAATCATCATAGGTCACCAGCCCGATGTGGTCACCAAACTCCAGGCCGCCCAGGAACTGGGTAAACAGTGTCACCCCGTTTTTCATCGCATGGAACGGATAGATCGGAGCCCGCCACAGATCTTCGGACTGATCATTTTTCTTACGCTGACTGATGAGATAGCCCATCAGTGTGCGATAACCATACTTCTTGCGGTAGCCATAATTACTGACGGTACCATTCGTCCGGACCCAGCGAATGTAACCCTTCCATAAGTTTTTGTTTGTATAGCCTGTAGGCTGACCGTTAAGACTCCCGTAATAATTTTTACCTTCCTGAGGGAAGGGGTATTTCAAATTTCCACTCGAGTCGACTTCATCCAGATCCAATCTCCGGAAGATGTAATCTTCGTCGTTGGAACTGATATACTCACCCACTGCGGAATCGATTTTTCCGTAGCCTTCAGGAGGAAATTTGAGTTTATCCGAATTCGAATAAGTCGCGCCAGAATCAACCAGTGTATTCCAGATATCATCCAGGTTGTCTTCCACTGCCGATTTTCCCAGACGATAAGAGGACATGGCATCAAACTCACTGTCGTAGCTCATTGAACCGGAGTAGTCGAGCACGAGTACGATATCACGTGCCTCGATGAAGGCGATCGCAGATGTGGTGACTGAGGCCGTCTTTTCTCCCATAATTCCAGCGAAGAACAGTTGCAGCTGCGAGTCTGGCTTTCCTTCTTCTGAATTGTCACGACGGGCAATGACTTTCACCACGTTATATGGTTTGGCAGTTTCCCCCCAGATCATATGGAAAGTACCAGAGGCGTCCTGATACCGTTTACCGAATTTGACATCGGTCTCCGGATCCACATACACGCCATTCAGCCCGGCGACTTTCTCGGCCATCGCTTTGGCTGCTTCGACAGCAATCGAGTTCGCGTCCTGCACGCTGCTCGATACATCACCACCTTCTGTGATGCCGTCTGCCGTTGTCTGGACGGCATCGGTAATCTGTTGCGCCGCAGCCAGGGCAGCTGCCTCCACTGCATTGCGCATTTTCGTTTTGGTCATGGTAATCACTGCGATATCAATCCCGAACGCCATGAAGCCCATGGTCGCAACGAGGAATGGTACCGCCATCACCATGAACGCACCACGACGACTTTGGTCGCCGGGTAGATTCACGTTCGCTTTTCTGGCTCGTTGAAACATTTTCATTTTACCCCCTCTGACTCCCCGAAAATAAAGTTGTTTTCTCAAAATGCTGCTGATCACAAATGCGTTTTGTCACTAGTTGACAATCTTTGTCGTGCCGTTATTTAAAATCAGATCCCATACTGCATCCCCCGTCATAGGTTTCGCCATGGAACCCTCCAGATTCATTATTTCAGTCAGTTTAGAATTCATAGCACCTTCCGGAATCTCAATCCCAATCCGGAACAGGCGATTGCGGTTATCTGGATCACTCAAATCGAAAGTGTCTCCAGAACTGGGAGGATTAGGCATGGGATCCAGAGCATTGCCATCTGCGTCATCAGCGCGGGTAATAGTGATCGTCAGATTACTCTCATCATTTTCGATACCGGAAGCACGCAGAAAGTTACGCACATCCAGGATAATTTTATCGTTCAATGAAGTACCCGAGGGTAAATCCAGATCAGCATCCATGGATGCCAGACGTCCTGCCTGGGACAGGGCGGCTTCCATGACAGTCGTGGTGTGTACAGCGCGCCGGACGGCCACCATTCCCAGCACCAGAGCCAGGAACACAGGCGCAATAACGGCAAATTCGACCGCAGCTACACCTCTGCGGTCGGAATCCAGTCGGTTTGTTTTGTTTGTTCGGATATAGTTGATTCTCATGAAGTCTCTTCCCCCTGCCGTGACTTACTACAGGCTGACATGTTTTCCCGGATGATCACTCATGTCGCCTGACACTGTGTCCGGACAGGACCAGGTTTTTCTCTTTATCAGCTGCCTCAGCTGCTTTTACCGGGTCCACGAAAAATGAATTGAGCAATCGCACATCCTTGTAAGGCACTTCCACTCGTACGATAAACAGCTGTGCTTTCTCCGCATTTGCCAATTCTAGATCAGGTAACTCGGAAAAATTGATCTGTTCTACATCCGCGCCTGGAGTGTCGAACTGGCTGGCATTCTTGACCATAATTGTGGCCAGATTTGAGTCAAACACGGTGTCAAGCAGATCTCGTACGCGTGTTTCGACCTGAGCCGTGGTGACATCTTCGCAGCGCCCCAGCTTAGCCCCTTCCTGGGTTGCTTCCTGAATGATATTCGAAATCATATAGGCGTAGCCAAACTCGAAGATCGCGTAGACGAACACCAGAAAAACAGGCGCCACGAACGCCAGTTCCACGAGTGTGGTTCCGGAACGCGCTTGCTTCGATTTTTGATTCAATGCCCAACGGCAGTGCCGCTTCAACATCGCTTGCCTCATTAACTGTGAAATAAAGTGTGTCTCCCAAATCAGAATTTCGGATTCTGACAGACTGGACAAAGCCTGGAGAATAGACCAGAGGAGGGGAGGGATTGGTCCACTACAAACATAGGTCACGGTTAACAGGAAAGCAGATATTTTTCCTGTTTTTTCCATTTATCTGCGTGCTAAGCCGTGTTGTGAAATGGCAACATTCACATCAGAAATGATCTTTGTGGTTTTGGATTCTGTTGCTTAAAAAAGACGTTATTCAGCTGGAATTCCCCTTTTTTGTTAAATTCTCGATTCAACGAGACGGTTCTGGATCGACTTCAATTGAAATTCATGCTGCTTTAGCGATACACTGTTGCCAGTCGTGCCGACAGGTTTCCTGAAAAAAATATCTCAAAAATGTTTTGGTAGAAATAAATTATGGGTAAAAAGGCGTCGTCAGCTATCAAAGCAGGCTCAATGATTCAGGTTAAAGAGGGAGTCTGTCTGCCTGAGTTTCCAGAAATCAGTTGCGCAGGCTGGACCGGAATGGTCGTCGAAGTTCGTGGTAAGAAAGTTTCCGAACGAACCTACATTCTGGAGTGGGATGAAGCCACGGAAAAGAAAATTCCTGAAGCCTACAAGACCCAATGTGAAGCCCAGCAGTTGCTGTATACGATGGCCTGTCTCCCCGGGGATGACCTGACCCTGGCAGACGCTTAGAGCTGGATCTCATCCCGGAGCAGCAGCTGATTTTGAGGGACCCGATTTAAGTCGCCTGCGATTTCGGACAACGTGGTGTTGAGTCCCGGTACTTCGTAATCCGGGGCAATCTCCGCCAGAGGTACTGCCAGAAAGACTCGCGATCCGATCTCGGGGTCCGGGATGATCCGATGTGCGATCAGCAGGGAATCTCTATTAAAGAGAACAAGATCAATATCAATGGTACGCGGACCATTTTTATTCAGAGGATCGCGTACCCGATTCAACCTGTTTTCAATTTCAGGAACAACCCTTTCGCAGATTGTATCAGCATCATGTTCTGTCTCCAGCAGAACTGCAGCGTTGAGAAAATCTGGCTGGTCTGGGTCCCCCACCGGGGCACTTTGCCAGACTGAAGATTTTCCTGTAACGCTCCCATAATCAGCCAGCAATTGGACTGCCTGAGGCAGATTCCATTCCGGCTCAATATTACTGCCCAGTGCCAGAAAAGCCCGATTGAGCCGGCTCACTGCTGATAATCCTCGCGTCTGCGTACCACACTGACTCCCACAGAGCGGGCAAAACGCAGAGCTCCCGGTTTTTCAATCCGGACCTCTGCGCATGCAACGCGATCATCTTCCAGACAGATTCGTGCCACCTCATGTGCCATCGCCTCGACCAGTTGGAACTGGGAATGCTCTACCAGGTCAATGATCTCCTTGGTAATCGTGCGATAATTGACAGCATCCTCAATCTGATCCGACTGACCAGCTGCTTTCAGATCAACGCCCATCGTGATGTTAATGAGAACATCCTGTTTTTTTTCGCGTTCTTCCTCGTTAATACCAATGATGGTTCGTAATAACAGATCGGCAATATGAATCTGGTCGGGCATAATTTTTAGCGATGTTTAAAATGGGGCAGACATCAATTAAATCTCAGCTACAATGCATTTACAGTTTACTATAGTCACGCAGAACGGGATTGGACAGGTAGGAAACAGTTCCTTCCCGCGGGAATCCCTGATTCTCATTAACAAATCGACACACCTTCAACAGATTACAGAGAACTGATGCAACCGACTCCCGATAATTACACTAGACGTAACTGGCTCAAACAGACTCTGACACATTCCCTGGCTCTGGCAGGAGCTTCTCAGCTGGGAATTTCCCTGCCTTCAACCTGCGCAGCAGACAGCAAACCCGCAGAAAATGCCCCAACACTGCTGCTCCGATCCGGATGGCAGACCGTTAATATCGGCGATATTGGACATTCTCCCGGCATTCTGAAACTGCTCGAAGTTTATGCGCCCGATTTTCGGATCATCCTCTGGCCCAACAGTGTTGACCGGGGTGTCGAACCAATGCTGCAAAAGCGATTTCCTCATCTAAAGATCGTCAAAGGTCGCCTCAGCCGTGATGGGAAACTGGATTCTCCCGAATTGGAAGAGGCTTTTGAACAGGCCGATTTCTTCCTGCATGGCTCGGGACCGAGTGTGGTTTCCCGCAGGGAACTGGCCCACTGGGACAAAGTCACAGGCAAGCCCTACGGAATTTATGGTGTGACGGTCTCCGAAGTCACCCCCGAACTCCATCGACTGCTCTCAGGGGCTGACTTCATTTATACCAGAGAGACCAGCTCGCTAAATAACCTGAAAGAGGCCAAGGTGACATCGCCCGAGCAGGATTTTGCCCCGGATGCCACATTTGCCATCGACCTCACCGACGATCCTAAAGCTAAAGCATTCCAGCAACAGCACCAGTTGGAGCCGGGACAGTACCTCTGTGCGGTTCCCCGACTGCGGTACACCCCATATCACAAAATCCACAAAGGGTCCCGCTGGTCCAAAGAGAAAATTGCAGAAGTTGAATCTGTCAATCAACAGTATCAGGAAATTGATCATGCGAAACTACGCGCTGCAATTATCAAGTGGGTCCGCACCAGCGGTCAGAAAGTGGTCGTCTGTCCGGAAATGACTTACCAGACAGAAATCATTCAGCCACTGGTGATCGATCCACTGCCTGAGGATGTAAAAGCAAAAGTGGTCGCCCACGATCAATACTGGCTTCCTGACGAAGCAGGCTCACTCTATCGAGATGCGTCAGCGGTCGTCAGCATGGAATGTCACTCGCCCATCATCGCCTGTGCTCACGGGACGCCAGGACTCTATGTCCGACAACCCACAGACACGATTAAAGGGCAGATGTGGTACGATATCGGGTTGGCGGACTGGACGTTCGAAATTGACGAAGTCAATCAACAACAGATTGCAGACCGTGCGATTGCCGTCTACGAGAACTACAATCAGTCTCTGGAAAAACTCAAAACGGTCATGGAGTCCATCAGCGCCCGTCAAAAGCGAACGATGCAGGTTGTCAGGCAGGCGGTCCTCAAAGCGCACTCTTCCTGAAGAGGGAGTTGCGGAACAGGAACAGTTCGATCAGGCTCCACCTGTCAGCTGTTCGCCGCCGGCTACGGAGATGACTTCACCGGTTACAAATTCGGAGTTCAGCAGATAGAGTACCGTCCGACAGATCTCCTTTGGATTTCCCACCCGTTTCAGCGGAATTCCGCCTGAGCGTTGCTCCAGATAGGAACGATCTTCACCCGGAGGAGGGAGTATCGCTCCCGGGGCGATCGCATTGACCTGAATTCCGGGAGCCAGTTCCAGGGCCAGACACTCCGTTAAGGTCACCAGTCCCGCCTTGGAAATCCGGTAGGGCAGGTGACCAATCCCGGCCCGATTGGCTCGCCAGTCGACGATATTAATGATGTGTCCTGACCGATCAGCGGGCAGGAGTTCCGCAAATTTCTGACTCAGAAAGAAGGGGGCTTTCAGATTAATATCCAACTGGGAGTCCCAGTCAGCCTCAGTCGCTTCCTTCAGTTGCTTATTCTCAAAGACTGAGGCACTGTTAACAAGCACATCTGCCCGCCCCAGTTCTGTCATCACCTCTGAAAAAACCGTTTCTGCTGCCGAGACAGGATTAGAGAGATCAGCGGAAACCTGCATCGCCATCCGTCCCCTCTGTTCGATTTCAGCACAGGTATCTCGCGCGGCTTGATCTGACGAGTTATAATGAATACAGATATCAGCGCCTGCATCAGCCAATGCCAGTGCGATTGCCCGCCCGATGCGGACGGCTGAGCCGGTGATGACGGCGACTTTTCCTTCCAGGTTCATGTTGTTCCGCTCACTGTCAATTCAGGTCAGACAATAAAAAAACCCGGCGATCAAACCGGGGAATGAAAGAGGTTCCACTTTGGGAGATCTTTATTTTGTAGTCGCCACAACCTCTTTGACAACCGGTGTTCTTCCCAGAGCGCGTTCTATTTTGCCAATCAGAATCTGCTTTGTGAAGTCCGTTTTCAGAATATAGTCGGCTGCACCATGGTTAAATGCCTGAATAATGGCAGTCGTGGAACGATTGGAGGTAACCACCAGAATCTCTACATTTTCCATGAGTGGAGACTCTTTGAACTGGCGAACAGCCTCCGCCTGGTGACCATGGTCCGCATCAATTTCAAGGAGAATCAGATCCGGTTCATTCAAAGCGGCATCCATAAATGCTTCTTCTACTGTCGAAGCCGTCTGAACCTGGTAACGCTCATGCAACAGACCTTTAAACAGGGCACAGCTCAGCTCATCAGGATCGACAACCAGCAACCGTTTCTTATCCGCTTCCGGACCTTCCTGATCCAGAATTTCTCCCAGTTGTCCCACGAAACCAAAATAGACGGCTATCTCACCGATTCCGGTTTGAAAAATACCGCACTTGGAACCGGCTTCCGGGGGATAAAGGGTATCGATCTGCTCCGTTTCGATCAGAGTCGGATGTCCCAGTTGGAATCCCATATGATCCACCGCTTTCTTAGCCTGACCGGCAATCATATTCGATAATTCGCAGGCAAAGTCGGTGAGAACATGCTCATCCTCAGCCAGGGTTTCATCGATTAACAACGCGACAGCGCGAGAAACGAGATCCCGTGGGACGTTGACGACAACGATCCCTTTGCCCGGACCATTCACCTCAATCGCAGAACTCAACAGGTGACGGGGGGCATCGCTGACATCGATCATGGTTTCCAACTCAGCAGTGGTACCGACAAAATACTTAAAGACATCAATGACCGAATTAATGACTGGATCAGAAAACCGCTTGGTCAAGGTCTCTGTTGTATGTGTGGCAGGAATGAAAGACATAGCAGCAACCCGTCTTTTTATGAACTATAGCTGGATATAATGAAAGGCATTCAAAAGTGTGGAGAATTCTGTCCTCTCCAGACCATAACCCGACGACCGGGTCTTGTTTATAATTTCCATTTCAATGTGGATTGATTAAACTATATGTCAGAAAAATCTTCGGGTAGCGACAGTTTGTCCTCAGCGCCTCCGGCAGTGCCCCACCACGGCACAAAATCATTAAAACTGATTCGACCCATATCCATGTTGATGAAGAAATGCTGAATCACCGGAAACCTTGTGTAACGCTAACATCCCGATTTTGCTTGAGATAACCAATTTAAATTCCTACATCCCTGAGCAGAGAGCGAGCGCCGGCTAATGAATCCCTCCATTTCAATTTTTCGCACTTTTTTCGCATTGTTGTTCGTGGCCTGTTTTCTGCCTGTTGGATTTGCAGGAGAAGCCTCCTCAAAAACGACTCAAAACTGGTCGGGCAAACAGGATACGTGGCATGGGTTCAAGCGGGTTCATTTTCCTACCGAAGGACGAAAATCTTACGTCGTCATTCCGGAGAAGGCCGCCCCCGACAACCCCTGGGTCTGGCGCGCCCGCTTCCCTGATTTCCATTATGAAATGGATGTGGAACTTCTGAAACAGGGTTTCCATATCGCATACCTGGATGTGTCTGATCTATTTGGTTCCCCCCAGGCCATTGAATACGGAAATAAATTTTACAAGCGACTGACACAGCAGCACGGACTGCAGTCCAAGGTCGCTTTAGAAGGAGTGAGCCGGGGGGGACTCTTCATTTACAACTGGGCCCTGGCAAATCCGGATAAAGTGAGCTGTATTTATGCAGACACTCCTGTCTGCGATTTTAAAAGCTGGCCCGGTGGAAAAGGGAAGAGCGAAGGTTCGCAGGCCCGCTGGGACGCCTGCCTCAAGTCCTATGGTCTGACAGAACAGGAAGCACTGGACTGGCCCAATAACCCGGTAGACCGCATCGCAACGATCGCTGAAGCAGAGATCCCGGTGCTACACATCATTTCGGAAAATGATCAGGTTGTTCCTCCCGATGAGAACACACTGCTCATGTTCAGCCGGGTACCGGAAAAATATCGTAAAAATAATTTTCAGATCATCTTCGTCAAAGAGGGGACTGAAAAATCAAAAGGGCACCACTTCACGCATCCCGAGCCGGACCGGGTCGTCAAATTCATTCGTCAGCACACGCTCCAATCTGGCAACAGGGACAACTCTTCCCCCACCAACGAGTAAAGAACTCGAACATTTGGAGCTGGAGGCCGGAAAAAATCTGCGGATCAGTAAAAAAATGGTGGTTATTCACTTTTTTTCTCTCCTGTGGTCCTCAACAATGGATTAAGCAGGGACGCTTACCATCGAACAGAAACCACAAGTTCTGGTTCAAAGAGTACCTACCGTGACCTCCCACCGCAGCACATGCCATCCAGAATTGTTTACCTCTTTCTCTCTGAGTAGAGTACTACGCGGTGTTTGTGTCACCTTGTTCTGCCTGGGATACCTGATCACGAATACCGCCGTGGTTCCCAGCCTGTCGGTCCGATCTGGTTGTCGTTGTGCTGAGAATCAGAAATCGAACTCCCGCTGCTGCTGTGTCAACAAAAGCCGAACGGTTTCCGAGATGGAACAAGGCACCTGTTGTACGAACTCCACGGCTTCCAACCGAAGCTGCTGTTCCGCCGGTGCAGACAAACGGTCCCCCGGCGAGAAGCCGAATTCAACAATGTGCCAGGTTTCACGCCTTTGTGGCTGTGGCGATTCACAATTCAAAGGCTGGTATGTCTCTGATCCCCGCCAGATAAGCCAGGCTCCTCGAATCATTTCTGACAATTCTCGGCTTGACTCTCTGCTTGTGGCTGATGACACGACCACCTCGCTGTCTCAGCAACCGGAAATCCCCCCACCTAAGGCGTAGCCCCCGCCTTCCTAAGTAAGTTTGACAGCAGGCACTCAGAGATTGGAAATGTCCGATCTGCTGCGCTGGCAACTCTTTCCCACCCAACATCCGGTTTACGATTGCGCGACATGCAACGTAACAAAAAAGGTAAACCTGCCATGAATTTTTCACAGAATCCTCGCCATCATCGACGTGGCTTCACCCTGATTGAACTGCTGGTGGTCATCGCCATCATCGCGATCCTGATCGCCTTACTCCTGCCTGCTGTCCAGCAGGCCCGGGAAGCGGCTCGTCGCTCCACTTGCAAAAACAGCCTCAAGCAGATCGGCCTGGCGCTTTACAATTACCACGACACGCACGGCACGTATCCTCCAGGCTACATCGCGCGAGGCGTCGTCAACAGTGATCCAAGTTCTTCCGAAACAGGATCCGGTTTTGCCTGGGGCGTCATGTTGCTCCCGTTCCTGGACCAGGCTCCGCTGTATAACCAGCTCAACCTGAACTTGGACGCTACCGTCTCTCCCAACATCGATCTGGCTGACCAGGTCGTGCCCATCTTTCGCTGTCCCAGTGACACCAACCAGGGCGTCTTCTCGGTCACCGATGGTTCTAACACCTATCAACTGTCTTCTGCGAACTATGTGGGTGTTTTTGGGTATGGCAGCCTGACGATGACCCCGGGGAATCCCATGCAGAAAGGGATTCTCTACCGCAACAGTAATGTAAAGGTCCGCGATGTCATCGACGGGACTTCGAATACGATTGTCGCCGGGGAACGCTCCCACCAGCATCAGTTCGTGGGTGCGGCCTCAATCATCGAGGCCGATTCCACCTGGTACGCCGCCATCCCCAACGCGACCCGACCGGCAGGGATGATGAGCATGCCTTCCATGACTGAGGGGCCGGCTTCCCTGATTCTGGGGCACGTCGGTCAGCCGGCCATGATGAGTATGATGGCCATGCACCATCCCCCCAACACCACGAACCACATTGCCAACTTCTCCAGTAAGCATGAAGGGGGAGCTCACTTCCTGCTAGGCGACGGGGCGGTCCGCTTCCTGAGTGAGAACATGAGCTATGAGATCTTCCAGCGACTTGGAATGATCGCGGATGGCAACCCCATCGGCGAGTTTTGAGCTTCGGTTTCTCAAACCAAAAGTGTCTATATCAGGGCTGAAGTTCCATGCGAGCTTCAGCCCTGTTTCTTAAGCTGGCCTGCAATCAGCACTTAAAGATACCTGGGCCTTTGTTTTTCTTGCCCAGCAATCTCCCGGCCGACGGGGAGCTAACATAGTGTAGAACTTGCGCATCTCCGATTTCCTTGGCAGCCTGTTTCCGGGGGTGACTGACGCATTTTTAGACAGGCTGGAACCCCCAGCCCCGCCAAGGTTTGTGCCCAGGATTCTGCCCGTCTCCAGACGTGGGAAATACTTGTTTCAATTTTTGTAAATTCCACGCAAAATGATCGATTTATTTCTTGTATTTTCTCCCCCTTTGACATAATAATCTCGAACTTTTAAAAAAGCGTACCGATATAGGCATTACGATTCGAAATCGTCTCGAACAGTTTCATTAAAAATCGGATGCCTGTTTTTTTCTGGCACCTCAGTGGAGGGTTTATGAGTTGCATAAAGGAAGACATCTTCTCATTGATTGTCGTAATGTCTCGCGGGACATTTGTCTAAACGACCAACTGATTCTGGAAGCCATGGCACGTGGAGCTACCCGTGCTGGTGCTACTGTGATCTCACAGGTACGATATCACTTTGGTCATAATTCAGCACCGGGCTTCACCGCGATGTGCCTTCTTGATGAAAGCCACTGCTCAGCCCACTGTTACGCCGACCTGGGCTTAATCGCTCTGGACGTCTTCACCTGCGGCAATACTGATCCGAATGACGTTCTTCGTTACATTCGGGAAGAAGTCGATCTGGGTGACGTCAGCATTCTCGAAATGCCCCGGTTCCCCATTCCCAATGGGCAACCTGCGCTTCAGGAACCAGCCGGTTCCCTCTGCGAAGCGGATCAGGTTGTTGCTCTGTAAATTCCCACCTGAAAGTTCCTGACGGGAACCGCTCCTGTATCTACTGATTACAGCCGATAAACCGTTCCCACTCTGGAAATCCAAAAGGCGTTGAATTACGGTATAAACATCGCATCATGCCAGGTGCGCTTTGAAGTCTGTATTCAGACGAGGAGCGCACCTGACTGAGCGTTGTTTTTCTTTTTTTACGCCCCGCATCAACTCACGAAGGAAGAGTGAATCATGAGTGGAGATCGAGAGTTCCACGACGGTCGAGGAGACGGCTTAAAACCGCTGAAAAGCCTGGACCTGTCGAGTGTCAATTCGTTTGGCGAACTGCTGCAGGCCATGTCTGCAACCGCGTTCTCGGGCAGACGCCTGGGTGATGCCTACGACATCCTGCTGGATATGGCACAGGACTCTGAATGCAAAGTCGTACTCACTCTCTCCGGCGCCATGACCGTCGCCAAACAGGGCAGCATCATCTGTGACATGATTGACCGTGGCCTCGTCCATGCCGTCGTCGCCACTGGTGCCCTGATTGCCCACGGTCTCACCGAATCGATCGGCCTGGTCCACTACCAGTACAATCCCACTGATTCCGACGAAACACTCTACAAAAAAGGCTACAACCGGATTTACGACACCCTGGAAATGGAGTCGAATCTGAACAACGTCGAAAAGCTGGTCCGCTCGGTCCTGCGGGAATCCCAGCCCGAAGATGGCGTCTGGTCTTCAGCCCGTCTCTGCCGGGCACTTGGTCAGCGGCTCTCCGAAATAAACGACGGACGCGGCATCCTCCGCAGTGCTTATGAGCAAAATGTCCCCGTCTTCATCCCCGCTTTCACTGACAGTGAAATCGGTCTCGACGTCTCCACCTGGGCCATGTCCGAACTGATTGCCAAATCGGGCAAGCCCCTGGAAGACCTCGAACAGGAAGAAATTCTCACCGCGCTCCCCAGCTTCAACCCCTTTCTCGACCTGCAGGAATATGCCCGACTGATGCGGGATGCGGTCACCTTCGGCATCTTCACCATCGGCGGGGGAGTTCCCCGCAACTGGGCTCAACAGGTTGCCCCCTATTATGAAATTGCCAACTACCGCCTGGGCACAGAGTGGAAAGAGCCCCGCTTCCGCTATGGAATTCGTATCTGCCCCGAACCGGTTCACTGGGGAGGCCTCTCCGGGTGTACCTATTCTGAGGGGGTCAGCTGGGGCAAATTCCTTTCACCCCAGGATGGCGGCCGGTTCGCGGAAGTTTATTCCGATGCCACCGTCGTGCTCCCGCTGCTGATGAAAGCCGTGTTCGAAAAACTGGACTCCGCTTCATAAACTGTGGATTGAGGCTTCCTCAGGCAGGGTCAAACTAAGAGCTAGATAACCTGCTCTGGCTCAATCCAGAGCAAGTGGTTGGCGGGGATCCTGTTTCAGATACCGGGCGATCCCCCGACCCAGTTGTTGTCCCACAGTCATGTAACCCTGCGGATGACTGTGGGGCGTGTTCCAGCAGGTCTCGAGCGTAATCCCCACGACATGTTCGCGGGTGGCACTTCGTACCCAGTTACTGGAAATCTCTTTCCAGCGTTTGTCGTACTTTGGTCCCGTCGAGGGCGTGCTTCGATCCAGTTCCAGAGGCTCCTGCATCTCCTCCCGACAGACTGCAATAAAAGCATCCTGCAGTGCTTTTCTTCGCTGAGTATTCAGTTCAGGAGGCGCAATGTAAAAAAACGGCTGTTTCGAACTGGCACCGGGGTTATGCAGATCGATAAACATGACCAGTCGGTTCTGCTTGTCGTACTGTTTCAGCGCCTTCATGGCTGCCTGCACTGCGTTCCAGCGGGGCATCTCAGACCAGTCCCGGTTATGGTCGTGCGGAACCTGGTTCTTGCCGCCATTCCCGGTCGCCACATTGTCGATATCCATAATTGGAACGTAGTAGATATCGACCTTTTCCCGCAAAGCTACCGCCAGAGGATCATCGCTCACCGCCCATTCAATGAAGCCACGCCCAACCCAGCTGCCCCCTGATTCCCAGGCATGCTGACGGGCCTGAACCCAGATCACCATGCGATCGTCGGAATGTTTCCCAGCCTGGCTCACCACCAGCGCAGGTACACTGCGGCCAGCGCGGGTTTTGCATAATTCAAATGCCGTCACGTCTTCATGTTTCCGGCTCAGGCGATCAACCAGTGCCTGGGCATCCGAGGGCACAAACGCAGGCCCCCAGGCAAACCAGGCTTGTTCGGCATCTACCTGTTGTGTCCAGCGACAGTGGTCCTTCTCCCTGGTACCGGGACCAGTCTGTTTCCAGGTCTTCCCATCGAGACTAAACGCCGCTCGCTCGGGCAGCGCCCAATTAGCAGACAGCTTCGAGCCGTTTGCCTGTTTGAGAGTACTCGCATCGACCGAAACAGTCAGCGTTTCTCCAGGCTTAACGCCGGAGACCTTGAAATACCACCAGCAGGGCCAGCCAAACTGCGGATCTCCGGCAGGACGCACCGTAATCGAACGCGTTTGCTGCTCAACTTTCAGAACCTCAGCCGAGCCTCCCGGGAAGTCAGCTGAAACGACCAGCTCACCAGCCTGTACAGGGACAGCCAGTAATAACAGTGACAGAATCAGACTATTTAGACGATAACCAGCTGTTTGCATCGACGCTCCCTGTTGCGCAAGGGGATTACTTGAGGATGCCAGACGCCACCTTTCCCTGACCGGGTTCGACCAGTGCGACTGACTGGGCGTTATGTTCGAAATTCAGGCCCTCATAGTTCAGACCGAACTGATGCAGCAAAGTTGCATGGAAGTCATGCTGGGTCACCACATCTTGAACCGCTCGGTGACCGAAGTCATCTGTCGCTCCATGAATGTGCCCCTCTTTGATGCCACCACCGGCCATCCAGATACTGAAACCTTCCGTGTTATGGTCGCGTCCCGGTTTCTTGCCTTTACCGCGGTCCTGAATGACAGGCAGACGCCCCATTTCGCCGCCCCACTGGACCATCGTGGAATCCAGCAGTCCCCGATTCTTCAAATCGGTTACCAGTGCCGCACACGGCTTATCACAGGTTTTACAACGGGATTCCAGTGCAGCGAAAATGTTCTCGTGCATGTCCCAGGCGTAATTCCAGATCTGCACGAAACGGACACCACGTTCCACGAATCGACGGGCCAGCATACAGGCATCCGCGAATTCTTTGGTCACCGGATCATCGGCTCCGTACATCTGATGGGTGGCTTCGGTCTCTTTAGTCAGATCGAGTGCCTCGGTCGCTGCGGTTTGCATCCGGGCCGCCAGCTCATAGCTGGCAATGCGGGCTGCCAGATCGTCTTCGCCGGGATGGCGCTGCTGGTGGATCTGATTCAGTTCTTTCAGCAGGTCCAGCTGATTCGACTGGGGCTTCCCACGCAGTTCCCGGATCGGATTCAGATTCGCAATTCGCGGCTCTGACTTGCTGACAACCGTCCCCTGATAAATCGAAGGTAAGTGGCGGCTGTCCCAGTAAGGCGATCCGACCGGGTTGCGGGGAATCGTAATCGCTACAAACGCCGGCAGATTCTGTGTCTCGGCTCCCAGACCATAGGTGATCCAGCTCCCCAGGGAAGGCCAGCCTTCTCGCCCCCGACCGGTGGTCATGGCCCGCATGCCGGCCACGTGATTCCGAATATTGGGCAGCTGCATAGAGCGAATCAGCGTGATATCGTCAACAATCTCTCCCAGGTGGGGTAGCAGGGCGGTGTTGATCTCCATCCCCGATTCACCACACTTCTCAAACGTGTTGGGAGAGGGCATGATGATCGAAGTCGCCTGACCGGCGTTATCGTATTTGATTCCGTCGCCGGGAAATCTCTTGCCCGCATACTTGTCGAGTGTCGGCTTTCGATCGAACAGATCCAGGTGACTCGGTCCACCACCGCAGAAAATTGAGATCATCGATTTGGCGCGGGCCGGATGGCTGGTCTGCTTCGGCAGCAGATCGTACGTTTTCTCTTCCAGAGCCGGCTTTTCCGGAGCCGCCAGCAGCTGTTCGTCGTTTAACAGCGAGGCCAGTGCCAGTGAGGAGACGCCAAAGGCACTCTGGGCCAGAAAGTGACGGCGAGAGCTGGCGGAGTTTTGATTGATAAATTGAGACACGAGAGACTCCCTCTGGAGATCGATATTTATATTCTGTCAGGAAACGGGCGTCATTTCCCGCTCATTCCACATACAGAAACTGGTTGGTTCCAAACAGCACATGACAGACGGCAGCCAGTGCTTCCTCCCGAGGCTGTTTGGCTTTCTTTGTCTGATATTCTTTCAACTGCAGCGCGAAGTTTTTCTCCAGCGCCTGCAGTTCAGCCGGGGAAGGCTCACTACTTAAAGCCAGCTTCCAGGCTGTCTTGATTAGCTTAGTATCGTCGGCGTCTTTCCCTGCCGTGGTGAGGACCCGCTTAGCAAAGGCCTCAGATTGATTCCGCATGAATTCACTATTGAGCAGCGCCAGTGACTGTGTTGCCACTGTCGAAAAGACCCGTCGCTCGCAGTTGGGCTCCATGCTGGGGGCATCAAAAGCATTCAGCATTGTCACCGGCTGGGTCCGCCGGACCTGCACGTAAATGGAACGTTTCAGTTCCCGGCGATCTTTTGACACTTTACCAGCACCGACCGTAATAATGCCGCTGTCCGCCAATGCAACCGGTACTGGCTCACCAAACTGCTCCCGGTTCAATTCGCCGCTGACCGCTAGAATAGCATCGCGGATCGATTCCGCCTCCAGGCGTTGCATTGTCATGCGCCAGTAGAGACGGTTATCAGAGTCAATCGCGGCAGCTTGTTCGGAGTGGGTTGCTGAGGTCTGCTTGTAAGTCCGTGAGGTCATGATCAGGCGATGGATGCGTTTGAGTTGCCAGCCCTGTTCCATAAAGTCAGCCGCCAGCCAGTCCAGCAGTTCGGGATGCGTGGGGACGGAAGACCGGGAACCAAAGTCACCCGTGGAATCGACAATCGCCTGTCCGAAATGATGCATCCAGAACCGGTTCATCAGCACCCGCGCCACCAGTGGATGCTTTCCATTGGTCAGATAGCGGGCATACGCCAGCCGACGTCCCGTGGTCGGCAGCTGGGGATCATTCAGCTCAAACGTGTTGTCTGCTTTGGAAGAAATCACTGTCAGACCACCGGGAGCAATCAAATCTTTCTCAGGGGAAGAGATATCCCCCCGATAAAAAACAAAGGTCTGGGGCAGGTGCTGTGTGTCCTCGGTCGCGACGCGAATGTATTCCGGTTTGGGAATCTGCGCCCGCAGCTTGTCTGCTTCCGCCTTGATATCCTCATACTGTTTCTTCAAATCGTTTCCATCTTTGAAACGGGCCAGGAACAGATGCAGGCGTCCCGGCACCAGCAGGTCCAGCATCGGGTATTTCTGTTTCAGAAAATCCGCCTGCTCTTTTGAACGTTCTTTAACCGCGGTTTCATAAGCGGTTCGCGCCTGTTCGCGGTCTGTCTCGGGGACTTCCTTCAGCACCCGCTCGGCAATCAGCTGGGTCACTTCCGCTTTAACCTTGTTGTGCTCGGCATCCAGTTCCTTGACCTGCGCTGACAGCTTTGCAGCCTTGGCTTTATCTTCTGCTGACATCAGGGCCGCCCGTCGACTGACAGGCATCCGCCATTTTTGATCGTCATACACGGGAGCAATCACCGCCCGCAGACGATAAAAGTCTTCCTGCGGAATCGGGTCGAAGCGGTGATGATGGCACTCCGCACAGCCCACGGTCATGCCCAGCAGTGAAGAGGACATGATCTTCACCGTCTCTGTAATGACCTGGTTGCGTGCGATCGCAGGATCCATCGGACTTGAGCCGGTCCCATCGGGAGCCAGCCGCAGGTAGCCGGTCGCCGTCAGCTTCTCACAGACCGCGGGATCCTGGTCTACCAGTTTCTGAGCCGTCGCATGCGTGGCTTTAACCATTTCATCGCCGGCGAGCTGCTCGGTGATAAACTGATCCCAAGGCTTGTCTGCATTCAGAGAACGAATCACATAATCCCGATAATGCCAGGCATCAGGACGGATAATATCTTTGTCGTTGTAGCCTTCTGAGTCGGCATAGCCGGCAACATCCAGCCAGTGCCGCGCCCAGCGTTCCCCGTAATGCGGCGATTCCAGCAGCCGATCGACCATCTTTTCATATGCTTCAGGCGACTTGTCTGCCAGGTAGGTATCGACGTCTTCCGGAGCAGGGGGGAGACCGGTCAGGTCAAACGCAGCCCGTCTGATCAGCGTCAGTCGATCTGCTTCTTCAGAAAACCAGAGACCGTTCTGTTTCAGCTTTCGTGCGATGAAGGCATCGACCGGATTGAGCGGTTGCTTTCCATTCTCTTTTTTTAACTGAGGCAGTTCGGGCAGAGCAGCTTTCTGAATGGGACGAAACGCCCAGTGGGAGCGTTCATCGCCGGTGATCAGGAAGTCGCCCGGCTTGATGTCCCCTTCGGGTTCCGGCCCCTCTGTCTTTGCCCCCTGGTCGATCCATTTCGCAATCAGGGCGACTTCTTCCGGCTTCAACCGCAGTTTCTCATCGGGGGGCATGTCTCCCGATTCGACATACTGAAACAGCAGGCTCTCTGCATGTTTTCCAGGAATGACAGCGCCTCCAGAATCGCCGCCCTTCATGATCAGGCGGCGTAACCGCACATCCAGCGCACCGGAAAGTTCTTTCTCCTCGCCATGACAGTGAAAGCAGTACGCCTTGAAAATGGGCCGAATGTCTTTTTCAAAAGTCACTCGCGAATCAGCGGCGGAGCTCGATTCACTCCCGAGGAGACAGGCAGAAACAGCCGTCAGCAGGAAAGCGATGGCGCGGATATACAAGGCAGGATTCCTTTTTCAGAGGAAACTCATTCAGGGCGGGAGTTAAGTCACATAAAGGCTGTGAAATTAACTGTTTTGGTGAGGTCCTATAGTACCCTATATCGGCAGCCGCGTCAAATTATTTAAGTTTACTTACAAGAACAGCCGTCGACCATTGTGTCATCACAAAAAAGGGGTTTTATTCCCGTACCAGCGACTCTTGCATCGGTTCATCGGCAATCAATTCCTCTTCCTCCATCGCAGGGACCTGTGAGCGTTTGGCATAGCGGGCCAGCAGTGCCGGCAGGAAGATGAGATCGCCAAACAGGGCTGAGCCAATTGTCAGGCCGCTCATGATGGCGAAGATCCGCTGATCCCGCATGTCGCTGAAGATCACAGTCGAGAATCCGGCGACCAGGATGACCGTCGTCATGATTAACGCGGTCCCCACGCCGGTAAACGCCTTGCGGATTGCTTCGTCGTCACTCTCATTCTGGAGCTGTTCCTCCCGGAAACGGGTCAGGAAGTGAATTGTATCGTCGACGGCAATCCCCAGACAAACCGTAAATGCACAAACGCTGACAATCTCGAGTGCCTGTCCCGTAAAGACCAGGAAGGTCCCCGTCACGGCCAGAGGGAACATGTTGGGAATGATTGAAATCAGCCCCAGTCGTAATGAACGAAACGCGATCGCCAGCACAATCAGGATGATAATCGCAGCACTCCCCAGACTGGACGCCAGATCGACGACGATCTGGTACAGGTTCCGCCAGCGCCAGACAGCTGAGCCGGTCAACTGAAACTGGAACTCCGGATGCTGACTTCCAATCTCGGCCAGCCCCTCTTCAATGCGCGTGAAGGTCGGCCCATATTTGGCAATGCCCAGATCCTGAACGTGAAAACTGACCGTCGCCTGGTTCCGTTCCGGCGTATAAAACGCCCGTTTCAACGGTGGAGGCAGCAGGTCGATCATCGACATCCGCTCTTCAGGGGGCCCCTCACCAGGCAGAGCAGACAGAATATTCACAATCGAAATCGGATGACCAATCAACGCTTCCTGGTTCAGCAGTTGATCCACTTCGCTGATGGCAACCAGAACTTCGGGCGAATCCGAATCGACCTCATCCGACCATTTCACCTCAACCCGCGAATGCTCGAGCCCTCCCATCGCCTGGTCCATATGATTCAAGGCAGTCGCTGCTTCCGAACCATCGGGCAGCATATTGGCCCGGCGTTCATCGGGACGCAATGTCAGCGAAATCAGAATCAGTACCGCCGTCAGCCCGATGCCCACCTTGCTGATCCACCCCGCACGTTTCAACACCATTTCGATAATCACGCTGATCCGGTTCAGGTTCTTATCGATGACGCCCTTACCGTATCCCACATGAATGGAACGCCCCAGCCAGGTGCGGCAGGCCAGGGGAATCACCGTCACCACCGCAATGAAAGTCAACAGCACGCCGACCACACAGCTGTAACCAAATTCGCGGACCGTCTCATGATGAGCCAGCGAAAGCGAACCGAAGCCGATGGCCGTCGTGACCGAAGTCAGAAAGCAGGCCAGCCCCACTTCCTGAATTCCACGCCGGGCAGCATCCCTTCCCGACAGACCAGAAGCCCGATGGCGGCGGATCTGCACCATCAGATGCACGCCGTCGGTTAACCCCACCAGACTCAACAAAACCGGCAGTACCACGTCGTTAAACGGGTTGTCCTGGAAATCGAAGAACTGGATAATTCCCATCGTCAGAAACACGCCGAACATCGGTGCCAGGGCCACGATAATCACCGCCGTGATCCCCCGGAACAGAATGATGGCCATCAGCAGAATCATCCCATAGCCGATCACCTGGTACTTGACCTTGTTCGCATTATGCGTGCGCACCGCGGTCAGATAGATGGGTACACGGCCGGTGGTCGTGAAGGAAAACTTCACATCCGGATATTCAGCAACGACTTTTTTCGCGACTTCTTTCAATCCGGTCGTACAGGCATCGTCGTCCGTCACATACATCCAATTGAATTTGACCATCAGCAGAATGGTCTGCGCATCTACTGATAACAGCTGGCCGCCTACCAGCGGATGTTTAATCGCTTTTTCCTTAGCGTCATCGAGCCGTTTCTGGGAGGCCCGCTCATTCGGGAGGATTGGTTCCCGCAGGCCGAAGATATTCAGGTTGGGAATATCCTCCAGCCAGAAAACACTTTCGACGTAATCCAGCGATTCGATCTCGGCAACGATCTCCCGCAGGGCCTTGATGCCGTCGGCGGTGAAGAACTGATCGGAATCAATCACCAGGATCGTATCAGCGTCGGTCAGGCTGATCGGGTCGACATCGGGCGGCGACTCCCGAACTTTCCGCGGCTTATCCGCTTTCTGCTGTTCTATCTGGGGAACCGGTTCGGGTTTTGCTGTGAACCAGTCGCGAACCTCCTCGGGCATGGTGTACCCCAGCAGTGCGATTCCACTCAGCAGTAGAATGAACAGAGTTACCAGCAGGGGATGGTCAACCATCCAGACCGAACAGCGATTGAACGTACGAGACACGCGCGATTCACTTTCTCTCAGTGGTAGAATATTAAAGAGATCAGGTTGAAGATTGCCAGGCGCTGAATCTCAACCAGCTTCAGGTATTAGCGAACCTGCAATCTGAGTTCCTCTCTCTGAATCACACCGTCACCATTATCATCCCGGATGCGCCCGTAGCGCTGTGTTGCCAGCGGGACTTCTTCCACATCAACGCGTCCATCGCCATTCTTGTCGAACCGTTTGAAAAAAGCAGCGGCACGTTTATCGAGCTCTTTTTTCAACTCCGCCTCCCGCTGTTTCTCCGCTTCCGCTTTAGTCAGTTTTTTCTCTGGCTTGGGTTTCGTATCCTGAGACTTCTGTTTCCGGGGTTCAGCCACTTCAAAGAAAGCAATCGCCATCTCTTCCCAGGTCTGATCGCCCCAGGTTACATATTCATTGGGATCCGGGTTGAACGGATTGTCTTTCGAATTATCGAATTTCACCGTGAACTCAAGACCGTCGACCGTATCCAGCGACATGGGCTTGCTCAGTTCATAGATGTGCTGCCAGTTGAAATCGTAATTGGGCACATCGAGCAGAATCTCTTTCTTCTTATCCTGCTTTGTAAACAGGCGGAACGATTTCCCGCGCAGATGCATGTGCGGGGCAATCGCCAGCAGTTCGGCATGTGGTGGTATGCGACGAACCTTCGCCGAGACCGGGAAATCACTGGCGTGCGGCGGAATTTCGAATTCCTGATCAATACCAATCAGCGTAAAGACTTCGTGGGATATCTCCTCATCTTTGCCGAAAATCAAACCGACTTTCGAAATGTCTTCTGCCACCGATCCCGTCGGCGTGTAATGCATCTGAAATACCAGTTTCGAGCCGGCGGGAACCTTGCGAGCCCGACCGGGAGGCAGCATGTTGATCCGCTGTCCCGGTACATAAGCCGTCAACCAGCCGATCCCACGGAAGTCAGCGCCATCAGGAGGACGAATGAAAACAATCGCATGATGCACGACCGACCGGTTACCCGGCAGGACCTGTGCTCCGGTGATCCACTTATCCTCTTTGAACCCGGGATCGACGACGAAATACTGATATTCCACGACACCCTCTTTCGGAACAACAAAGGGTCGCTTCCGCATTTCATAAACGACATCCGGCACTCGGGGCAGGTGCCAGCCTTCGCGGAACTTGGGCAGTTCCGGCAAATCCTTGATATCACCATAGGGCATGCCCCCGGTCACCCATTCCCGTAGAATTTCCTTGTCTTTTTCGGGCATGAACCGTGCATTCGCGTAATGACCGTATTTCGGACTGGCGTGCCAGGGGGGCATTCGACCATCTTCAATAGTCTCCAGCATCGTATCCGCCCAGCCACGAACTTCATCGTAATCCGTCAGACTGAATGGTGCGATTTCCCCTGTGCGATGGCATTCCACACAATGACGATGCAATACCCCCGCGACTTCCTTGCAGAAAGTCAGTTTGGTGGTCACTTCATTCTGCTTCACTCGGCCAATAAAACAGCCATTCGGTTTGGTCTCGGACACTTCAATCGGCTTGCCTGCCAGCAGTTGATCCAGTGCGTTCTTCAGATCATGTGTGGTCGTCTCAGCTCGTGAGATGCCTGGCAGGTACTGGTTATCGATCCGCCCACGATACCGGACGGCCAGCTGCTGATCCAGTACAAAAACTTCAGGTGTGCGCACCGCTTGAAATCGGTCGGCGACTTCGTTGTTATAGTCCTTCGCCATCGGGAACGAGATCTCGTACCGCTTGACGTACTGTTTGACATCTTCCAGGGAGTCCTGCTGATTGCTGTTCACGCCGATGAACTGGACACCCTGCGCCGCGTAAGCAGCCTGCATTTCATTCAGCTTGGGACCATACAGCCGGGCCAGCGGACATTCCGCCCCCAGAAAGCAGACCACCGTCGCTTTCGTCTCTGGCTCTGCCGTTAACTCGACCACTTTTCCCTGAGCGGTTGGCAGCCGAAACGTGTGGGAGGCATCCTGCGACGATTTGGTTTTAGCTTCAGCGAGCAGGGAACTGGTGCCCAGCAATGTGAGCGCACACAGGAATGTGATACTAAAACGAAACATAAGCGATCCTTCCTCCAGAACTGGTAACGACGGGTGCGTTCATTCTATCAACCGCCCGGAAACCCCCGCAACCCCCACTGTACAGAATAGAGCCCGGCCAGATTGATTGCTCTCTTTCCTTTGGATATACTCGACGTAACTCACAATGGTTTCAGATTTTGGTAAAAGATTCCCGTTTACCTTTATCCGAAATTCATCTGGTTGGCTGCAGTGTGCTCCTGAGGAACAACATAGGAAGGCATCAAAGTGAAAGCTCCACGAAGCGGCGGCGGTTGGAAGGCGATCAAATACAGTCTGACACTGGCAAACAAGGTCGGCTGGTGGAAGCTCTGGAAATCCATGCGGACCCGCAATGCCTGTAAGACCTGCGCGGTTGGCATGGGGGGACAGAAAGGGGGCATGGTCAACGAAGCCGGTCTGTTCCCCGAGGTCTGCAAAAAATCCTTCCAGGCAATGGCCGCCGACATGCAGCCCGCTGTCGCTAATGACTTCTTCGCGAAAAACAACATCGACCAGCTCCGCTCGATGTCCTCTCGCAAGCTCGAATACAGTGGCCGTCTCACCCAGCCACTGCTGCTCTCGCCCGGCGAAAAACATTACAAGCCGATTTCCTGGGACGAAGCCTTCGACCTGGTCGTCGAGCGTCTCAAAGCCGCAGGCCCCGAGCGAACCTTCTACTATGCCAGCGGCCGCTCCTCCAACGAAGCCGGCTTCCTCTTCCAGTTGATGTCCCGTCTTATGGGCACCAACTTCGTGAATAACTGCTCCTTTTACTGTCATCAGGCCAGTGGCGTCGGCCTGGGTTCGAGTATTGGCACCGGAGCCGGCACACTCCGTCTGGAAGATCTGGATCACACCGACCTCTACATCCTGATCGGCGCAAACCCTTCATCGAATCATCCTCGCCTGATGAAGGCCTTCATGGAAATCCGCAGACGGGGCGGCAAAGTCATCGTCGTCAATCCGGTCAAGGAACTGGGGCTCGTTAATTTCAAGGTTCCCAGTGACGTCCGCAGTCTGCTCTTTGGCTCCAGCATCGCATCCACCTACGTACAACCACACGTCGGCGGTGACATGGCCCTGCTGATCGGCCTCTCGAAAGAAGTCCTGGAACGCAACGCACACGACCAGGCATTTATCGACGCACACACCGAAAACTATGACGCTTTCAAACAACAGGTCACAGAAACCAGCTGGGACGACATCATCGCCCAGAGCGGCGTCGACAGAGAAACCATTCGGAACATCGCAGACCAGTATCTCTCCGCGAAAAACGTCGTCATCGGCTGGTGCATGGGAATCACGCATCATCTTCATGGTACCAACAGTGTGCAGTCGATCGTCAACTTCTCGTTGCTCCGTGGCATGGTCGGCCGCCGTAAAGCGGGACTGATGCCCATCCGCGGCCATAGCAATGTGCAGGGCCTCGGTTCGGTGGGCGTCGTTCCCGGAATGAAACAGGCGATGCTCGAACGCTTCGAGAAACAGCTCGGCATCAAAGTTCCCACCACGCCCGGTTACGACACAATGGCCTGCATGGAAGCCTCCCATCGCGGCGAGATCGACTTCGCGTTCTGTCTCGGAGGCAACCTCTTCGGCAGTAACCCTGATACCAAATACGCACTTGAAGCCATGAGCCGCATCAAAACTGTGCTCTACCTTTCGACTACGCTGAATACCGGTCATGTCTGGGGAACCGGCGAAGAAACCCTGATCCTGCCCGTACTTCCCCGCGACGAAGAACCCGAGCCCACGACTCAGGAGTCCATGTTCAGCTACGTCCGCATGAGTGACGGCGGCAAATCCCGGTTCACCGGCCCTCGCAGCGAAGTCTCGATCCTGGCGGCCATCGGCCAGAAACTGTTCGCCGGCGATGACCGCATCGACTGGAAAAAACTGGAGAGCCACAGCGCCATCCAGGAACTGATCGCCGACCTGATCCCCGGCTACGAAAACATGAAAGAAACACTCCAGACTCACAGAGAATTCCACGTCACCGGCCGCGCCGTCGAAGAATACAACTTCCCCACCGAGAGCGGCAAAGCGAAATTCCACGCCCTCCCGCTGCCCGATCTCTCCGTTGCAGAAAATGAACTGCGGCTGATCACCATTCGTTCCGAAGGCCAGTTCAACAGCGTCGTCTACGACGAGGAAGACATCTACCGCGGACAGGAACGCCGTGACGTCATCCTGATGAACCGGGCCGACATCGACCGTCTCGGCCTCAAACCCGATCAACGCGTGAAAGTCAAAAGCGAGGCAGGGGAGATGCCGTATATCCTTGTCCGCGAATTCGACATCCGCGCAGGCAGCGCCCTGATGTATTATCCCGAAGCCAACGTCCTGGTACCACACACCGTCGATCCCTTGTCAAAAACTCCCGGCTTCAAATCGACGCGGGTCACACTGGAAGTGGAAGATGTGGTAACAACCTGAGAATATCATTCAATTATGTCCAACCCATCCCTTCCGGCAGTTCGGAACTGGAATAAACCACATGCAGCACTCGTCGCCGCCGTGGTAACTGGCAACTACGCGAACGATGCACCAGCAGAGGGTTCATCAACAACACTTCACCGGCATCGACCGGGCAGAGTTGGAACTCCTGTTCGGGGATCAAAGCAACTTCATCCTCAGTGAGCCGCCTGCGATGACTCCGCGGAACCACCTCCAGCGCCCCGTTTTCACCGGGGCACTCATCAAGGTGAACTCGCACTGCCAGCATCTGTTGAAAGACGTTCAATGGCGGTTCGACGTATTGCTGCTCCGCTTTGACAGACCAGTTCGTCCAGTCCTCATCCTCGATGCGTCCCTGAATCGGAACCTGCAGATCCTGATGCGGCGGCACGAACCAGTTCGCACCGGGACGCTTATCAAACAGTGTCGCACTCACCAGGCTGACTGGCTCCTGCAACACGTCAGCCGCCAGTTCCTTGAGCACTCCCTCTTCAAGCAACGATCGCAGTCCGGGTAAAACCAGATGGGCATTGCGAATCGCATAACGTGTACCGCTGCGTCGTTGTCGATAACTGTCTTCCCTGGCGGAATCAATTACAGCTTCGAACTGCGCCAACGTGTCCTGGGGAAGCGGTTCTCGGCAGATCTGGAATCCATCCCGGTTAATTTCTGCACTGAAGATCGAAGACATTTCCTTAAGTTCCAGCAGGAGTCTGATACATTACCTATCTGAAGTAGATCAATCGGACAGGAATGGTATGAATCGGCGCAGCTTGTTCAAGTCCAGTCCATACCAGTGCTCATACCTGTTTAAAACGCTCAAGAATCCGCAGACTGGCTGAGGGTGTATAGAGAGCAGCCACGAAGGAAAGGGGAATCAAAAACAGGCTGACGACCAGGGCTACCAGCAGATAGCTCAGCAGAATCGCCGTCGAAAAATGACCTGAATTATACAGCCCGAAATTGTAGAACAGGCCCACCAGGTAACTCAGCCCGAAACAACCGAACACAATTGCCGTCAGACAACAGGAGCCGGTTTTTAACCCCAGCCTCGACAGACACCGGCTGCCCGTAGCCCACAGGCAGAGCAACCCCAGCAACACACAATACGACATCACGTTCACCACATCAGGTCCCCAGAGAGAAATTAAAAAACATTCAAACAGTGATGTATCTCATTTATCGATACGCCACCAGAAAAAACCTGCGAAACGGAAACAACACGTTTCCGTTCTGTTGCAGGGGATAAGCATTCGCAAAACGCTTCAGCAGTTCCGCCTCGAACCGGTCACGGGTGGCAGCATCGGGCAACGCTTCCAGATAGGGTCGCAGTCCCGTTCCCCGGAACCACTCCAGGATGGCCTCGACACTCTCCATCACATGGACATATTCAGTCTCCCAGAGTTCCAGCTGGGAACTCAACGGAGCCAGCAGATCGTAATAGAATGACCGCGATTCACAGCCCAGCGCCTGTCGGGCAGCAGCGGTTACATCATGCCAGTCCGGTAGCTGGGAAAGCTCAACCACACAGCGGTGCAGGGGAGATGCGTAATGCGCGGGCAGTTGCACCGCCAGCGCCCCACCGGATTTGAGAAAACTCATCAGCCGGGGAAAGATCGTTTCATGGTCCGGCACCCACTGCAGAACGGCATTGGAAAACAACAGATCAAATGCCTCATCCGGTTGCCACGTGGTGATATCAGTCTGGAACCAGTGTACGTCAGGCAGAGCCTCCCGCGCAGTCTCCAGCATTTCTGCAGAGCTGTCCAGACCACTCAGCTTTGCCCCGGGAAAACGCTGTGCCAGAACCGCGGTACTGTTCCCAGGACCACAGCCTATATCCACAATCTGCTCAGGCGATTCCAGCTGTACCCGTGCTGCCAGATCGATGGCAGGCTGCGTCCGTTCACGCTGATATTTTAAATACTGATCCGCATCCCAGACAGGCATCAAGCTGTATCCCTAGCTAAGTTCTCACACAAAAACACGACATCGACAAGACAGCCAGCAAGCCTCACAGGTTCGCCTCCGATCTATGCCGAAGCTAACAGGCGCTACCATTCCCGGGAAAAGAGCTTCAACTCGGAGACGGCTCCATATTCGGACACCCAGACCGTAAACATTTCCTCGGTCTGATCCGCATCCGCTTCACGCACCTCCTTGAAATTAACCCCCCAGACTTTCAGGTACTGCAGTTCTCCATCCACTCCCACGCTCAGCGGCAAGTCGAGGGATCGACAATTCAGAAACTCAAACTCTACCGGTTTCTTTCCGGGGGCGACTTTCACTTTCCTCAGAAACTTCTCCAGCGTCTTTCGCCCCCGTCTCTCAATCTGCTGCTGAGACAATTTCTTCTGCTCTGCTTCAGGTTTCACGTTCAACTGGAGATTAGAACACAGCCTTTCTCTCCAATCCGACAAGCTGTAGGCGTCGTAAATATAAAGATCAGGCAGGATCACCTTTCCCCGATCCGAAACCAGCGCCCGATAACGATAGGGCACCCCTGAAAAACCACCCGGACTTGGAAAAAGCAACCAGACGACTTGCCAGCGATAACCTACCGGTTTCAGTGAGACGAGTTCTACCTCACTGAGATGGAATGCATGATTATAATTTAATTGCTGATTGACGAGTGCTTTGAGCGCTTTGTCGGGAGTGACAAGCTTCATCACTTGCGCAACGGGCACAACGGAATCAAGAGGAACAGGATGTGGATCACCTTCTTTACGATAAGGCACTGGATAAGCAAAGATCACATGTCCAATATCAAAGGATGTCTCCGGGTCGGCGTCAGGGACCAGATCACAGAGATTCGGGTCGGATCCATAAGAAAATTGTCCGCTATCCAGCATCGGATCGGGTGGTTGTTCCTGATCGGGATCTCCCCACGCAGACGATACCACAACCGACAGGAACAGCGTGAGTAATATAAGATTTCGCATGGTTCAATTCCTGTCCCGCTCGTCGATCGGTCCTAAATCGGCGACCGTTCCATCCTCTTTCACCCACACCGTGAACAGCTCCGGGGGCGTTTTCAGTTTCTCTGTCCGTACCTCCTGAAAATTAACTGCCCAGACGTGTAAGTACTCAATCTGCCCCTCAGAGTTAAGACTCCAGGGCAACCGCGCTCTCTGCAGATTCACAAACCGAAACTGAAACGACTCCGCCTTGCTGACCTCATGCAGCCGGTCGATCATGTCATCAAAAGCCTGCCGCGCCCGTTTCTCGATTTCATCTGAATCCAGTCTTTTTTCGGGCCTGATATCTGCTGCTTCCAGCTTCAGCTTTGCACAAGGCCAGATCCGGGGACGCTCGGTTTTCCGGTACCGGGGATTCTGTTCAGGATCGATCTCCGGTTTCGGCAACAATAACGGTATCGAATCGATCAAATAACGGTCATGCGGAATCAAGGCACCTTGCGAATCTACCAGCACCGGAATTTGCTCAGGACCTTCCGCCAGGCCTCCATAGAGCGGAAACATTTTCCAGGATACCTCCCACTCAGATCCCACATCCAGCCAGTTGGTCAACTGCGCTTTTTGGAACTGAAATGTCTGCTTCTGCCCCAGTTGCTGATGGACCAGCGCTCGAAATGCGGCATCCGGCTCAGAAACCTTGACCGCCTTCCCTACCCGCACCATCGATTCCAGCGCCACGGGCTGCTTATCCAGTCCCTTGCGCATTCTGGCATCTGGATCATAAGTAAAAATGATATGCCCCAGACGAAATGTCAGCGAATAGGGAGCACCACGTTCAATTTCTTGCAAACGAGGCATCTGGTCGGAATTCACAGTCCAATCAGAATACTCCGAGGGGGTCTGCGCTATCGCAACAGAATCACAGGCAGCATACAGAAAGAACATTATAAAGAAACGTTTCAAAGTCATCCCTCTCAGATCTTATGCTTCCGAAGCTGATTCAGACCTTCTGGTTTGCCCCCTCATCCAGAACCTGTCGGATGACGACCGATAGTTCTCCCAGGTTGGCTGGCTTCTGGATGACCAGGCTGCCACCAGTCAGCGCGGAAGCCGGGATCTTCTCTGCAATCCCCGATAAATAGACCACCTTCAAGCCGGGACGCATCCCCGTCAATCGCTGCGCCAGTTCCACGCCATTGATCTGAGGCATGTTAAAGTCGGTACATAAAAGCGATATCGCTTCGGTATGCGTTTCGACAGTTTTCAGCGCCTCCACCGGCCCCAGTGCTCGGAGCACCTTATACCCCAGTCGACTCAATAGTGCTGATATCGTCGACAGCACAATCGGTTCGTCATCGCAGACCAGAATTGTTTCCGAACCACCGGCCATCTGCTTATTGTTCGTGGGAGTTTCGGTCTGCCTGGTTTCGGTTGCCTTGATGCGTTGATCCTGCGGTAAGTAGACCCGAAATTGAGTCCCTTCTTCCGGTTGGCTATCCACCGATATAAATCCACCATTGTCAGACAGATTCCGCTGCACGGTGGATAACCCCAGTCCGGTTCCTTCCGCTGCAGGCTTGGTTGTGAAAAACGGTTCAAAAATTCGCTCCAGAACTTCGGGTGTCATCCCACAACCAGTATCCGCCACAGTCAGGAGCGTATAACTTCCAGGCAGACATCCATTCTGATCAGCCATCTGAGCTGCGGTGAGATTCACATTCTGTGTTCCTAAAATAAGCTCGCCGCCTGAAGCCACCGCGTCTCGCGCATTGACGACCAGATTCATCAACGCCTGCTCGATCTCGGCTTCATCCGCCCAGACCATCCCAGCCATGGGTGACAGATCCAGGATCAGTTTAACGGAACCTCCCAGGATCCGTTGAATCATGGCACGATGATTCATGATCAGTGCATTTACATCAAACCAGGAAGTATTCGGGGCTTTCTTTCGTCCGAAAGCCAGCAGTTGTTTGACGAGCTCTGCAGCACGTTCGCCTGACTTTTGAATTTCCCGCAAGGGTTCCCGAAAGTCTTCCCGAATCTGTTCCTCAGGCGTCAGCAACATGAGCTCTGCATTCAAATTGATCCCAACCAGAATATTATTAAACTCGTGCGCCACTCCCGCTGCCAGTTGTCCGATCGCTTTGATTTTCTGGCTGTGTTGCAGTTGAATCTGCATCTGCCGATTTTGTTCTTCGGTCTGTCGCTGTTCCGTCAGATCCTTGATCATTAACAGCAACAGCGGTTCATCGTCACTTTCAATAATCCAGGCGGAACAGTCCATGATCCTTTTTTCACCACCATTGATGAGTGCTACTATTTCCTGCTCATAGACGTGCCCGTTTTCACACACACTCTGAATGATCTCTTCCCAGTAACTGGCATCGGGAAAGAACTGCAGTTCATGGATCGTTTTCCCAACCACCTCTTCGCGTTGATAACGCGTGGTCGTCAGGAATGATTCGTTGACATCGATTACAGAGCCTGTCGACAGACTCAGAATTCCCTTGGCAATCGGGTTGAGTCGAAAGATTTTGGAAAATCGCTCTTCCGAGATTTGCAGCGCCCGTTCATTCTCCTGTCGCCTGACTTCATTCCGATAATCGGTGAGCAGCGTCCCCGCAGCAGCCAGCAGTGGTTTGATAAACTCAATCAGAGTTGCGTCATAACCAGACGGACAATTTGCGATTCCCGCTACACCTGAAAGTTCTCCCTGGGAGAAAACGGGGAGCACCAGAAACGATTTAATCACACCGACATCAGATCTACCCGCTGCCGTAGTGTCACCCTCGTAAGCCCTCTGAATATCGTTAACAATCAGCGACTCTTTGTCTGTTATGATCCGTTCAAACAATCCCTGCTGTTCAAAGAATTTCCGGGTCCGATTCTTCTCGACTTCCGCACAATCCCAGTCAGCAGTCAGTGATGCGCGATAACAGCTTGCCCGGGGAATCAGTTCATACATCCCCGCTTTTGTTTGACGGACTTCTCCAAAAAAACCGGACTCACTTTCTGTGATATTTAAAAACGTCTGCAACAGATCGTCAAACACCTTATCCGGATTCGTATCAGAGATGTATTGTGACAGCAGCTTGCGGATAGTCTCGATCAGGTGAATCGATTTCCGCAATTTCTCTTCATACAGCACCTGCTGGGTAATATCAGTCCGAACTCCAGAGATGCCTCCTTCTGCCGTCCTCTGTTCGGAAATCTTTAGCCAGCGCCCATTGCACAATTTCTGGCGAAAACTGCCTGCAGGATTCTGGTGCTGGCATATTCGTTCCTTAATCCATTCTTCTTCCCGGCCGACCGCATCAGCTACCTGTCCCCGGTAGGCTGAAATCCGGATGTGATCCTCGAAACGCTGTCCAGGCACCAGGATATCCCGACTCTCACTATAGATCTCCAGGTACTTCGAATTACACATCACCAGCCGATCATCCGAATCATAAATTACGATACCCTCGGTCAACGATTCGATCGCCTCCTGCAGATGCTGCCGCAGCCGATGAGACTCCTGTTCGCTTTTCTGTAAGTCTGCTTCAATCCGGACATGCTCGATCGCAATCGCTGCCAGGTAAACCGCCTGTTCGATCAGATGCCGGTGATAATCGGTCGGCTCCCCCGGTTTGTGATAATAAATCGCAAACGTTCCCAATACGGCTCCCGTCGAAGAACGAATCGGGGTCGACCAGCAGGCGCGCAGATCATGTTTCAAAGCCAGGTCTTTATAGTCTTTCCAGAGAGGGTCCGTCTCAATATCCTTCACCACAACCTGCCTGTTGTGATAGGCAGCCGCACCACACGAACCCACCTCCGGACCTATTAGTACCCCATCGGTCAGTCGGACATACTCCTCCGGCAGATGCAGCGTAGCGCCGTTGCGCAGTCGGTTTTCTTCATCCACCAGCAGAATCGAACAGACCATGTCCTCGCACTTCGATTCCAGATATTCGACCAGTGTCGTCAGAGTATCTGTGAGGGAGTGCCCTTTGCTGATCAGTTCCAGGATCAACCTGACCTCAGGTAAGGTTTCTGATGACCGCTGCACAAGCACCTCACTCCCAACAGGATCGTGATTAAAACAAACTGGGACACTCTCTGGATGAGAATCAAAATCATCTCATCAGTACGCAACCTCACACATACTCACAATCGGGGTTCTCACGATAACATTTACTACGGGACATTTTAATCCGAATTAACAACAGACCAATACCACTTTGGGGTTCAACGGAAATTTCGGATCAGATTACATCTATCGTCGCTGCTGATTTCGGCCATGAAAACTCTGCGTAATACGAACAGTGACTTTCACCTGAGCTCAGGCTGCCTCAGCCGTGTCAACAGACCGCTCAATCCACGCGAACCAAACACCAGTAAGAACCCCAGCAACAGCCGGCAGGCCACCGCCACACACTGGGCCTGCAGCGTCGTGGAAATCACGGCATAATTGCTGGCTTTTTTCAACTGAAACAGTTGAAACAGTACGTTCCCTAAATCTGTGATTCCCCAGGTCAGCACCAGCAGCCCCACTGCGGAAAACAGCACCGATTGAATCTGCTCGACAGTTGGTTTGGAGGAGGAAGCTTTAGTATCACACTCCGGCAGCAGATATTTGACAATTGTCCCGGCTCCAAACCAGAGCATGCAGGCCGCAATCGTATAAAACGTGAACGGCATCAGTTGCATATAAAACATCGCCGCCTTCGATGCCGGAAATTCAGCCCCCGCTCTGAAGGCCACAATCATCATCACGAACGATGCCACCGTCTCCAGCGCCTTCATTGCATAGAACAGCCCCACCAGTCGACAACCAATATAAGCCACATCTTCTTTTTGCATGAAACTCTCTCCCGCCGAATCACATCGGCTACTCAAACGTATATTTTCATTCAGTAATTATCATATCAGAACAGCACTGCCAAAGTGAGCTTCGCGCCACATCAGGAATAGAAACCGGTTCATTTTCTGACTTCCCTTTAGCATCAACGCAGTCGGCCCGAATCCGGATTAAATTATCTCGTCAATCACAAACCGCCTGTTCTACTTCGTCAATCATTTTTATCACTGAACCTGGCTCACCGGTACATGCTCAGATTGCACTTGATCGTCACTCTCCGAATCGTAAAGTGTTGCAATTGTGCTTCGCGCGCGAGGCGGACGATGCGTGCACTGGAACACGACGCTTAAGTGCCCGGAGTTCACCTGAATCACCGTCGATTTTTCCAGTTTTTCACCGGAACAACCCGCATCGGTTCGCCCTGTCTCGTATGATTTCAAATCATTTCGGAGCACATTCAACCTGTTTCGCAGGCAACTCACTGAATACTCACTGCATTTCCCGAAGTACTCAAAGCACAATTCCCTCTTGACGCCCACCTGTCGTTCCACAAAATCATTTCTATTGATCATCACCACCAACAGCCTCATTCGGCAGAACGGATCGAGAATGAACCAGCTCAACAACATCAGGATCACTTTCATGACCAACACCATTCCTTTGCCATTCGCCATTATCGCAGTCAGCAGCAGAGCCCGTCTCCCTTACCGGAACAGCTCTCTGTAAAACAGGCCTGATACATAAAACAGGGTGACCCCGAATGCAATTCGGGGTGGTCGCAGACCACAGGAAACGGTCAGTGCATTCATGCAACGGGAAGGACAACGCACCAACCCAAAGTCCCGCCAACCAACGTCGTCACCTCACTCAGCAGCCAATGATACGAAATGTCCCCCATCACACGTAGCTGAAAACCAGATACCACTGCAGTGCAGCAGTGAAAACCATGAGCCGCAGAGCGTCAGCCCCGGTGAGACCAGTTCCTGCTCTTTTTTGCACATTGATTACGCTACCCGGGTGGTACTTTGGGCTCGCCCCACAGTGATCAGGTATTGATCTGACATCGCTCTATCACTCAGGTAGTCCCCGCCACCAGTTCCGCCAGTTCCCGAAATGTCTGCAGTTCCCCCAGCTCAATGCGGGCTGGTCGCAGTCGATAAGCAATGAAGTGCACCACCAGATAAAGGGGAACCAGGATCAAAAACAGATACAACACCCGCGGCTCCACACACGCCAGCGGTATCCCAGCCACCCACAGCCCAATCAAACAGAAGATGATTCGATTCAGCACCCTTTGCAGCGTCGTACGCACCACGCGCACCCCGGGCAGTCGCCCCGGTACCAGTAAGAGCAGGGAGCCGACCAGCGCGCTAAAATGCGTTTTCAGATAGGGCCCCAGATCCGTCGCAGGACCGACGTCTGACACATCAACGCCGTCCGCCTCCAACAGTCCCCGAATCGCCTGAAACGCCGAAGCAGGGCGGCACGGCTTCCCGAAATACGTCTCTTCCCGGATCACCGGCACCGTCACATGCCGGGCAATCAACTCACACACACCCCGCAATGTCTGATCTTCTTCTGGGTACAGCACTTCCTTCCACACCTGCTGGCCGAGTTCCAGTCGCCACATCGTATTTAGATATCGGGCCAGATCCTTCCAGCTGTAAAATTCATAGCCCAGCTCACAATCCCAGTCATCCACCGTCGTCTCAAACTGAAACTCCGTCTGCGGAAAGCGACCATACTCGCAATAATATTCAGTCCGATACCAGTCCTGCAGCACGTCCAGCACATACTCCGGCGTCGCCGGCACGCGTTCGATACACTCTGTCACTTCCATCTGAGTTTCCTTAATCACACCCGCACTACCGGTGCCTCGGCTGCCATCAGTTCCGCCAGATCACGAAAAGTTTTCAGTTCACCAAATTTCAACTGTTTGCCTCCCAGCAGCTGAAGTTCCCAGCGAAACAGCAGATACATCAGGAAAAACACTCCGGGAATTAACAGGAACCAGGGACTCCCGATCCCCAGAGAAAACATCAACGCGAAAGGCAGCGTCCCCGTCATCCAGAGCAGGCTCAGATCGGCCCCTCGATACGAATCCCCATTCAGAATCTCAGGTCGGGGGAGAGTCCCCGGCGACAGATTGGCAACTTTATAAAGGAAGGTCCGGCCATACTGATAAGAATACTCACTCAAATCTGTCGAAGGCGAAATCTCAGACACATCCGCGCCAGCTTCCTGTAACAGAGCCTGGATCGTCAGAAACGCCGAGGCAGGGCGACATGGTTTCCCGAAAAACGTCTCGTCACGAATCACGGGGGCAGATGCATGCCGGGCGATCAACTCACACACACCTCCCAGAGTTTTCTCATCCTCGGGCTCCAGCACCTGCTTCCATTCTTCATCCGGCAGATTGATCTCCCAGAGTTCATTCTCCGCCTGACCCAGAGGCCGCCAGTCAAGCAGGTCCATCTGTTCCCGCCACTCTTCAACCGTCGATTCGCTGGTCAATTCCTCTCGCGGGAGCATATTATAATCAAGCAGAAAATAGAGTCGATGCTGTTCCCGAAACACCGACAGCACATATTTTGCAGTCACTGGTTCTTTTAATATCAGCAGATCGCCATCCATATCATACTCCCATTCTGATCCAGCTCAGACCAGTTCCCAGTAGACTCCCAGATCTTTGTATTGCGTTACTTCATGCCACTCGACAGACGCCTCATTCACCACATAAACCATCAGGGCCGCCGCGATATTGAGAATGATCAGCGATGCGTCTAACGCAATCCCCCAGCGACTGGCCACCAGCAGTTCATCCAGTGTTTCAGCACGCGACATATAGTGTGATGTAAAACATCCGACAACATTGCTCAGCACCCACGCAGACCACCAGAACGGTAGTACTTTGCTGTCGCTCGGTCGCTGTCTGAAGGCTTCGTAGATCTCTTTCATAATCAGATAGGGCTTCCACATATTCAACACCGGAATCAAATAAACCCCTGCCGCCCAGACCGGCGAAGCCGTTGGTTTACCGGCTTCCACACAGTGCGCATTACGACACATTCGATAGACCCACATCAGAAACAGTATCCCGAGAACAATGTTGAACCCCAGTTGCGTCACATTGATCAGAAAGAGATGCACCAGAAGGGAACCTGCTTCATCCATCTTCACATCCACACCATTCTTCGCAGACATCAGCAGTTCATACTGCTGATAATTCTTGACAACCGCCACTCCGTCCAGAATCGCTGACAGGAGAATCAAGCTGATCAGAACATCCGTGAATCCGGTAGACTTTTTATAAATAGAATTCGACATTTCAAAGATCATACTCTTTCTTTTGCACCACTCACGCTTGAAACACAGCACGCTGGGCAATCAGTTCCGACAGATCCCGAAAAGTACGCAACTCTCCAAAATCGACTCGTGCATTCGACGCTGTTTCATCCCCCCAGGAGTCTAAAATCAATTTCAGGTAAACCAGAAGTACGATAACAAAATAGAGGGGAGCCCAGCTTTTGATCAAAAACCCAATCAGCACGGGTATGCTCCAGAGGCCTTTTATCATTTCTCTGCGAAACTTACCCCCGTCATCCAGATCCACATCCGGCAGAGAACCGGGCGCCAGCTTTGCAATCGGCCCCAGGAACGTTTCCGTGTAACAGCGGGTGAATTCCTTCAACGAAGTCGAAGGTGCGATGTCTTTCACATCGGCTCCCGCTTCCTGCAACAGAGCTCGAATCGAAAGAAAAACGGATGCCGGCTGACAGATTTTGCCACAAAAGGATCTCAGCGGAATCCGAGGCATGGTAATCAAAGAAGCTATGATCTCACAGTAATCACGAGTTGATTCCAATACGCTACCAGCCAGTGCAGCATCCCATTCATTATACTTGAGATCAAACCAGGTAATGGGGCAGAAATAGATGTCCTCAGAATCCTGGAAGTCGCACACTTCACAGAGTTCTTCAAACGGAGAATCAAGTGTCACCAGAATCGGATCCGGGGGTGTGCAGGACAGCTTGCACCACTCTTGGCGCGACTGCTCCAGCAGCACCTCCAGCACATACTCCGGTGTAGCCGGCACTTCGATTACAGATCGTTCATTCGCCATATTCAGCCTCATAATATTTTGAACGCCCAAAGCCATTGCCAGGTCGCGCTCACTCCCAGTCTTCCGTCGCGGCTTCGAAATGATCGACCGCGAAACGCTCATTGCAGGCACGACTGACCGTTACGACCATCAGGATCGCAACCACATCCAGGAACACGGCAATCACATCAGTAATAATCGTGACCTGGACCCCCGTCATAATCTGGTCCAGTGTATCGGTCTCCGTTGCAAACCGGGTTGAGACCCGCGCCATGATGCTCGCCACAATCCAGGCGAACCACCAGAGGGGCAGGATCATCGAATCATTCTCACGATTGATAAATGCTTCATACGTCTCCTTCATCGCCTGGTAAGGCTTCCAGAGATTCGCAAGCGGAACGAAATACCAGCCTACCGCCCAGCCCGGAGTAATATCGAGCTTTGCATTCTCAATACTGTGGGCATTGCGACACATCCGATACACCCACATCAGGAAAATGATTCCAATGAAAATGGCAGCCGCGAGTTGGACCAGCCCAATCACCAGCTGACGCGCATCGTGTGCATTGGCCACTTCATCCGTGACTTCGGCTCCCTTCTGCACCGCGACCAGCATGTCATACAACATCACGCTGCTACCCACGGCCACGCTGTTCAACAGGGCCGACAACACGATCAATACAACTAAGAATTTAGAAAAACCGGTTTCATCCCGGTAAGTATATTTGCTCATTGCTTGTCTGGTTCCCATTAATCATTGTTGTCATCTCTCAGTCAGTCACATTCAGCAGCCACTCACATCCCGGACTGAAACATCCCCCGGAAGAACTGAACGGCACCAAGAATAATCGCGCCCCAGGCCACCACATAGGAACCCCCTTCGGAAGCAGCGGAATAGGTCAGTGCGGTAATCACGATCCCGCCGATGCACCACAGGGCGCCAAACATCATGTTTTTCTGACCGGCTTCTTTCGCCTGTTGATCCCGCAGTTCATTCAACTGCGTCACGATGATGCCCGCTGATTCTTCATCGACGCCCTGTTCCATCAGTGCCTTCTGGATCTCCTGATTCGACGCGCCGTCCCGCATCTTCTCTGCAGCAAAGTGATAGACAGCCTGGATCATTTCTTCCTGCGACGCCGCTTCTGCGTTACTCATAGCTCATTCCCCCTGATGTGATGTCGTCATTCGTGCTAATGTAGAATGCAGAAGGCCACGTCGCGCGCTGTTGGGCTTCTGCCGCGCCTGTACTGGAGCCAGCACAGAACACTCACACTTATACCATACTGATCACCAGTTCAAAAACGTTTTCAGAGAGAAACACAATTAATCTCAGGAATTCCCGCAGTCGTTATATGACACTACGATTCTCAGGTGTGTGCACATCAAACTTGCGCCTCAGCGCGTGCCAACACTACGCCACCAGCTCATTCCAGATGCTCGCGCAGGGTTTCGGTGTTCGTGAAAATCGATTCCACACACTCGCTCAAATCCTCGGATGCGATATGCGAGTGCCCGATATTCACCAGTTGCGAATGCACCGATTGATCCTCTTCATTCATAAAACATTCGAACGCCGCTTCGACCAAACCCTGCGCATATTTCGGACCGACTCCCAGTGCCGCCAGTTGTCCCGCCACACTCGCATTGATGTCCTCCACATCCATCAGAAAGATGACACGCCCCACACCAAACGCATAACCATACAGCGTAAAGCCCAGCACCTGGACCAGCAGCTCGTCTTCTAACTCCCACCGTGCGTCAGAGGTCACCGCCTCCATCAACGGATTCGTTTTCTCCTCCAGTCGCTCGCTCATGATTTCTCCTGTTGTCTGATTTCAGTCACAATCCCGTTCTCAGAAACACAGTCAGTGTCGCCGTGCCTCGACCAGATGCGACAGGCGGCCTAACAGCTCACGCATGGTTTGCGCCTGATTCAATGCCTCATAATCCACTTCTGAACCGACGACATCGACATTGCCTTCCAGCAACATCACCAGTTCGACCAGCGTCAGTGATTCATACTCCAGTTCGCTTAGCCGGGTCTCCAGTGTCACAGGGCCGGAGAGTGAGAGTTCGATCGCCGTCCGCTCCCGTTCCCAGAACGCCAGCAGCAGCGAGGCCCCCTCGATCCGGCAGCCACACACCGGACAACAGAGCGATTCGGCGTCAGCATCCAGCTTGTATTCCACAGGAGCCGCACACAGCGGACAGTCATTCGGTCGACCGGTCATTACGGAACACCTGCTAAAATATTGTGGCTGACTGTTCCGGCTTTGCTTCAGGCTTCGCTTCTGGTTTGGCTTCTGGTTTGGCTTCCGACTTCAAGAGCGGATCATCACTCGTCTTTCTGATCTCCAGCTCCTTCACTTCCAGGTCCTGGCACAGTTTAATCACCTTGTTCGTAAATTCCATATCCGCTTTCTGATCTACGGCCAGCGTGACCTGCTTCGGTTTATATTTTTCCAGGTGCGCTTTCAGCTCATCCAGATTCATCTCTCGATACTTGTTCTGATGGCGGTGCCCCACAAAGATATGATCCCCCGGCATCACCGTGATAATATTCAGCTGCGCGGGCGTCAATTTCGTCTGCTTCTGTCTGTCCGCGTCCTCATCTTTTACTCGGTTCCAGACCCAGAACGCCGGCTCCCGCAGATAGTTGCGGTATTTTTCACCCGTGAACATCCCCGGCACATCAAAAAAACGATCCCCCTGGATGCGATACAGAAACGAAGCGCCCTGACCGGGTTTTCCCCCGACGGGATAAAACGTAAAGATCTTCAAATCCCCATCTTTCTGCAGAATGAATTCCATCTGCCATTCACGAGCCAATTTCCCCTGCAGGTTATAACGCCGCATCGTTTCTGTGTTGCCTTCGATAATCTTCACGCTGCGCGTATTGGGCGCTCCTTTGAGTTCATTGCCGTGGTAAAGTTCCCATGTCCCTTGTAGTTTCTTCAGGTCCTCTTGCAGTTCCGGATCATTTTCTGAAGTCCGCGGTTCCTCATCTGCCTGCACTACCAGCGGTGCAACCGTGAGCAACGCCAGCCCCAGACAGCAAAACCAGACATTTCGTAGCAAGGTACGTTGCGCCTGCACCAGATCGTGAACGAACATTTCACACTCCTGTAGATTGAATGAGCACACTTATAGCGACAGCATGCATACGCCACAGACTGTGATCAGAAGAAATGCGAACCGCCATCGCGGCTCAGGCAGAGTCTCCCCCTCACACTGTAAAGCTTACTGTGAGACTGTCATGCTTTGATCGAGACTAGTGCCAGCTTCAACGTAGCACTCAGGACTGCAGACTGCAAGCAGTTTCTCCAGAGCAGGGAGCGTCCCTGCAAGATCTGTCGAACCCTCAATACTCAAAATCGATCGCCAGAGAATCCCAGTCCAGTTGTTTCAACGATCGTAATATCTCAGCAGCGATCGGCAGCGCATAATCATCCTGATACCAGACCACCGTCAGGCTGGAGCCATGCTTTTCAGGATCGTTGACTGGTGGAAACGAACGGAAACAGCCAATACAACAAACCAGCGGGATCCACTCCGGATCGCGTTCCCACTCTGCGGGATAATGCGCTCGCCGCGCACGCTCCTGCTCCATGTCCCCCGGATCATGTTGATAATCACGACGGCGCGGCGGAATCAGATACGGCTCTCCCAGTGTATACTCACGACGGGCAGCACGCCGCAGATCAACATCAATTCCCCAATCATTGGCTTTCTTGTCAGGAACGCCTTCCAGCATCCCGGCATAAGTCTGTGACTGTTCCAGCTGATTGAGAATCAACTCCCGCCCCGACTCCTGCTGAAGCCGACAGGTCACATGATAGATCGGATCATATTCCATAGTTCTACTAAAGCTGCCCCTGATTACGACACAATCAGAACTTCACAACAAACTGCATTCCAGCATCTCAAATGACATCAGGTTAGATACGATATCAACGATCCTTCATTTCAGCATCCGCGGGATCCTGCCCCACAATTTCTGATCGCTTCAAGAAAGTCTGCTCCATTTTATGATACAGATACTGGCAACCACAGTGCGGACAGAGCGCTTCGACCGTGCGTACCAGCCTCAGTCTGGTTCCTGGTTCACTCTTTGCGATGATTGCTTTCACGATCTCATCCCAGCGTTCATTCGCCAGTCGGATTGCCTCGACTCCGAGCACTTCACCGCATTCCAGACAGACAAACCGACTCGCCAGTTGTCTCATCTTTCGCTTTTCAAGCTGAGACTGAATTAGCGAAACAGGTAAGATGATTGGTATTAGCAACATGAAGATCGCGAAGATGAAACCATTAGTAATTTTCTTAAACATGTTCCTCCAGCCTGACCAACACGATAGCTGACAGATAAGTGATTGACAATCTTCGTATAATAACAACTCCATCCTGGCTCCACACGAAGATTCCCAGAGTCTGCATCACCCCGTCCCCCGATCCTCCGAAGGCGGATGCCCCAGCACCTGCCGATACTGGGCCGAGAACTGAAAGACACTCGCAAACCCCAACAGGTGCGCGACTTCTCCCACCCGCAGCCCCTCCTGCTGCATCAGCCGCCGGGCGAATTCCATGCGGGTCCGTCTCAGAAACTGCTTGGGACTCTCGCCCATCTGCTCGCGAAACAACCGCCTGAGGTGCGGCTCCGAGAGCCCCGCGATCTCCGCCAGTTCGCTGATCCGATGATTCTGATCCGGGGCCGCCTCAATCAACCGTACCACCTTCCGCAGTCGATCATCCAGCCGTCGCTGTGTGTCTTGGTCGCCCTCCGGAAACATCAGCCGCACCGCAGCCGCCAAGAGACAGCCCCCCGCATCCGCCTGCTCCGCCTGGATCGTTTTCAACAAACCGATCAGCGCCGACCGCTGCGGATCCTGGCCCGGGAAGGGGACCGCAGGCTGTTCAGTCAGCCGCGTCGCCGCCTGAAATTCCACGAACAGATACGACACCGGCTCCCGCCCGAAATACCGGTTCTCCCGCACTCCGGGTGCCAGGAGGCCCAGCCAACCGGAAGTGACCTGAAACGCTTCCTCGGCAATTCGATACTCGCCGCTACCCGCTTCCACATACAGAAACCGATAATGCGAGATCCGTCGGGGCCGCAGATGCAGTTCCTGGTGAAACCGCACCCGGCTGCTCGCAACATACTGAAAAGGACTCTCCAACACAGCCACTCCCGATGATCGTTTTTGACATATAAATAACCGATTCTCCTATTCCGCACCGGCACCGTCAACAGTAGGATGGCCGATTATGTTATCAGTGCTCCTCGCCAATTCGGTTCACTTTCGCCCGCTCGACCTGGCCGCGATCCTCGTCTATCTCACGCTCATGGCGGGAATGGGAATCTGGTTTTCCCGCCGCAACCAGTCGACCGAACACTACTTCCTCGGCGATCGGAATTTCCCCGGCTGGGCCATCGGCCTCTCCATGCTGGGCACCTCCATCAGCTCGGTCACGTTCCTCGCCTTCCCGGCGGCCGCCTTCGCCCTCGACTGGCGCCAGCTGATCTCCAACCTCACCTTACCCTTTGTCGCGGTACTGGCCATCATCGTCTTCATTCCCTTCTTTCGTCGGGGGAATACCACCAGTGCCTTCGAATACCTGGGCGACCGTTACGGCACCATCCCCCGTCTATACGGCACCCTCAGTTTCATTCTCCTGCAACTGATTCGCCTCGGGAAAGTCCTCTTCCTGGTTTCGATTCCGGTCAGCCTGCTCACCGGCTGGGATATCCGCCTCGTCATCGTAGGAGTGGGCATTTTCATCTCCTTCTACACCATCGCCGGCGGAATCGAAGCCGTCATCTGGACCGACGTCATTCAGACCATCGTCCTCTGGCTGGGGGGCATTCTCTGTTTCACGATCATCGTCACGCGTCTGCCCGGCGGACTCGCACAGGTCTTTGAAGTCGGTTCCGCCCAGGGTAAGTTCGGCATCGGCTCGTTTGATTTCAACCTGACCGAACGCACCTTCTGGACCGTCTCCCTGCTGGGCCTGCTCAACTGGCTGACGATTTACTCCAGCGACCAGAACGTCGTCCAGCGGTTCATCGCCGCCCGCAGCCTCCGCGAAGCCCGCAAAGCGACCACGCTCTATTCCGTCCTCGCCGTGTTGACCTGGTCCTTCTTCTTCCTCGTCGGCACCTGCGTCTTCGTCTTCTATCGCGTCTTCCCGGAATCCGCAGTCGCCAACCTCCAGGCCGACGAAGTCTTTCCCTGGTTCATCCTCACTCAGGTCCCCGCGGGCCTGGCCGGGCTCGTCATTTCGGGAGTCCTCGCGGCTGCCATGTCGAGCCTCGACTCCTCGATCAACTCCATCGCCACCGTCACCACGGTCGACCTGCTCAAACCCTGGCTGGCCCCGGGCAGGGACGACCGCTTCTACCTGCGGTTCGCCCGCCTGATCGCCGTCCTGGCCTCAGCCGCCATGATCGGCGGTGCCGTCTTCTTCAGTACCGTCGAAAAGGAAAGTATGAACGACCTCAGTTGGATCATCGCCTCTGTCTTTGGCGGCTGTCTGCTCGGCCTGTTCATGCTCGGCTTTTTCACCCGCCGCGTTGATAACACCGCCGCTGTCATCGGACTGGCCGGGGCGATCCTGGTTAACCTCTATCTCGGCCTGAGCACCAGCGGCTGGCTGCCCGCAGCCTGGTCTATCCAGATTCACACTTACTGGGTCGGCCTGTTCGTCAATCTGGCCTTCATTTCCTTGGCGCTGCTGATCAGCCTCTTCCGCAGTCCCAACACCCGTGATCTCACCGGCCTGACCGTCTGGACGCAGGAGCAACTGCCATGAGCAACACTCTGCAGACCGACATCGCCATCCTCGGGGGCCCCCCCGGCGGCATCGCCGCAGCCATCGCAGCCGCCCGCCTCGGGCGCAGTGTACTCTTGATCGAACCCCAGGCCCACCTCGGCGGGATGTCCACCAGCGGTCTGGGCAAAAGCGACGTCGAACGCCGCCACCTGATCGGCGGCCTGTTTCAGGAATTGACACAGCGCATCCACCAGTACTACCTCGATCGCTATGCCCCCGATTCAGAGAACATCGCTCTCTGCCAGGACGGCTATTACTTCGAACCCTCGGTCGCCGAAACCGTCTTCCACGACATGCTCCAGGAACAGCCGCAGATCACAGTCCTCACCGGACACTCTCTGGACTCCGCGACCACCAGCGAAAACCGACTGACAACAATTGACGTGCTCAGCCCCAGGGGAGAACGCGTCACCGTCCACGCTCAGGTCTTCCTCGACGCCACCTATGAAGGCGATCTCCTGGCCGCTGCGGGCGCCGACTTCCGACTGGGACGCGAGTCCCGCGACGAATTCGACGAACCCCACGCCGGCCAGATCTACTTCGACTACCAGCGACAACAGTTCCTCCCCGGCAGCACAGGGGCAGGCGACGACCGACTCCCCGCCTACACCTACCGTCTCTGCCTGACCACCGATCCCGCGAACGCGGCTCCCTTAACAGAGCCGCCTCCCGACTATGACCGCCGCCACTATCTCGGCTACTTTGACGATCTGGCCGCCGGTCGTCTGGCCGGTCCGCTGCAACTTAAACCGGGTCGGGGCTACGAACCGGCACACTTTAACACACTGGTCCGCGCCCTCAGCGTCACGCCGCTCCCCAATCACAAAACCGACGTCAACATCAACCCGCGTCCGCTCGGCTTCCCCTTTCCGGAACTGAACCGCGGCTATATCACCGGAGATGCCGCCACCCGCGCCGCTATCTCCACCCGCATCTGTAATCGCACTCTCGGCCTGATCTGGTTCCTGCAAAACGACGCGCAGATTCCAGCGCAGCATCGCCAGATCGCCCGACAATATCATCTCCCGCAGGATGAATTCACCGATAACCAACATTTCCCCTGGCAGCTCTACATCCGCGAGGGCCGTCGTCTCCAGGGAGAATTCACCCTCACGGAACGGCACATCACCCATCAGCCAGAGCAGGAGATCGACCAGGCAGAAATCAAAACCTTCGCCGACACCATCGCTATCGGCGAGTTCCCCATCGACAGCTTCCCCTGTCAGCCAAAACAACCGGGCGACACCATCGTCCTCGAAGGCTATCTCGGCATGCTGGACCAGATCACCCGCCCCTACGAGATCCCCTATCGGATCATGGTGCCGCAAACCATCGACGGACTCCTCGTCCCGGTAGCCGCCTCGACGACGCACGTCGCCTTTTCGTCTATTAGAATGGAACCGACCTGGATGGCCCTCGGGCAGGCCGCCGGCGTCGCCGCCCACCTGGCGATTCAGCAACAGTGTGCCCCCCGCAACATTCCGATTCACGAACTGCAACAGCAACTGGCCCATGATGGTCAGATCCTCAAACATCAACCTGAACTCAACCACGCTTCCACCAGGGAACCCCAGTCATGAAACAGCTGATTTATACGCTCACCCTTCTGACCTCAATCACCGCTGCGATCACTCCTATTTCGGGAGCAGAAAAGACTACCCCGCCGGTCACCGTCCTGAACCTCCCCGGTTCCGGCACCGATCCCGCGGCCATCGATTATCAAAGTCTCCCGGTACTCAAAGGCGAACACGCCATCATCAATCCGGCGGCCCTGGGCCCTTACCCGAGAAAATCAGACAAGATCGACCTCCGCGACCTGCGACTGAACCTGCACAACTACCTGATCTATCATGATGGCAAGTTCTGGTGCATCTGGAGCGACGGCCCCCGCATCGAAGACGAACCGACCCAGGAAATTAAATACGCCACCAGCGTCGATGGTCTCCACTGGAGCCCGGCAAAATCGGTCACCGGCACTCCCAAACAGCCCCACGCCTTCATCGCCCGCGGACTCTGGCTCCGCGATGGTCAACTGCTGGCATTAGCAGCGAAATACCAGGGACACGGCGCGTTCGGCCCTCCGGATAAAAAACACCTGGAACTGGTTGCCTACCGCTGGGAACCACAGCAGGATAAGTGGGTCTATGAAGGCAAGCTCTACGACAACGCCATCAATAACTTCCCCCCGCAGAAGCTTCCTTCCGACAACTGGATTCTCACCCGCCGCGATTCGCGGTTCAATGTCAGCGTACTGATCGGCGGTGTCAAAGCGCTCGACGACTGGCAGTCCTTTCCCGTCGTGGGCGTCAAACAGGTCTCGGGCTTCCGTCCCGACGAACCGATCTTCTGGGTCCTGCCCGACAACAGCCTGTATGCACTCTTCCGCGATAACGGCAAATCGCAACGGCTCTTCTTCTCGACGTCTCAAGATGAAGGTCGCACCTGGGATACCCCGGTCCTCTCTAACTTCCCCAACGCCAAAAGCAAACTGTTTTCGCTGGCCACCAGCCACGGCTACCGTATACTCGTCCTCAATGCAAATCCCCAGGTCAACCGCCGCGAACTCCACCTCGCAGTCAGCCCCGACAACAAAACTTTCACCCGCCTGGCGAAGCTGGAAATCCCCTCTCCAGCCGAACTCCCCGCTGAGCTTGCCTCGCTAAACAAGAAATTCAGTGCCGGCATCGCCAGTCTACAATACCCGCACGTCATCGAGCACGACGGTTCCCTCTATATCGCCTTCTCACGCAATAAGCTGCAGACCGAAGTCTTCCGCGTGAAACTCGCCGACATCGATGCCTTGCTGAAATCCGATCATCATTAAACGGAACGTGCTCCGCAGGCCTCCCGTGAACTCACTTCAGGCCTGCGGTTTTAATCCGTTTCTGCCAGTCCGGATGCTGTGCTTTATACTTCTGAAACGCCTCGTATTCGCTGGCGACGATCTGTCCGTCGCTGTTCGCATCAATGAACACGAACAGCCATTCATAGGGAGCTTTCTTCTCATTCCATTCCGCCTGGGAGACCGTCCCGTTGTCATCCGCATCGCACTCCCGGAGCAGCCCCTGCATCGTATAGCGGCCCCCTGATTTTCCCATCCCTGAATCGGGTTGATCCGTCGCGGGATCCCACACCAGTTTCTGCCCGGCCCGCTCCAGGGCCCGTCGATAGGCTTTCGCATCGATGTCCTGCACGGCACAGTTTTCCGCCAGAGCCTGGCAGGCCGCGATCCCCGCCGACTCACCGCAGATCATAAACACCGGCTCCATCCGCGCCGAAGCGTACCCCAAATGCGTCGCAGAAAAACAGACCGGCACCAGCAGGTTTGTACATTCGTCCTGCTGAGGTGTGATCGCCCGATAGGCAATCGGGTAGGGCTGATTCGTCGGGCCCTTGGAACCACCGACAAACATCTTGCCTTCCAGGCCGACCAGGGTCTGTCCCTCCTGTTGTAGCCAGATCCGCCGAACCGGGTACACGTCGATCCCGTACTGCGCCAGGCAGATCGGGTCCTCGATCTCTGTCTTGTTATACACATCGTGTGCCGTCACCGTATAACGCCCCGCCAGGCGGCGCGACACTCGCACATACAACTGGTGCGGCCAGCCGGCCGTCTCGGGATGAGGGCGCCTATCCAGTCCGAGTTCAGCCACTTCCTGACGATAAAACTCAGGCACGCGGTCATCGGTGCTCATGAAATGATGCAGCCCGCTTAAATAGTCCCGGTGTGCCTGCCAGATCTTCACGTGCGCGGCGACATCACCGTCGGCATAAAACCGGCTGATACCCACCGGCGACATCGAAATCAGTGAACTCCGCTGATAGTTCCACTCGCCCGAGTTCTTCCAGCCCGGAAAGATTCCGATCAGCCGCTGCCGCAGGTCCTTCTCGCGGGGATGCTGCTGTTTCAGATACTCCACATACCGGCCCACCAGCTCGAAATCTTCTGCCCGGTAATCCCTGGGCACGCCAAACGGAGCCCGATGTGCGGGATCGCTGGTCGTGTAATACCGAAAATTGTACGCCTGCGTATAATCGTCCGCCGCCCCCAGCGGCTTACCATGATCTTTTTCCACCCCGCGTAACAGACCACTCTTCGGATCGCCGGGCGTCTGGAACGGATCCACGGGAGTCAACCCCACCGGGGGCTGCACACCGGCGAATTCCTCGCCAAACTCCTCCGACGATTCCCGCCCGACGCGATAGGACACGCCCGCTTTCGCCAGCAGATCCCCTTCGTAACTGGCATCAATAAAGATCCTCGCCGCGACGCGCAACGCTTCGCGTGCTGCGGGTTCCACGACCGGCGTCCCCAGTTCGTCAAAGGGCGCCCGATCGAACAGAGCCGCCAGAATCGCGGTTTTGTCTCCCGCCTGTGACTTACAACCGGCAATGCGATGATCGAAGATCACCCTGATCTTGTACTGCGCGAGCAGTTTCTGAAAGTCTTCGCGAATCGTCTTCGGGCTGATCTCCGCCAGTACCCGGCGGTTCTCAGTTCGATCTTCGGTCCACTTCGGCTGCCCCAGACTTTTCAACAACCCACGGGTCATTCCCCCGGTCGCTGCATAGTTGGGACAGTCCTGCATCGGCTTAAGCCCCGATCCCAGAATGCCCCCCACCCAGCGGCTCGGCTCCACAATCACCGCCGACCGCCCCGCACGCTGCACCGCCACCGCCGCCAGAATCCCCGAGGGAGTCGCCCCGTAAATGCAGACATCCGCCTCCACGGTTTCAGGCTGTGCCACCGCAGCACTCGTTCCGGAAAAGGCGACCAGAGTCAGGATCGCCAGAAAAGTCCATTGACGCAGGCAGGATAATATCATGATGTCAGACCAGGTTTGCAGGATCAGTTTTCAGCAGGAATAAACAATCCTTATGGTTTACCGCCCGACGCCAGACGAAGCAACACCATGCTTAACGTTCTTGAAAAAATCGAACCGGGATCAATCCTCATCTCCCTCGGTCTCCTGCAGGTCCTGTTCATCCAGTGCCTTCCATAAAGCTTCATGCAAAAACTCAGCATTCCGGGCCTCCGTGCTCCAGGCAGGGGACTGCTGCAGTCGCTCTTTCGCATCCGCCAGCGAGAGTCCCCGGCCTGAACACAAGGCCTTAATCGCTTCGATCGGTCCCGCACCGGCGCGATGTAGCTTCTCGAGAGCCACTTCCGTCGAAGAACTCTCACGCGCAATCTGCTCATACATGATCAGTCTTCCATAATACGAATCTGGAACTCTACCCGCTCAACAAAACAGACAATGCCCGCCCAGCAAACAGTCGATCCCATCCGTCGCCAGATGCCACAGACAGCCCACCGCCACCGCCCGCCAGCGCCAGGAGGGAATACAGAGTAGCGCCGCATACACGGCTGCCGCCCACCAGGTATGCAGTGGATGAAACCCCAGGCTGCAGCGATGCGGATCAAAAATCGGATCAGCCAGCAGATGATCGACGTCAATCAGCATCGTCGCCAGCATAATCAGCCCTGCCTGCACCCAATGCTCCTTCCAGAACAGGCGCGCAATCAGAAAGGGAATCAGCAGGTGACACGCATAATGAATCAGATGCCGCACGACATCCGGTACAGCTTCCATGGAGTGGTGATTCCTTCGACCAGATCTTGCTACTTCGCCTCATACCCGGGCAGAAACTTCACCACGAATACGCCTTTGCCCTGTTCTTCGTGGCTCCAGGCCATGATCTCGGTCATGCATTCCATCAGCCGGTCGTAGTCGCCGACAGCATACGTTGAAGTGGAACCCGGGGTCACGCGGAGACCGGAATAGCTCTGCAGCTTTGCGATGAATTCTTTGATGAGCGGTTTGTATTCTTCCTGCAGGGGATAGAAACTGATTTCGGCAGTGCTGATCATGATGGGGCAGTCCTTTGATAATGAAGCGTCAACGAGCCTTGTTCGTAGGAGAACAGTCTTCTCAAATCGTACCAGACTCAAGGTGACTGTCAACAAACGGATCGAGCACGGACGAGTAACACAGACGCTAACCGATCCAGTATTCTCGCCGGTTGAGTACCTGCGAAGATTCCACCTCACCTGTAACGCGTCCCAGCACGCCAGAACAGAGTTCCTGTACCATCCACGCTTCCGCGTATTCCGCCGGCAGAGGATGCGGTGCCTGCAAACCTCGCACGCCCGCCGGTTCAAAACCAAACCGCGAATAAAAAGCGGGATCCCCCAGCACAAACACCAGTTCGACTTCCGCATCGCGCAACTGGGAAAGTCCGGCTTCGATCAGTTGTCGCCCCACACCCTGTTTCCGGGCAGAGGGAAGCACCGCCAGGGGTGCCAGAATCCGCGCGGTGACAGACTCAGCCCCGTGAACAACCACATTCGTAAACAGCACATGCCCCAACACATTTCCTGCCTCTTCAGCCAGGAGCGAGAGCAACGGCGCTGCTGTCGGATCGGGGAACAGTTCATCCAGCAGCGCGACAATGACGGGGCCTTCTTCAGGTCCAAATGCCTCGCGGTGAACCGCTTTGACCGTCTCAAGATCCGTTGCCGTCGTTGCTCTGATGTCCATCCTGGTCCTGTTTTCCTGAAGAGTGCGTCGCTAATCGAAGTTCGCGGAGCATCGAACGTTTTTTGGTCTGATGCGCCTGCATCCGTCTTAAAATATCATCCAGCGTCTTGACCGCATGTAATACGTGGGGGCCCTTGTTGAGCATCACGCATTCCGCCCGGTGCCCCATCGCGGCATCGGTGATTTCCGCGCGAGAGGGCATGCCTTCTTTGGCCAGCGTCTCCAGCACCTGCGTCGCCCAGATCACCGGAACGTGGGCAGCTTCACAAATCCAGAGAATCTCTTCCTGTACTTCCGCCATCCGTTCGAAACCGCACTCGACTGCCAGATCGCCGCGGGCAATCATAACTCCACAACAGGGGGAACGCATCGCCGTGAGTAGCATATCCGGCAGATTTTCAAAACCAAGCCGGGTTTCAATTTTCAAGACGATCGCCGGCTGCCGTCCGTCCAGCCGCTGCAGTTCTGACTGCAACTGTTCGATATCACTCGCCCGATTAGCAAACGAGAGTTCCACCACATCCGCATGCTGCGCGACGAACGACAAGTCTTCCAGATCCTGCTGCGTCAGTGCGGGGAGACGGAGTTGACTCTCAGGCAGATTGATCCCTTTGTCGGCCCTGAGCTTCGCCCCCTGTAGACGGGTCTGTGTGATCCGCACCTGCACCTGATCCGATGCAACTTTTTCCACCACACCGCCAATTTTACCATCATCAAACCAGATCGACTCGCCTGACCGCACATCATCAAAGACACTGGGAATAGAACAACCAATCCGGGCCGGCGTCAGTACCTGTCCGGCACTGTCCCGCACCTCGGGTCGTCCCGGCGTCTGATCCCGGGTGACGATCAACTGATCTCCCGGATGCAGCAGCAGACAGTTTTCGCGGGGCGATACCGCGACGATTTCTGTCGCTCTCAGTTTTTTACCTTTATGGCTCCGTAAGCGTAATGTCGTTCCCGGCACCAGGTAGGTTGTCTTGTTCGCTTCGAGCCAGCAACCCTGATCCAGACAATCGACCACGCGCAAGCTTCGTCGCGAGTGACGGGCATCGATCAGCCTGATTTTATCGCCCACTTCCAGACGCTTCAGCCAGGCCGCCTCGACCGGCAGACAGGCATCTGCCGGGGCAGGGGAAGCCGCTGGCTGCTCAGCCGGGTAAAGCCAGATGCGTGCGGGAGCGATCACCCGGCCATACTCATCACGGCGGGGACGCACCTTGACCACAGCAGCACCCGGCTCTAGCGGACCGGTCCGCAGTTTAGGACCGCCCAGGTCCATCACAACTCGACACCGCTTTCCCAATGCATGCTCGGCCCGGCGGAGATGTGCGATCATCCGCGACCAGGCTTCCACATCATCGTGCGCGCAGTTAATCCGCATGCACTCCATGTCCTGTTGCAACAGGTGATAGATCAACTCGTAATCATCGGCGGCCTCACTGGGCATCGTCACCATAATCCGCACGCCGCGTCCCGGGGCAGCAGGCCCTAACAGCGATTCGGCATGCGCCGCCAGCAATCGTTCCCCCGTGTTGAAATCGATTGATGATTCGCCGGAGTCTGTGACATCTGTGGTCTTATCAAGCAGTCTCTGCAGCATTTCCAGAACGGCATCGATGGTCGCCATGACATGCGATTCCGCCCGTCCCAGGGAAGAGAGTCCCAGCGCCGCCAGTCGTATCTGCAAAGGTCTCAGGTCGCGACGTCTGAGTGCCAGATAGTACAACAGGTTCCGCGCACTTTCGCGATGTTGCACGTGAATCTGATCCAGCAGAGGCTGTGAGCAGACCACCTCTGCCACCAGTCTATCTCGAACGACAACCAGTTCCTCAAAGACCTGTTGATACTCCTGATGACCGGAAAGGAAATCGGAGTCACCTTGCTCTGCCGACAAATGACAACCTCGTGAAAAACCGTTGAGATCTCTGATTCATTAACAACGACTAAGTCGCTGATATTACTCTGAACGATGAACACAGAATCGCAACGGATAGCAACAGGCAGTACGCCTGATTTCACATAATCTTAACAGGACAGACCAGCGCGAGGCAGCCGCTCAAGCCTCTACGATCATAGATTACCAGGTAAAGCTGTCAACAGAATCTCGTACCGCGCAACAGAATAGGCAGATCAACACACCACAGTGGTTAATCTGCCTGAAACAGTCTTTACGTCGCTGGGATCAATATGCGTATTCGGGAATGTATTGATCGTAATAGCCGGTGCCAATCGGTCCGTTGTATCCCCAGTCGCTGTTGGCAGGAATAAACTGATCGAAGTAAGCGGTACCGATCGGACCGTCATACCCCCAGCTGCCATTGGCGGGGATGAACTGATCATAATACGCTTTACCGATGGGACGGACGGCTCCCCAGCGGGCGTACTCGGGGATGAATTGATCAAAATAGGGCCCCAGCGGATTTCCACCCGGCCGTGGCAACGGCGGTACTGTGTAGAAGGTCGGATCAGCCACTTTCCAGGCCCCGTCTTTATGGACCAGCCACTTGCCCTCTTCAGTCTGATACATCCAGTGGCCATTCATGTATTGATAACGGGCCCGGGTCGCGTCATCCAGCTTCAGATGGGCCGTTCCCTCTGCCACAATCGGATCGAGTTTTACCTCAGAATCTGCAGTTACTTTCTGTGCGGACAGGAGCAGAGGACTGACTCCCAACGCCACCGTTACGGTCATTACTTTCAAACAAAGGCTTTTCATTTGAATTTCGTCCTTTTATCTCCAGAGCAAATAGGCAAACCTGGTTAAACAGGAAATCTCTTATTCACAATACCAACTCTGGACCAAAACGCAAGCTTTTCACCATTTCCACTGCAAAGAGAGCATTTCCGCTCGCTAAATCCTGACAGGAAAAAGAACGAATCTATCAGTCACAGCCCAAAACCAATTGCGGCACCGCTGGAGGAACCGAATCCCCGGCCTCCTGAATATCCACCCGCTCCGGTTCCCCAGCGTCCGTTGCTGGAACCGTTGTTCAAACCACGTCCGTAGTAACCGTTTCCGTAATAGCCACGACCATAGTAGCCTCGTCCGTAAAAGCCATTGACATAATAGCCGCGTCCATAATCTCCCCGGCCGTTATTGTTATAGAAGGGACGGGTGTAACTCCCGTCGTAGTAGGTACCATTCCCGTAGTAGTTGCCATAGGCGGGAGAATCGTCGTAGTATCTTGTATTGCCAGACTGTAACTTTGGTTTACCACCACCCTGGACGGCGGCTCCCGACGATCCCATCTTCTGCTGCGATTGATGATACCTGGAAGTATCCACATCCTCCCATTTTCCATTCCTGGAGATCATCCAGTTTCCGTCTCCCAGATAAAACCACCAGTGTCCGTTATAGTAGCTGTAGCGAGAACGTGTCGTTTCATCGATATCCAGATGCGCTGTTCCCTCGCGCACAACCGGATCGATTTTGATCGGTGACTGCTTTGGCTGTTTTCCCTTCGCATCCGATTGCTCGGGAGCATCAGTCGCAGATTCCGTGACCGGCTTCTCGGCAGCGATCGGACCGGCATCGCGATCCACCTCACTCGCCGCATTCACTGCCGGTGTTGAGAAGAGCAGGGGACCGATGCCCCACGCCAGTACCGCAATCGATATTTTAAAACGGAGGCCTTGCATGGAAAATACTCCTGTTCATTTCAGATCCTGCTGAATGTCAGCGCTCGTTTCAGACGACATAGATCACAGACAGCAAGCGGCATTCCAGCTGCTCTATCATACCAGAAACAGGCTCCAGACAACACATTTTGAACCGTTCTCTTCATCACACATCAACAAGATTCTGCACAACGACTTTTCCACCGCGCACGAAAAAAGGCAGATCAGCTTCAGGGCTTAGCTGATCCGCCTTAAACATACTCCTTTATGGAATGATCAAACTAAGTTGATCAGATTCATCCTTGCCGAATTAAGACTAGTCGGCAACTTCGGCACCGATTCCGGCACCAATGGCAGCTCCGGTTCGACCACCAAGTGATCCACCGATTTCAGCACCGATTGCGGCACCACGGCGGCGGTCAGACCAGCCACGGTATCCGGTTCCATGACGACCATTGTTCCAACCCTGGTTCCAACCACGATTGTTGTAACCACGGCCATAGTATCCGTCACCATAGTAGCCACCGTTGTAGTAACCGCGACCATTATAGAATCGACGTCCACGGTTGTTGTAATAGGGGCTTCCATAGTTACCACTATAGTACGAACCATTGTCGTAGTAGTAACCATTGTCGGATGAGTTGTCGTAATAGTAAGCACCTGAATCTACATCAACCTGAGCATTCCCGTCACTGTCGTTCTGAAACGTCTGTGGCGGTGCCATCTGCTGACGCGGGTTCCGGTAGGTCATGGGATCAAAAGATTCCCAGCTTCCATTATTATCGAATAACCACTGACCATTTTCGGTCTGATACCACCAGTGACCGTTGTGGTAACGATACCGGGCACGGGTTGCTTCGTCGATATCGAGATGAGCAGTCCCTTCTCGAACCATGGGATCAATGTCTCCATTGAACTGTCCCTGCACGCTTCCCTCAGCATCCATATTAGGACGGTTGGTCCGGCGACGCATAGGACCATCGGCTTTCATCTTTCCCTGGATCCGGGCATCAGCATCGTTCTGCAGATTGACACCATCATTCGGATCGGCGCCAGTCTTATTCTGCAGGTTTGCTTTTCCTCGCAGGTTGGCTTCACCAGGCGTCTGAACATTCGCCTTACCATCCAGATTCGATTTTCCTCTCAGATCAGCCTCGCCGGGAGTCTGGACGTTCGTCTTACCCTTCAGATTCGCATCTGATCCAGTCTCTAATTTAGGACGCGCCTGATTCAGCGCTTTACCGGGCGTCTTTGTGTTTGGCGGCGTAGGAGCGGCATCTCGGTTGGGCGTCTGAACGGCGCCTTTCGCACCGGCATCAGCACCAGCTGCAGCTTTGCTACCCGCTCCCTGAACAGCCTTGCCGGCTGCTTTGGCCCCTGCGTCGAGTTGTGCACCTGTCTCTAACTGTGCGGACAGAAGCAGGGGACTGATCCCCAGCGCTGTCGCTGTTGTCAATACTCTTAAACTCAGGCCTTTCATTTGAAATCCTTCCTTTCAATTATTGTTATTAGTGGTATTTCCTGGCCACGCTTTTCGACAATCGCAACCGGCATACCAACTTGAGAAAAAGACCTGAAATCACCCCAAAAGCGACAGAATGTCGCGCTTTTGCCACTCACAGACAGATCAGCAGAATTGGGCGGCGAACGATGAGCGGTCATGCCGGTCTGAAATCCGCCAGACTGTTGCCCGTTGTAAGACCAGCCACCCGTTGATCTTGTCCGAACTCTGAACAACGAACCAGAAAGAGGGCTCAGGTGTCGGAACCTCGTTCGAAAAAACACGCGCCGGTCATTCTTTAAACCGGACTCACATAGAATATTCTGCATGGATCGCATCAACCATGACTTCACCAGCCCCTTATACCCGCGCCGAAATCGAGGCCCTCGGAAATCAGTTACCCGATCGGGGAACCTTCTGCCCCGCCTGCGGTCTCTATATCCCCGAATTCGCAGATATCACTCCAGAAGAGCGGGCACAACTCAAACAGGCCAGCTTTTTTGAAACCATCAAAACCCTGCGTACCCGAACAGGCTGCCGTCTGACGTGGGCCAAAATCTGGGCTCAGCACAAAGACGGTCCCCATCCCCTGGTAACGCCGGACACGGTTCCCTGTCGCTTCTGCGGCGTTCCCCTGTATCCAGAGGCGGAACAATGTCTGCTCTGTCGCATGGACTGGCACGATCCGGAACATCTGAAACAACTGGGTCCTTCGTTCGCAGATCAGATCCTCTCCGCGGCTCCCGGAGCAACGATCTGTCTCCCCAGCCACACGTCCTGGATCCTCGCGCTCCACTTCGCAGAAATGCACGGCAGACAGGATGAACTGACCATTGAGTCCATCCGCAGGAATACAGACTGAGTCTCCAGTCAGTATCAGCGCAGCAAAAAAGGCAGATCAGCAACAAGCTGCTGGTCTGCCTTAAACACACTCCTGATTGTGATGACCGTCCGAAGATCCTGATGAACGTTTCATCTGAGCGAGTCACTTCGAGCAGCCAGCAGCTCCCGAACTCCGTCAGCTGACCTGATTCCCGGCCTCGCGGCGCTATAGGCCCTCTCAGGTCAGAGCCGGACAGGATTAAACTCAGTGAGCACTCCAGCCACGATAACCGGTTCCCCAGTGACCAAACTGTGCCCCACCAAAATGGTGGTGACTGAATGGCTTGTGGGCACCAGCCGATGTGTACTGGGTTCCATAGTAGTAATTACCACTCCCCGTGGTCTGGGCGTTACCCGTGTTGTCGTTCTGAGTCGTTTGCGCAGTTGCAGATGAGGACTGAGAAATGTAAGTCATGGGAGAAAATTCTTCCCATTGACCATTCTGTTCCACCAGCCAGCCATTCTGAGCTGTCTTAAACCACCAGTGACCGTCATGGTAGCGATACCTGGCCCGGGTTGCATCGTCCAGATTCAGATGCGCGGTTCCCGCACGAACGACCGGATCAATTTGCATCTGATCGCCCGAATTCGGTTGTGCATCGGGAGGAGTTTGGACCTGGGCTGACAACAGCAGAGGACAGAGCCCCAACGCTGCAGTCACAGTCAACACTTTTAAACTAAGGCCTTTCATTTGAGCACCTTCCTTTCAAGTGGAGGAAAAATGAATATTCCTGGCCGCGTTGTTAATCTTGAAAAGCAAACTCCATACCGCGTTTTCAAATGCAGGAATTCCCCTGAGTTCCCGCATAGGTATTTTTCCGATCCACCAGTCTCCTGACAGAACCTGACTCTCACTCCTTGAACATGACCGAAGTAAATCAAATCAATAGAGTTGCGATCTTTTTACCAGACTGCATACCAGAGCGAGTCTCACGTTAAGAACCTGTATGGATTTGTAGCTGATGTTACATTTTTTCTCTCGGCAATCGTAAAACCAGGGGTATTTTGACCAGACAACCATCTGCAAACTTTTGCTCTCCTCTGCAATTCTCTGCCCGTAGCGGGAATTTCCTCTCTATCATTCATTACCAGGACACTGGAATTTCAGTGTGATAGATCCTGCTTGACTGTCTTTTCACATCTGGTACGCTCTCGCTACTGGAACGTCCTTCTTGCACATTGATTAAGTCGCATTATGTTTGACCATCCTCAGGATCCCGTCCACCTGCTGGACTCGTTAATCGCATTCGTAGACGAATGGCAGGGAATTCGTCCCTGGTACGGGGTGAGCGAAGAGAAACTGCAGGCGGTTACGCTTCCCCAACCACTGGCCCGTCTCTATGGCGCTTTGGGAAATATGCCGGGAGCGGATGGGCGCACGTTTCCCTTCTGGCATCAGGATTATCTGCTCCCTTTTGAACTGACGCGGAACGAACAGGGGCGTCTGTTGTTTGCCCTGGAAAACCAGGGCTGCTGGAGCGCATTGACTGAGCCCACCGGCGACGATCCCCCCGTCTGGATTATCGCAGAGCCTGATGAACCCGTCCTCGAACACCCCTCGTTGGCAAACTTCCTTGTCACGCTCTGTCTGCAGGAATTGACTCTCGGAGCGCCTTGTCTCTACAGCCAGGATGGGATCAAAACCACACTCGAGCAGGCCGGCTTCCGCGTCAACCCCCTCTGGCTGAACGGACTCTATCCCTGTCTCGATCAACTCCTGGAAACACAGTTCTATCTCGTCGATCACCACGCGCTGGTGTACCAGGACAACTGGATCGGCTTTTCCTCCAGCGAAGCGGCCGAACCTTTTGCAGCGTTGCTCACTGAGGCCAACTGTATGCATCCCCCGCAGACAGGAAACCTGGCCGAGTACCTGGCACAACCGAATGCCAACCCAATCGTTAAACGCATCCACTTCGAACGCCTGGCCCGCGAATTTCAGCAGCAGGCAGATTCCCTGCAGGCCAAAGCGGACGAATGTCGGCTTGCAGCAGAACAGGCACTGCAGCAAGGTAGTACTACTCAACCTGACACTGAAACAGACACATAATTTTCGGGAATCGCGAGTCTGCGTTTGTCAGCAGACTTTAATCTTGTTAAATTCTCTGCCACAGAATTCAATAAATCCCGTCACCATTCACATTCATTACCCAGCACGAGGTTACCGTGGCACTCACACTAAATGATTTGACAATTAATCTGGATCAGGTCGACTGCAAGGACCTCTTGGACGACTGGACCTGGGCCATGCCCGAACCGATGCAGCCCGTACTGGTCACCGCCATGGGAGATGTCTTCGCGCAGGGCGAATCGGGGGCCATCTACTTTGCCGATATGGTCGAAGGCAAGATCTCCCCGATCGCCGAGGACAGCAGCGAATTTGAAACATTGCTCCAGGATCCCGATTTCGTCACCGACCTGTTCTTTCCTGCCCGCGTGCTGGAACTGCGCGAAGCCGGCGTCACCCTGGAACCGGGCCAGGTCTACGGCCACCAGACGCCCCTCGTCCTCAGTGGCGAAGATGAACTCGATAACATCGAACCGATCGACGTCGCCGTACACGTCAGCGTCCACGGCCAGATCCACGACCAGGTCAAAGACCTCCCCCCGGGTACCGTGATTACTGATATCGAGTTTGAGTAATCGATCCTATCGATCACAGCCTTAAGCTGTCTGGCCATGCCAGCTCATGCTTCATGATATGTATTCATCCTACGCGATATGGAGATGTTTGAGGAAATCATAAGCTGCCCAGAGATACCAGCCAATCAGAGTAAATAGCAGCGGTAAGCCCAGTCGAAATGATTGTGACCGATAGATCATCGAGATCGCAACCAGAAAGGCGGCATCGAATAAAATCACGCAAATTAACAACTCTGAATTCGATACATTTCCTGAGAGCATTGAGAGCAACGGGCCAGCATGCAAGACGCCCCAGAACCCAAGATACTCAAAATCTCCCCATGAAAAGATAAACAGTCCCCAGGAAACGATTAATGGGACCAACCAGAGGAAGATTGAGAGCCCAAGGAAGTGACGTCTCCCCATAAGCGCCGCTTCAGTTTCTGCTGTCCGGTCTGATCCAGCATCCGGCTCCGGTTGACTGGTTCCCAGAGAGGCTGACATTTCTTCTCTCCTAGTGTAAATCAAATCGCCCGGTGCATCAAAACCCGAAACACACTTTTCAGCTACAATTCGTTGCCGCACGGTAAGGTCTAATCGACACTTTCTGTTGACAGGTTGCCTGTGTCTGCTACGATTTCGCGTCGCATACAGTGAACAGAAACGACGCGTAGTTTCATTTCGCAGTAATTTTCAGCCAGGAGAGCTATGATGCAGCCAAATAAATTTCTCTGCTTATTTTCCCTGGTCTGTACTTTCCTGAACTCATCCATCGTAGTATCCCAGGAAATCGAATGGAAGTGGTACCACAAACTGACTCCCGACATCACGCGTTCTCAGCTTCACAAGCTTGCGGGCAAACCGGACTCAGTTAGCGAAACCACAGACATTTACCACCTGCCGGAGGGAGAGTTGCAACTGGATTATCAGAACAGCACGCTTCTGAATTGTGATCTGAAAGCCCCCAATGGAGAAATCAATAACTGTTTTTATACCTGGGGCGGTAAGTTAGCACCGGAACACCTCGCCGAGCGTAAAAAATATCTGACAACCAGATCCTTTACTGTCCTGCCTCAATTTGCAGGCCCCGCCTTCGATTCGGCAGGATTCGAGGGGAAATGCTATCAGGTTGACGATGGCTATCTCGTCGTTGAACCTGTTTTATATTTGATTGGCCGAAGCGGTCATTACAAAGATAAAGCAGCCCAGGTAGTTCACGTTCACAACGATGGTACCCAAGCGGTCCTGTATCGCGCCTTTGATCATTGGCAGAAACTCAAGCCTCCAGAATTGAGTGACGCTCTAATACAACAACGGATGCGAAAACTACACACGCTGGGTGGGGGTGCCATCGGGAAACCGCTCCATTCGGTGCTCGGCCCCCCAGACGCCAGCATGGGTTCTGGCAGATGCATCAGGGTTTATTACCTCAGCAACGCACTGGTATTCATTGAGATCGCGACTCCTACCGCAGCAGAAATGCGAAATAAAAATGAACGCGGCTTCATAGATAAATATCTTCGACAGACGCTCGAGGGCGCAACAGCAAATCAGTATGTTGAGAAAATCGGGAACATTGGTTTCCTGCGTCCCGGCAAAGAAGACATCAGCATGATCCAATGGTTACGGGAAACACAGCCTGCGGATTGGGAGCATCCAGAGAAAGCCGCTGATCAGAAATAGTCATCCCTGGGAGAGTAAATTTACCAGCAACCAGCTAATCGGTCTGCCTCTTAAGAAACGCACTCAGCCGTTCCAGTTGATCCGTGTTAATGTGATCCACATCCGCGGCCACCAGTTCCCGCCAGACGGCTTCTGACTCCGGCGTTGCCCAGAACCGTACCCGCCGCCCCGCGGCATGGGCCTGCTTCACAATTGTCCGCAGTTTGGTCCGTTCCGCCTCAGACATGCTTCCTTTACCGCGATATTTGAAATGGGACGTCCAGCGATCGCTGATCAGCGGCATCAGTTCCGCCGGCTGCTTCGAGCCCAGATCACTCAACCGCCCGTCAATCCCCATATACCGCGGGTTGGCGGCGGCAATCAGTCTCTTCGGCCGGTCTCCCGAAATCACAATTTGCACTGCCCCCGGAATCGATTTCCCGTCTTCAACCCGACAAAGCAGCGCGGCATAGTCTTCCAGTTGCTGTTGTAATATGGGGTAAACCGCCGCACCATCCGTTTTAATATCCACCAGCAGAGTGAAGGGGGGCGTCTTCCCATCCTTCGGGAAAGGCTGTTTGAGGAAATAAGCCTGCAGCGGATCCAGGTAGAGTTTCCGCAGCGTCCGTTCCGGCTTTACATCGGGCCGATCGTGGGCCACCAGCAGTTCACCATCCACCAGGTAAATGTCCGCTTCCACAGACCAGAACCCATGCTCCAGCGCATCGTGCAATGGTCGAGCATGCTCATAATCATTATGGGCATGTGCCTGAAACAGAGGCGCATGCGTCTTCTCATCTGCCTTCAATGATGTGAAGCTACAACTGATAACCAGCAGCACAACGCAAAACAATCGGCTGAAACCCATTGACGCAAACCTTTGAAGAACCTGAATGATAAGGGAATCAAAAGCTTAATCGTCACGCATCCGGGCTTCCAGTCGCACGCGCGGTGCTTCACCGTTTCTTAACAGGCTTTTTGGTTCGGAGATACCAGAGAGATACGCACTGCATGTTGCCGCCGATTGACTACGTTCACGATGACGGAACAACGCTCACCTGGTGTGATTGAACTATTTTGCGAGCATAACATCGCATATGCCCCTGGCATCAGTTCAACCAGATAGCCAGACTGTCCATCGCATCGATCTGCCTGATCGACATGACGCATCACTTTTGACGAAAAGACTGTTCCCACTTCGAACTGATTGGACTCCCAGGGGTTCGCATACATTCCTTTAATCGTACCTGCAATCCGACCGCCTGCCGCATCAACATGAATGATCCTAACTCGTAACTGATCACCCACAGATGCAAACTGCTCACACGAATTAAAAGAGGCGATCCAGGAAATCTCCGGGATGAGCACCTGGATCTCCTGCCTGTCATACACACAAAACATACCGAATACGCGCACAGCGAGGACCTCAGCTCTCACGATATCCCCTGAAACCAGCATCGACCTACGCTCCCTCCTTATGGACATGCCCCAAACTATCATGCCGTCCGCTATGAAACCAACAGGGGATTCCCTGTATTTCGGAATTACGATTCAGGATTTTAGTTCATCGAGAAACTCGCTGAATTTCTGCGACCATGCCTCTTCACCTGCATTTCGACCTCCCCATCTTGTGGCACACCGGACACAAAAATACTTTTCTTTCATCGCCAGATTTGTGCACCCCTGATAGCGACAGATTTCAGTCGACAGCTCCACTTCTGTCTCCAAATCGAGAAAATGGGCTTCTCTTAACTCTTCGTAGGCACGCTTAGCAGCAATTCTGTAACGTTCCAGTTTCTTTATATATGAAGCAGGAACATTCTCGTGGCACCAGTTGATCCACTCAGCATCAGATTCAATTGTTTCTGGTCGCTTCAACAGGGCATCCACATCTAACGTACAGAAATCATTCGTCTGGTTCTGTTTCACATGCTCGATAAAATCCTCTGGTAGCCGGACATCATGACAGCGAACATAGTGTGATAATCCTTGTGGCCAAACCCATTCACCATCCGTTAGTAAACTGCTCCCCATTTCCAGATCATCAGTACCACAGTTAAACCGGCACCATGAATAACCTCGATACCGAATGTAAACCTTCCCCCGATCAAGATACTCAGTCGCCTGTTCTTTTTCCGCCGACTCCATTCCCCCCACAAAAGCCTGGGGAGGCAGATATGGATCGTCTTTGAGTGAACCAATCCAGTAACCGATTAATTTCATTTTCTGAATACCTGATAAGCTTGATGCAATGTGAAAACCCGCTGCCCAACTGTTCATTCTGATAAAATCGGAGACTTCTACCAGAGTGATTTTTAAAGAATCCAGTTTGATGGTATTTATTTACTCTGAAATGCGAGAACCACTCTGCTATAATAGAGAGCGAAAATATTCTACCTCATATTCGTCTCTGAACTGCTTTCACTTGATTCAAGGCTCCCCCTATGTTCCTCTTCAGCTCACTCCTCCTCGCTCTGACCGGTGCAGTCGCAGACGCCCAGCCCACCACCGCCGAAGTTCGGTCCACCGTAGAGCGCAGCATCCCTTACATTGAAAATCAGGGTCTGTGGTGGATTGAGGAAAAAAAATGTGCGTCCTGCCACCGCGTGGGAACCATGCTCTGGAGTCTGCAGAACGCGAAGCAGCATGGCTTCACCGTCAGCGACCGTCTGCAGGAATGGACCGACTGGGCCAATGACAAGGCGCTGTCCAAAAATGACAAAGGCCAGATCGCGGGGACGACTAATAAAGAAGGCGTAGTCCAGCAATTGTTCGCATTTACGCCAGCCAACTCAGATCCGGAAACCCGCAAAAAACTGATCGGTCTGCTGCGTGTCGATCAGAGGCCCGACGGCTCCTGGAAAGCAGGCGGGCAACTTCCCTTTCAGAAGCGTCCCAAACCGGAAACCGATGCCGTCAGTACCATGTGGCTCACGCTCGGTTTGCTGACCGCCGCCGATGATCCTCAAAATCAAAAGACCATCCAGCAGGCGCAGACCTTTATCGACAAGAGTGCACCGGGCAAAAGCACCGAATGGTACGTCATGAAACTCTTGCTCGCGACCAGCCAGAAACAAGACCAGCAGCGCGACCAGATGATCCAGCAGTTACAGAGCCTGCAACACGATGATGGTGGCTGGGGCTGGCTCACCAGCGATCCCAGCGATGCCCTTGGTACCGGTATGGCGTTGTTCGCCCTCCGCAAAGCGGGCGTTGATTTAGAGGCCGACCCAGTCCGACGGGCGGAGCAGTTTCTGATCTCGACTCAGAAAAAAGATGGCTCCTGGCCGGTCAAAGGGACCAAAGCCAAGAAGAAAGATCGCATCGAAGAAACTGCCGTCTACTGGGGCACCACCTGGGCGGTCCTCGGTCTTCTGGAATGCCTGCCACAGTAAGCAGCCCCCATTTCATCCCGCAGCCTTGAAATCTACTTGATCCCATCTGGTAAACCGTATATCGTCGGTAACAACTGTCAAACGACTTCCGCGCGTCCCGTCACCGAAAGCCTGCTGCCGACCTTGTCCGAACCCGAATCGAATCAGACCACCTCTCACACCAGCCACTGGTGTCACTGGGCCCTCGCCGCGATTGTCATCCTCTTTCTGATCTGGCGGGTCCCCCTCGTACTCCGCGAGGCAGGGGGGCAGGATGAAGAATGGTTCGCCATTCCCGGCTGGACGATTCTCGAGACAGGCATCCCCCGCGTACCCTATGCCCCGCAACGACAGACCGGCAGCGCCTTCTATCAGGCAGACGAAGCGCTCTTCGCACTTCCGCCACTTTACTTTTATGTCTCCGCACCGCTGTACGCCGTCCTGCCTCCAACTTACAGCACGACGCGGCTCGTCTCCATCGCGGCTGGGGTCGGAACCCTGATTCTGATGTACCTGCTCGCCGTGCGCGTATTCAAAGACCCACAGGCCGGACTGATCGCCGCGGGGCTCTTCAGCCTCTCCCGGCTCCTTTATTTCCCCGCTGTCATCTCCCGACCCGACATGCTCTGCTGCCTCTGGGGACTGCTGGCAATCCTGATGATGTATCGCTGGCATGCTAGCGCACGACGCTACCGCGACCTGGGTCTCGTCGGCCTCCTGCTGGGACTGGGCATGCTCACGCATCCCTTTGCGCTGGTCTACTGCATTCAGCTCGGCTGCTGGGCACTGCTCGTCAACGGGACCTGGCAACAACGCCTGTTGCGGGGCACCGTGATCACCGTATGCGCCCTCGCGGTCTTCGCCTTATGGCTCCCTCTGATACTGGCTTACCCCGAACCGTTCCGCTATCAGTTTTTCACCAACGTCCTCGACCGCTCCGGTCCGGGACTGATCTCCCGTCTTCTGTTTCCCTGGCCTTACTTCGCCACGCAGTTTCAGTTGCTCCGCGAACACGCGGGCACGATTCAGCTCTCACTCATGGCCGCAGGATTAGTCATCGGCACCGGGCTGGGCTGGCGCTCCCGGGACCATCGTCAGCGTATCCTGCTGCTGCTCACCTGGTCCTCTATTTACCTGCTCATTGCCTGCCAGGGCCACCACCCGACCAAAGGCTACTGGTCGTATCCCGGCTTGCTCCTGTTCCTCTGCCTGGGCTGGGGGCTGAGCCGCCTCGCTACGCCACTCTGGAACCGCAGCGTCGTCTGGCGTCTTTCGGTACTGGTTGGTGCAGCCTGTCTTGTGCTGGCAATGCTTCCCGGATCGGGGATCCGCACCTGGGGCGCTCACATTGCGAACTGGTCGAATGCGAATTACAATGCACCTCGATTTATCAGTCGGATTATTCAGGAGTTACCTGCAGACGCCCGTTATACGGTCGATCGCGCCTATGTCTTCAATTTTGCAGCCACGGGACGTCAGACGCTCCTCGGGGACAACCGCGAATTCGCCTTTGATGCACGTCCTTTTCCCTACGATTACCTCATTGTCAGCCATGACATGCGGGACAGGGGGGTGAGTCAAGAGTTCAACGGGCGTCTCGTGGGAACCTGGGGAGATCCGGATGATCCCTTCAGCTGTTTTGTCGAAGTTTATGTGCCGGAAGACAGCCCGGTACAGAGCCTCGATCAGACCAGTCAGAAATGACAACCATCACCACCAGCACAGGAGTCACCGGTTGAACGCACAAGAGGAACAGACAGAGACGACACAGGTGCAACATCCTCTCCGCGTGGCCATTATCGGGGGAGGCGGTCATGTGGGACTCCCCTTCGGCCTGGCCTTGTGTGACTGCGGACATACGGTGACGCTCGTCGATCTTAACGAGACGCAGCTCGATACGATCCGCTCCGGCCAGATGCCGTTCCAGGAAATCAACGCCGACCAGCTTCTGCCCCGAGTTCTCGAATCCGGTCGCCTGCATTGTTCCACCAGCTTCACGGCGCTTTCCGAACAGGATGTGATCATCGTCACCATCGGAACCCCGGTTGACGAATATCTCGACCCCAGTCTCAGAGCCTTCGATCAGGTGATGGAAGATGTCTTCCAGCACTGCCGCCCCGGTCAGTTACTCATCATCCGCAGTACGGTCTTCCCCGGAGTCACCCAGCGTCTGGGGCGACTCGTCGCCGAACGTGACCTGCAGATCGATGTCTCTTATTGCCCCGAACGGATTGCCCAGGGCCGGGCACTGCTGGAACTGACACAACTCCCCCAGTTAGTCAGCGGCTGTACCCCGCAGGCAGCACAGCGGGCGGCCAGTTTCTTCTCCGATTTCGGTCAGGAAGTCATCGAGCTTTCTCCTGTCGAAGCCGAACTGGGTAAGCTGTTTACCAATTCCTATCGCTACATTAACTTCGCGATCTCAAATCAGTTCTACATGCTGGCCCAGCGTTACGAAGCCGACTTCGACCGCATCTATCATGCGATCACCTACAAATACCCCCGGATGAACGGCTTTGCCCGCGCCGGGTTTGCCGGCGGTCCCTGTCTGCTCAAAGACACCATGCAGCTGGCTTCTTTCAATCACAACCTGCTCACCCTCGGTCAGACTGCGATGGCGGTCAACGAGGGACTCCCCGGGTTCATTGTGGAACGACTCAAGAAAATTCACGACCTGACCGGCTTGACGGTCGGGATTCTGGGAATGGGCTTCAAGGGGAATTGCGATGATCCTCGGAGTTCTTTATCGTACAAACTCAGAAAAGTGCTGACGCTGGAATGCCGGCGGGTGCTTTGTACCGATCCCTTCATCGACAGTTCCGATTTTGTTTCGCTCGAAACCATTCAACAGGAGTCAGACATTCTGATCCTCGGGGCCTGTCACGACGAGTATCGCAGTTTACAGACTACCAAACCCCTGATTGACGTATTTGGATTCACAACAAGGCAGGAGCCATGAAAGTTCTGATTACCGGCGCCGCCGGGTTTATAGGCAGTTATGTCGTCGGAGAACTGCTGGAGGCCGGCTACGATGTCGTCGGTCTGGACAATTTCTCCAAGTACGGCGAATTGAGTCCCGCTCACCAGGGACATCCCCGCTACGAATTCCTGCAGGCCGATGCCAAAGACATCGACCTGCTCAGTCGGCTGCTCAAGGACTGCGATCACTTCATCGCCGGCGCCGCGATGATCGGCGGTATTTCCTACTTCCACAAATTCGCCTACGACCTGCTCGCAGAAAACGAACGCATCACAGCGGCCGCCTTCGACGCGGCTCTCGCCGCCCATCGCGAAGGACAACTGCAGAAAATCACCGTCATTTCCTCGTCGATGGTCTTTGAATGTGCGCAGCAGTTTCCCAGCCAGGAAGGGGACCAGCGCACCTGCCCGCCTCCCGAATCGACCTACGGTTTTCAAAAACTCGCCGTGGAGTATTATGCCCAGGGAGCACATCAGCAATACGGTCTGCCTTACACAATTGCCCGCCCCTTTAACTGCGTCGGCATTGGTGAACGCCGGGCAGTCACCGATGAAGATGTCAAATCGGGTGATATCGAACTCGCCTTAAGCCATGTCGTCCCCGACCTCGTTCAGAAAATCATGAAAGGGCAGGACCCGCTGCAGATTCTCGGCGACGGCTCGCAGGTCCGTCACTACACCTACGGCGGAGACCTCGCCCGGGGCATCCGGCTCTGTGTCGAACATCCCCAGGCCCTCAACGAAGACTTCAACCTCTCCACCCCCCAGGCGACGACGGTCCTCGAACTGGCCGAGACGATCTGGCAGAAAATTCATGGGCCCGATAAGCCTTTCCGCTATCAAAGCGAACAGCCATTCCCACACGATGTGCAGTATCGCTCTCCCGCAGTTGAGAAAGCAAAAGACATGCTCGGCTTCACCGCCGACACCACTCTGGATCAGATGCTGGACGAGGTCATCCCCTGGATTAAAGAACAGATTGCACGCGGAACCATCTGATGGAGCAGGCAGCCACTCCTCTCTCGGTCATCGTCCCCGTCTATAACGAGGACGAAAACTTCCCCCGCCTGATCGATGCCATCGACCAGCGGCTGCCGCAACCTTTCCGCGTCTTGGTTGTCTACGACTTTGACGAAGACACCACGGTTCCGGTGGCCCGCGAACTGGCGACCACGCGTCCCTATCTCTCACTGGTCAAAAACGAACTGGGCAGGGGACCCGCGAATGCGATCCGGGCGGGCTTCCAGGCAGCAGACAACGGACCGGCCCTGGTCATCATGGCCGACCTCTCCGACGACCTGAACGATGTCGCCCCCATGCTCGAGCTTTATCATTCTGGCTATCGCATCGTCTGCGCCTCACGTTATATGCAGGGGGGCAAACAACTCGGCGGTCCGCTGCTCAAACGCACGCTCAGCCGCCTGGCAGGGCTCTCCCTCTATTACCTGGTCGGCTTCCCCACCCACGACGCGACCAATAATTTCCGTCTGTATGACGCCGCCCTGGTCAATGAACTGCAGATCGAAAGCGAGCAGGGCTTCGAAATCGCCCTGGAGTTGACCGCCAAGGCCTTTGTCCGCGGCGAACAGATCGGCGAGATTCCCACCACCTGGAAAGACCGCGACGCCGGCGAATCCCGCTTCCAGCTCTTCCGCTGGCTTCCCAAATACTTCCGCTGGTATCGCTACGCCCTCATCGGTCGCTGGTTCGGCAGGAAAAAACAACGCTGATTGAAACTTACTTTTTAATCAATGCCCTGCCAGGTAAATTCCACATGTCCCGTTTCACTGTTGTAGGTCAGCTCTTCCCGTTCGTGCACGAAGTATTCTGAAAACTCGCGATGATAACGTTCCAGAAATCCCATATCCTCCTGCCGCTGGAGACCACGTTTCAGAATCTGCTGCACCGTCTCACGGCTCCCATTAAACGACAGCCGGATATGTCCCGCATCCCCCAGGATCCATGTAGAAGACTGCAACTCGCGGACATCAGCTGGTGGGGCAAAGCCAAACTGCCGTTCAAAGACGGCGGCTGGACGTGATAACGCGTAGTGCCAGATTCCCAGGGCACTGCAGTAAATCACAAACGCCCCCAGCAGCCACCGCCATTTATGGCGAACATGCAACAGATATAACGCCCCCATCAAAATCAGCGCAATGATTGCAAATCCGATCGTGAATAAGATCAACAGAAAGATGATGTTTGCGAATACAGCCATCCCGCTATCTTAAAAGAGCAGGGGAGCCTGTCAATTGCTGTTCGCTGCAGCGGATCTTTCAACATCTGCTCTATTTCGACCTGTCGATATTCTCCCTGCCTGCTGTGTAGCGTAAAATAAGCCCCAGTGCGAATCCTTCCCTCTGCAGATCAAGCGAACTCATGAACGAAACAGCCCCCGAAACGACCAGTTCTCCCAAAAGTAATCTCAGAATTTATGTAATCATCCTGCTCATTATTCTGGGAGTCGCCGGCTGCGTGCAGTTGAGCCATTACTATGTCAGTCTGCCGGAAATCGATCGGCTGGGAGCTTCCGGTCATATGGAACAAGAGGCAGAACGGGCAGTCCGGTTAGCGCAAGACGTATTTCAGGTCGACCTGGATTACTCTCCGGAATCTGTTGAGAAGGTAGAACAGATTCTGGCCAAATCGCGGGAACGCTATCTTCAGGATCCAAACGCGGACCGCTCGATCACGCCGTCTGCGCGGAGCTATCTCTGGGGAGCCTATATTGGTGAGGTGATTAAAACAGTCAAGCCGAGTGAATGGAAATTTGATCCCGAAACAGAAGCGGTCACACTTCAACTCACTGAGGAGGCCGGACAGCCGGTGATCAATCCCATGCGCTGGTGTTATCAGCGAATTACCAGAGGCGAGCCGGAAGATAATGTGTGGTACAACTTCCTGCTGGTCACAGTCGAGCCCGACCCCAGCCAGTTGCGTACCCCACCTCCGCAGCAGGGGGTACCAGGCCAATAGCCTGTCTCTTGCAGCGTCGCCGATTCATTTGGGCACAGTCTTACATTCTCCATCATAGTCCGTGCAAACCGGCATTCAAGAATTATTTCCAGTCCACATCCCTCAGACACGTCCAAACAGCGATAGACAGATTCGCGCTCATCCGACTATGATTCCGGCCAGAAATATTTCAGCATGGAGGATCACTCATTCCGCTCACCCCGTTTCATTTCAGTCCCGGCCTGCTCACCAAAGTCTGCGGTCCCCGTTCATTCTGGCTGACCTCCTTTATGGCGGCCAACGTGCTGATTGATGTGGAAGTGCTCTACTATATGAGCCGCAATGAGCTGCCTCTCCACCGCAGTCTGCATACCTACCTGGGAGGCAGCGCCGCAGGACTCGTGGCTGGTCTGCTGATGTGGGGACTCATACTTTTTCTGGCCCGACTCATGCCCCCAACCTCACGCTGGAAACAGCGTCTCGCGCAAACATCCCGGACACGGCTGCTGCTACAGTCTCTCATCGCCGGTTTGATCGGCGGAGTCTCTCATGTCTTCCTCGACAGCCTGATGCACGCCGACATGCATCCCTTCTGGCCACTCACCACCGGCAATGCGCTCGCAGGTTCGATCAGTGTCGCATCCCTGCATCTCGGCCTGGGGCTGCTCGGCCTGTTCTCGATTTTCCTCTGGCTCTTCCTGCGGGATCCGCGGTCTTAATCAGGACTGCACATTCTGATGAACAGGCTACACAAAGCCGTATTATCAGCCGCCGTACTGATCGATTGGCAGCCATTTCATTGCCTCTTTTGCTGGTTTACTGCCTATCACCTTTCATCGCATATCATTACTCAGCAGTCACTTACGACACGAACGACACTCTGTGATCATGACTGGCATGCCGTTCGCTTTTGGGAGTGGCAAACAGAGAAGTTTGTAAGCGCGTCAAAATGATCGCAGGCTGATGCAGCGCAATCTGAGAAAAGGACATTCAACGATGAACAGCGATAAGGCTAAGCTGGGTGAAACCAATCGTAATTCAGATGAGGACGATGAACCGAGCAGTTTTCCGATCGTCGGCGTCGGTGCGTCAGCAGGTGGACTGGAATCCCTGGAAGAGCTGTTCGCCAAGGTTCCCGTCGACAGCGGCATCGCATTTGTCGTGGTGCAGCACCTGTCCCCCGATTTCAAAAGCGTCATGGATGAGCTCCTGGCGCGACGGACTGATATCCCCATCCAACAGTCGGAAGATGGACTGCCGATCTCTCCCAATCGGATTTTTCTGATCCCTCCTAAGAAAGAGGCGATCCTCTCCGATGGACGCTTTCGTCTGCGAGATAAAGATCCCAAAGAAACCCTGACGCTGCCCATTGATTATTTTTTCCGCTCACTGGCTCAAGAAGCAGGCTCCCGGTCGATCGCGGTCGTGCTCTCGGGCAGTGGCAGTGATGGTTCGCGTGGCATTCGTGACGTTCACGACGCAGGCGGACTTGTAATCTGTGAGAGTAATGAAACCGCAAAATTTGATGGAATGCCCCAGTCGGCACGAGAAACGGGACTGGTGGATCTGGTCCTGAAACCGCGAGAAATAGCCGGTGCCATTGAGAAGCATATCACCTTTCACAGTAACTCCCTGACTTCCAATCAGGTTGAGGAAAAGCCGCTGGACGAAGGAGTCGAACTGATCTTCGGGCTCCTGAACCAGGAATACGGCATCGATTTTTCCCATTACAAGTCCAGCACCGTCGGCCGGAGAATCCAGCGTCGTCTACTGATGCAGCAGGTCGATTCGATTAATGACTATGCAGAACAGCTGCGGGAGAATTCCCAGGAACTGAATTCGCTTTACATGGACCTGCTGATCGGCGTCACCCGTTTCTTCCGCGATCCGGAAGCGTTCTCGATTCTGGAAAAGAAGATCATTCCCAATCTGCTTGACAGCATCCCCCCTGAAGAAGAAATCCGCATCTGGATCGCAGCCTGCGCAACCGGGGAGGAAGCTTATTCCATCGCGATTCTATTTCATGAACAGCTCGAAGAACGCAACCGCCCCATCAACATCAAGATCTTTGCCACCGATGCACATAAAGCCTCACTCGAGTTTGCCAGTGCGGGTAACTATGAAGAAGACGCCTTCAAGGAAGTTTCCGACAGACGTCTGAAACGCTACTTCAATAAAACACAGAAGGGTTACTCTGTCGATCCGGACCTGCGTAAAATGATCGTCTTCGCGCCCCATAACGTGTTAAAAGATGCTCCCTTTACGAAGCTGGATCTCATATCCTGCCGCAACCTGCTGATCTACTTCCAGAACCGGGCGCAGAAACGGGCTCTGTCCCTGTTCCATTTTGGCCTCAAAGCCAACGGTATTCTCATGCTGGGACCCAGTGAATCCCCCGGGGAACTGGCGGATGAATTCGAAGTGATTGATGGACACTGGAAGCTATACCACAAACGCCGTGATATCCGTCTGCCCGCGGATATCCGGGGCCCGTTGACCCATACCAGCCTGACCTCGACAAAAGTTGAAGAAACCAGGCAGCCCGCCACCAAGAAACGCGAACTGATGGATATCAGCCTGCTGGGCGCCTACGACTGGGTCCTCGCGCATCATATGCCGGCTGCCGTCCTGATTGACGAATCACGCGAACTGCTGCACGTATTCGGCGACGCGGAGAAATTCATGAAGATCCGCAAAGGCCGTCCGAGTAAAGATGCGCTCGATCTGTTCACAGACGATCTCCGTACGGCGCTGCTGGCAGCCATGCAGAGCATCAGCAAAGATCAGGTCCCCGTCTGTTATAGCGGTATGCGCGTCGACTCCGGAAATGCAGAGGGCCTGTATCGTGTCTCCATCGAGCCTGTCGAAAACAAACACGCCTCGCAGCAGCAGCTGTTGATCATGTTTGAACCGATGAGTGAAGGAAATTCGGATACCGGCCGCAAAACAGACACTCATATGAAAGATTTCAGTTCAGAGCGCATCGCCCGGGAACGCATCAAGACTCTGGAAACCGAACTGCAGCACACCAAGGAAAGCCTGCAGGCCACTGTCGAAGAGCTGGAGACATCCAACGAAGAGCTGCAGGCAGCGAACGAAGAATTGATTGCCTCGAACGAAGAGTTACAGAGCACAAACGAAGAGCTCCATTCGGTCAACGAAGAACTCTATACCGTTAATGCTGAGTATCAGAACAAGATCAATGACCTGACGGATATGACCTCCGACCTGGACAGTCTGATGGAAAGTACCGATGTCGCGACCGTCTTCCTGGACGAAAACCTCTGCATTCGGAAATTTACGCCTCAGATTGGGCCCATTTTCAAACTGATGTCGCACGACATGGGCCGCTGCATCGACAGCTTCGCCCATCACATTGACCGCCCCGGTTTAATCAAAGAGATTCGAAATGTATTGCATACAGGAGAAGCGATCGAAGAAGAAGTCCAGGATGATGAGGGACGCTGGATGTATCTCCGCGTCCTGCCTTACCGCTCTAAGCGGGATCTGAAGGGCGTTGTACTGACTCTCATCGACATTAATACTCTGAAACGGACACAGGACTCACTGGCCGCGGCTGTCAAAAATCGCGAGCAGTTCCTGGCCATGCTGTCCCACGAACTGCGCAACCCCATCAGTGCCGTCTTCAGTGCGTCTCGATTATTGAACAACCGCATCAGCGAAACTGAAGAATCGCAGAAAGCGGTTACCGTCATCCAGAGACAGGCCGCTCACATGGCACGCCTGCTGGATGACCTGCTGAATATTTCGCGCATGACCCAGGACAAACTGGAACTCCGCAAGAAGAAATTTGATCTGCATGATCCCCTGCAGGAAGCCATCGATTCAATGCTGCCTTCCATCAAGCAGCAGGACCAGGAACTGGAACTGAATATCACAGACGATCCGCTGAACCTCTATGGGGATGAAGACCGCTTAAGGCAGGTCGTCGTGAATTTACTCGACAATGCAGTTAAATACTCATTTCGGGGCGATGTCATTCGGATGAATGTCCGCAGGGAGCCGGACGGCGCCGTTCTGGAATTAAAAGATAACGGTAAAGGGATCTCGACCGAGATGATGGAAACCATCTTTGAACCGTTCGTCCAGTCGCATCGTACTCATGACGATCAGGATGGCGGCATGGGCGTCGGCCTCTCCCTGGTCAAATTCATCATCGATGGGCACGATGGTGACATCCAGGTCAAAAGCAAAGGCATCAATCGGGGCAGTGTCTTCTCGATTCGCCTGCCATTGCTGGAGCAACAGGATCTCAGCCAGATTGATGCATCATCCAATGGAGGCAACGGCAAACCCAAAGCTTCAGAAGGGAATGGCAAAGCCCCCAACCACTCTCATCATAAACAGGCACGGAAGCAGATCCGCAGTGTCGTCGTCATCGAAGACCAGCAGGATAACCGCGAAATGCTGAATGCCTTGCTGAGTATGGAAGGTTTCGACGTGAGTACCGCGGAGAACGGTAAAACAGGTCTCCAGCTCATTCGAAATACCGATCCCGATGCAGCGGTGATCGACCTGGGTCTCCCCGAACTCAACGGTAATGAAGTTGCCCGCACCCTACGATCCGAACAGGGAAGCGACCTGTTTCTGATCGCGCTGACGGGCTATGGTCAACCCGAAGACATCGAGCGTGCAAAAGAGGCGGGGTTCGATGAGTACCTGGTCAAACCACTGGATCTGGACCGACTGTTGTCCTTACTGAAGCAATCGGACGATTAAACAGTGGTGATGGAACCAAACGTTTCCTGGCGAATCTGCCCGATCATGCGTGCGGGATCCAGCGGCTTCTTGAACCAGCCATCCACACCTTCGGGACCGATGGCTACGCCGGCTTCACGAGGATCAGCGCCACTGACGCCGAATACTTTCAGGTTTCGCATCCAGGGAGTTTCGCGGATGTGACGTACCGCCAGGGGACCATCGCAGACAGGCATCGCCATATCCAGCAAAACCACATCCGGCAGTTGGTGTTCCTGCAGGTATTCGAGTGCCTCAACGCCATCGCCGGCGGTCTCAACATCATAGCCAAACGATTTCAGACAGGACGCTAATAGCTCGCGTTCGTTGCGATCATCATCTACCAGCAGGGCACGCAATTTCTGGGGTGAGCGTTGCGCCGCCATGATTTTCTCGGCTTCTTTAAAGCCTTCCACCACGGTTTCCAGTGTTTTAGCCGCCTCAGCGTTATCACCCTGATGAATCTGTAACTGGGCCAGATAGACTGCCAGCCGCGCCGTGTTCAACCGGTTTCGCAGATCATGCTGACTTTTATTGACAAGCATGGAAGGTCGGTCAGCAGACGAGGTCGCGCTTCCTTGATTTGTAGCGACTTCTTCTCGCAAGATCTCCAGTTCACGCGGGGCATCAATGCCGATTTTGGCAACTCCGCCTCGGACCTTGAGCACATTGATCGTGACACCGATGGAGGGAAACACGATCTTCTGATCGGGACGTCTCGATAGTACGAGCATTCTTGGGTTCCTTTCCTGATCGAAATCGAACCTTCTGGTTTCGACTCCGTATCGTTTCTTCGGATCACTGACCTGTGACGAGCGAGGTAAGCGGCGACGTCTTGTCGGCTTTCTCGCTATCAGTGAGCTTGAAGGGAATCCGTTCCGATACACTTACCGCGACTGGAGTTTATGTCTCAGAATCAGATTGTCAATACAGGATCGGTATTAGCATCGAGTCACCACATCGATTCCGAGTACGTTTTCGCATTCACTCAAAATGCCGCTTAAACAGACAAATCAAACAGAGGACACATTGAGACTGTCATGATAGCCTGAGTAACGACTACCTCTTAGATAGATCTCGAGTTTTGGAATCAATAAAGCCACACCGCGACATACTTACGCAGTGATCACTTATTTGATTCCGATTTTTCACCAAGTACGAGCAACCCAGGGAATCGACGCGATGATATCTGACAACTTAAGAATTACGCACTCAAGGCAAGCCTGTTGACAACTGAACATTCTACGACCAGAATAACATTCATTGTCCTTTCTGAATCCCGTCATCTATTCTCAGGACCAGTCATGAGCGATCCTCAGCAGCCCGTTAACTATCGCCTCTTTATTCCCCTGATGATGATTTTCATGAGCGGCTACCTGTTCATGAAAGGTCCCTCCAGTAACACGACCCAACTCCTGTTCCGCGTAGGTACCCTGGCCGTGGGACTGATGCTCCTGCTGTTTCTGAATCTCCCCAAATCAAAATCAAATGCAGAGCAAGATAAGGGAGAGTGACATACCCCCCACAGGTACCAACCGGCATCAATTTCGCAACCGTAAAGATCACACAATACCCGGACCCGGCTACATCACACCCCTTGTCTTCAGACTTTTCCGATGGACAAACTCACCTTCAACGATGAACTCCTCGCACGCCAGCCTGCTCGTGGTATTGATGTCGAAACCACGCTCGCGCACTTCGCCATCATCACCTGTCTGATCGATCCGGCATTACTTCGTCCGTTGATCCATCCCCGCTTCCAACTCGACCTGGTGGAAGTCGATGGGCAGGAGAGGGCACTGCTCTCAGTCGTGCCCTTCATGGATCAGGACTTCCGCTTCGTCCGCTTTCCCTGGATCAGATGGCGTTTCGGCCAGACGAACTATCGTGTTTACGTCACCGACACCCAAACCGGCGAACACGTTGCCTGGTTCATCGGAACGTCTCTGGACTCCTGGACCGTTTCCATCCCCCGACATCTATGGAAACTTCCCTGGCACCGCGCCAGGATCCATTTTGACTGTAACTACGACGAGACAGCACGCCGTTATACTCGCTATCGCATGCAGACAACTGACAGTTGGGCCGACGCGGAAGTCGAACTTCAGGATACCGGCCAGCCCCCCACCGAACTGGCAGGCTTTGATGACCTGGAAACAGGACTGGTTGTCTTAACCCACCCCCGGAAAGGTTTTTATTATCGCCGCGACGGACGACTGGGCACTTACCAGATCTGGCATGACCGGCTGCAGACAACCGTCGGCAGGATCACCTCTGCGCGCTTCATACTTCTCGAAGAACTGGGGTTGGTCGCGAAAGGTGCAGAACCAGCCATTCACAGTGTTCTATTACAGCACGAAACTGAATTCACAATCTATCTGCCTCCACACACCTTATAATCGGTAGTTTTACTAATTGAGATGAGTAGTCCCGTTCCCCCCCTGATGATCACGACATTATGTCGCACATCATGCGAGTAATTTGCTTCTCTGCCATCAGATAAAATGAGGCATATTCCTCAAACCAGACTAAAATCAAGAAATATAATCCGTACGATCTTGTATGATCATACTTCGCTAGATAGCTTCACTTCACATCCCATAAAGAGTCCTCATAGTTGTTCTCAGCTATATTTTCTGGGTATCCAGATCTCCCCTTACGTATCATCACAAATACTTTTTTCTCTGATATTCTCTAGTGTTAGCATTGGGTTTGTAGCAGGACATAGCGCACTGCACGAATCAGTAATGCCAGACTGATTTCTTTCAAACCGCACGTCGATTGTTTATTAACAAAACAGTTTCGCGTCCTATGATGTCATAATCTCACTTGAACACATCACATTATCGCTAATTTTTTACCGATCCTCTCTGCGCCTGAAATATTGAAGTCACTCAGTCCCGCCTGACTATGCACCGTTTCATACTTCCTTCGTTTTCATGTATCCTATATTTTCAAAGTGAGTCTGCCGATCACACGACAGACTCAGCTTTCGGAGGATTTAGCCATAAATTCCTTTCAATACCATGCCCTGATTGTTGATGATGAACCATCTCTGCGGCAATTGCTGGCCCGGGCATTGAGCAAAGTCGGCATTCGCTGTGATACGGCAGAAAACGGTATCGCTGCCCTGGAAATGTGCCAGAGCCATACTTATGACCTGGTGATCGTCGATCTCAAAATGCCGCAAATGAATGGACACGCCTTGTGTCTGCAGTTGATCCAACGGCAGGATCAGCGACCGGAGATCTGTGTGCTCACCGGCATCATGCAAGCTTTAATTGACGAAGACCTGCGGAAGCGGGGTGTCAAACACCTCTATCGCAAACCCGTCGATTACAAAGAATTTTCAGAGAACATGCTGGAGCTCCTGGAAAGAGGTGCGGCCGCTCAGACAAAAGACTCAAAACCGGTTCAAACTGCCGCTACTCCCTCCCCCCCCTCTGGCTCGAAGCACAATGTCGTTGTCCTGAGTCCGGATACGTCGTTCTGTCACCGGATTGTAATGGCTTCGGCTGAATCGCCCCTGGATGTAATCATCGCCCTCAGCACCGATCACCTGCTGGAAATTGTGAATGAAAAACGGGTCGACCTGTTGATTATCGATCAGGAATTATCAGGTTTCTTGAGGGGAAATCAGATTGTCGAACGCCTGCACGCCGACCTGATCAATATTCCTGCATTCCTGAGAGGCCCCCGAGATTCACTCGACCGACTCAACATCGATAACTGCCAGGGAGTGGAAAGGACGATCGAAGAGGACACCGACGAAACCGAAATTCTGAACATGGCCTACGGTTTCATGTCGCGTCTCTCACACCATTGCCTGATGATTGACCCCGCCGCCCGTCGTCTGGTCACAGAATTCAGTGATGTGCCTCCCATTCCGCATGTACTCACCAGGCTCGCTGAACATGCTGCCCGCTCCTCACTGGAAATTTCAATTCCACAACTGGTCCGTGAAATTGAAACCGACTCGCGATTGACTTCCGAACTGATCAAGGTCGCCAATTCGTCACAAGTTGCAGCCTCATCAAAACAGAAAGATCTCAAAGGCATCGTCACCCTGCTGGGCCCCCGGCAGGCAATTGCCATCTGCCTTTCGCTGGGACTGCGCACGGTTCACTCCAAACTGATGAAGCCCTGGGCGGAAGAATTCCGTCACTGGTATCTCAAACGCACCTCGCTGATCGCCGCCACTGCAGAATCGGTCGCCCGGTACTATGACTCTGTGCCACCGGAAACGGCTTACCTGCTGGGGATCCTGCAGGACATCGGCATCCTGGTACTGGCTGAACATTATGGTGAAGCCTACTTTGAACGTGTCGTCAAACGGGTTCGCAGCATACCAACCCTGCAGTTTATCACCTCCGAGAACATGGTCACCAATACCGACCATGGCATGGTTTCAGCAGCCGTCCTGCAATCCTGGAGTTTTCCCTTCTCGATTCTACAACCGGTCTATGCGCATCACCAGGATGACACCGACATGAATCTGCCCATCATGACACAGGGACTGGTCCGCTGTATGCGGGTAGCGGAAGCCTTCGCAGAAATGTGCGATCAACCGGTCCCCCAGCGAATTCTTAAGGTGAATCAGCTGTTATCTGATTATTACCAAAAAGGGAGAATGGATTCCCAGGATGTCTTCCTGACCGCGATTGAAAAAACCAACAAAATGACGGAAGTCCTGCATACTCCCCCATTATCCGCTGATGAACTGGAAGCAGTAATCGGTCAACTCACAAAAGAAGGTCCAGAGCAAACATGAAACTGCCATCAGATCATTCAATCACCGTCAACGCGCTAAAACAGGTCCTGGAAAAAACCATCAATGCAGTGGTCGTTACAGACAAGCATGGTATCACGACCTGGGTCAACAAAGGTTTTGAACGAATGACTGGCTTCCGTTTCAAAGAAGTCGTCGGTAAAAAACCGGGGGATCTCTTACAGGGTGAAAAAAGTGATCCCGAGGCGATCAAGACGATGCGAACGGCTATCAAGACTGTCATACCGTTCGAGGTCACCATCTTTAATTACACAAAGCAGGGTGCGGGGTACTGGAATTACATCGAATGCATGCCTCTTTACGAAGCAGACGAGCACACTGGCTTTCTGGCGATCCAGACCGATGTCACTTCCCGCATCGAATTTCAGAATCAGTTGATTGAAGCCAATCGTCGAGCACAGGAAAACTCAGAACGGCTGCTGCTCGCGTTTGCCGGTGGGCAAGTCGGCAGTTGGGACTGGAATCCAATAGAAGACGAAGTCTATTTCCATGAGAGCTGGGAGAACCTGGTGGGTGCCAGACCTGGCTCCCTGGAGCATAAACTCGAAACCTGGGAACAGCGCATCCATCCCGATGATATCGACAGCTTTACGCAGCAGTTGGCACTCATTACACGTGAAAAACATGACACCTTTGTTTCTGAACACCGTCTTCTCTGCCAGGAGAAGCATTACCGCTGGACCATGGCCCGCGGGCAGGTAGTTGATCGCGATTCGGACGGCAATCCCACCCGTCTGGTGGGAGTCCATCTGGATATTTCTGAACAGAAACGTACACAACGGTTACTGGACGAAAGAAACGACCTGCTGCAGACCATTCTGGATGTCATTCCATTTGCCGTCTCCTGGAAGGATGCTGACTCCAATTACCTGGGCTGTAATGATCGTTTTCTTGAGTTTTGGGGATTTGATTCCTCTCGAGATGTTATCGGCAATTCAAATCTGAATTTATCGCTGACAGGCATTCATTCTGAATCAAACATCGATGAAGATCAGCGAATTATGCAATCTGGCGATCCGGTAATGCACAAGATCGAGACCAGTGTGTCAAAAAACGGTAGGCCTATGATATTAGACACGAGTAAAGTTCCCCTGAAAATGCATAATGCTGAAACAGGATTACTTATCATTTCAATCGACATCACGGAACTGGAAACGGCGCGAGAGACGTTACGACAAAATGAACTTAAAGTTCGGCACAGAGGACGCATGGAGGCCGTTGGGGAACTGGCAGGGGGCATCGCTCACGAATTCAATAATCTGCTACAGGCAATTGGTGGGTTTGTTTCATTTGCCCGCGATGATATCAGTCCCGATTCGCAGGCTCATACCGATTTAAATCAAAGCTTGACTGCCATCAGTCGCGCGACTCAATTAACCAACCAGCTTTTGCGATTCAGTCGCATCGACGAGGTTGAAAAATATGAATGTAATTCCCTCTCGATCATCGAAGATCTGAAAGTATTGCTCCGCCCCTTACTCCCCGAGAATATTAACGTCGACTATCAATTAAGCAGCACCTTGCCCCCCATCCTCGCGAACCCCCTCCTGCTGGGACAGTCACTGCTCAATCTCTGTATGAATTCCCGTGATGCCATGCCTGCCGGAGGAACCATCACTATAGGCAACCGGCTCATCACGAGCCAACAAAAAACCTTCATTGGCTTTTATGTCCAGGATAACGGTTTGGGAATCCCGGAGTACCTACAGGATCGGATTTTTGATCCTTTTTTCACCACCAAAGAGGTCGGGCAGGGAACCGGGCTGGGGCTCTCCATGGTCTATTCCACGGCCCAGGAGCACGGAGGGTCCATCGAATTTGAATCCCTTTCCAGCCAGGGGTCTCGCTTCGAATTGCTGATCCCTGTCATTTCAGACAATCATCAGCCTGAATATGGAAATCAGACTGATTCGGTCGATATGAAAAACACAAACTTCAAATCCATTCTGGTGGCGGAAGATGATTCAATTGTCATGCGGGTCACCTGTCGTATGCTTGAGAACCTGGGTTACCAGGTCTTTTCTGCTAACAACGGTCGGGAGGCTCTGGAAATGTATCGTCAGGAGCGGGACAATATTCATTGCCTGGTATTCGATGTGTGCATGCCACTCATGACCGGCACCGAAGCATACGACGAGATCTGTCGCCTGGGCAATCCTCCGCCGGTTGTCTTCTGTACCGGCTATGATTCCGACCAGAAGCTCAAGAACAACCTCTCCCAGAAAGGTTATCGCCTGATCAACAAACCGTTTGACCAGTCGACCCTCGAAGGGGCCATCAACGAAGCACAGCACGAAGCCGCTGGAGAGGAATGAGCGGCCCTTTCCTGTGCAGGACTTTGTTATCCTCCGTCTCTCTTGAATTAATCCTCATCAGCCCGATCATAAGGGTGCACAGGATCAATATTTCCCTGAACCAGACCGAAGAACGGATCATCCATTTCTGTCAGTACGCCATGCAGTAAACGGTGGACTCGAAACACATTGTCATAATCCATCGGTGGATGACGACCACTGAATTTTCTCTCCCGCGTGTCTTCATCGTCGTGACAATAAAACAGGCCATAGCTTCCCGGGCCATGTGTCACGATCCAGTCGAGCATCTCCTACACTGCAGACGATCTGTGATTGCGTGAAACGCACCAGGTCAGCAGGCCTTTTTCATTATTTAACGACTCACACAGCTGCCACTGGATGAAGCTTTCTGCAGACACTTCCATCCATGTTCGAAATTCGTTCCATAATTTCTGATCTGCGGCATCGATTTCCGCTTCGATCTGATCAATGTCAGACAGCCTCGCCTCCCTGATTGCTTCACGACTGCTCCGCAGATGACACCAGCCAAATCCCAGTAACATGGTCGTTCCCCCTCTTTGTATTCCGGATTTCTTTTAGCCAGCGGAGTTTTCCCACAGGACTTACGTCAGCATTGACAGTTCACCGCCATTCGATATCTTTAGACATCCACTGAACCTCTCTGGTTCGACATCTCGAATTCCACAAGACGTCTCTTGATACGGGGTACTGCAAAACATGTTAACCAGTTATCTGGCTCTGGGAGTGGCAATCGTGCTGGAAGTGATCGGCACATCTGCCCTGCAGGCTTCGCAGCAGTTCACGCGCCCAGTTCCCACCGCGATCACGGTGGTCACCTATCTGAGTGCCTTCTATTTTCTCTCCCTGGCCCTGAAGATGATCCCCGTCGGCATCGCGTATGCCATCTGGAGCGGCGTGGGTATTGTGCTCATCTCCTGCGTTGGCCTGATTCTCTTCAAGCAGAAACTGGATATGCCCGCCATTCTGGGACTGGCACTGATTATCGCCGGAGTTCTCGTGATCAATCTGTTCTCCCAGACTGTCTCACATTGAACGCGTAACAGCGTCTGTATTAATCGCTCACGCTTTATGGTTCCTGTTGAACCAGTTCCTCTGGTGCATTGACGTAGCGAGGCTCTCCCAATTGTGCCAGCAGATCAGCCGGGTATTGTCCCGCATTCGCACCACTGCGGAAGACCGGCGTCGTTTCATCGGAGTAAAACAGCATCACATCACCCAACTGCAGCACTTGAAACAGCCGTTCCAGAAATGCGGGATGCCGGATCGGCCGGGCGACCATGATCCCAGCGACATCGCCGCTTTCAGCCGCTTCTTTCCCACCCAGATAGATATCGACCACATCATCGGGCTCCTGAAACCAGACCCGCAGACAGCCGTACTGATCCAGGGACTCGGTCTGGTCAGTTGAAAGTATTTCGCATACTGTCGCATAATCAAAGCCGATCGGCTCGCCATCACGATAGTTCCAGATGAATGCTTCTATACTCATTTACAATCCTAACCACATTCAAAGACCGAGATTGTCTCCAGACATTCAAAGCAGAAAAAAACAAAGATCATCCCCACATCGCCAAACATCCATTTCTGATCCTCAGATAAGCTGTCAACACGATGAGGATTCGAATTCCAGTCATGCTCAACAGAGTCGATCTGTGCCACGAATCGCATCTTGTTCTTACAATGGGGACAGCCCGGCCATTCCTCTTCATTCCCCTGTATCCAGTCAGGACTGCCTCCCAGCTTGGTCCGCTGTCCCTGGTATTCATAATGTGGTATATCTTCCCCCTTCGGATAAGCCTCTTCTCCTTCTTTCACACGCTCCAGAAAGACTCGAAACTCGGGTAATAGATTCGCTTTGTCCATTGGTTATCTCACAGATCAAGGCATATAAAAATGCATCTAAAAGTACTCTAAATAATAAACCGACAGCGCCCCTCAATTAAGTCTGGACCGAATGGGCCATCACTCCCACCAGACTACCGGCCTCAGTCAACCCCACCAAAGTCATTGAAACTCAATAGCGATCCTGGAAGCATTTTGATCATCATGATGCTGCAGAATCTTATCGTTCCCCCACAAATCGCGGATAACACCAGTCAGCCCAGTCATTCCGCTGATCACCACAGTCATCAGTCAGCAACGTTATCTCCCTGGCCCCCTCAGGAATCGGCACATCGACTGGCAGAATTCCAGCGACAGGACTGCGGTATACTTCCCGTCCATCAATCTGCACCAGGAACCGAACCGAACGACTCCTGTATGCCGCTGCGACAGCGCGAAACCGTTTCGCTCCCTTAGGGATCTCATAGGAGAGCGACGTATTTGCATGCGCCCAGAGCATCTCCGTACAAACGGGTAAGGAATCGTAACCGGGTGGCTCAATTGTCAGCTCTTCAGATTTCGGTGGAGAGGAACCATCCTGGGCGATTTTCACTTTACCTGCAATCGGAGTGAGTTTCGAGAGTTTTGTGAAGTCCTCTGTCTCTGGGATGGTTCGCGTGGCACTGAGTGGTTCTTTGTAAAGCCGCGGTTTCAACCAGTACACAGGGCACGCAGCGATATGTTCCGCATTATCAGTCACACGTCCCACCGAAAGCATCATGGTAGAGCTGCCTTCTGGAATATCCAATAGAATTTTCTGTAAACGGGTGACCCCACTGCAGAATGCTTCTTTTCCATCGAACGCGACGCGGAAATTAACATAGCTCCCAAAATTGTATAAGCCGGTTGCCGATATACTTTTCGTTCCTGCTGGTATTTCCCATGTAATGGAACTGTTCTGATCGATAACCAGGTACTCTTCACAGCGTTCGAATTCTGGAGACACCAAAACCCGCCGCGGACCAGGATCCCATCCATATTCGGCCTTGCGGGGCTGCAGTTTCGTGAGTCGCCACACACGCGAAAAACCAGCATCGACACTGAGGGGAGCAGGCTCTTTTGCTACAACCGTCCCCTCACTCTCGGGAGGCATCCCCGGCTCTTCCCAGAGAATGCCACATTTCCCTTTTCTTGCCTGCAGAAACTTCTCAACTCCCTGGCTGGTAATCTTCGTTTCATGCGCCCCTACAAGCCCCAGTTTAGGACATGTCGCTAACTGGAGCAGACCAGCGTCAGTAATCTTCGTTCGTTCGATATGAATCTGCCCCAGTCTGGGAGTACCTGCCAGATGAGCAATCCCCTGATCCGTAATCCCCAGCCCAGTGACCATAATACAGCGTAATGATTTCCAGCTGGCACAATCTCGAAAAAAGGCCATGTCGGCATCCGAGACCCGGGTATAGCCGAAATAGAAATCGATGATGGCATCACAGTTTTCAAAAGCCTTTAAACCCGCGCCCGTCACCTGCGTACCCCAGAGATGAATTTCGTGCAGGTGCGTGTTCTCTTTCAAGTGCAGGATTCCCTTATCGCCGACATGGGTTGCATTCGAAAGATAGATCCCGCGCAGGTTCCTGGTTCCCCGAAACGCTTCCATGCCGGAATCGGTTACACGAGCGTTATCGATCAGTTTCGCATGTGTCAAACGAAAAGGTTCTGTGGGTAGCCTGTCGAGCGTCTTGATGCCATTACCATCTGTGAAAGCGGAGTCTTTGTTAATCCAGACCTGCCCACCCATAAAGAGGACATACTCCGCAGCGCGTCGGTCGGGGTCCTCTGAGCTCAGATCTGCCTGGGAGGGCATCGACTTTGAAACGGTTTTGTTTTTATCCGGCTCTTCCGGTCGGGGATTATACCACGGCAATGCCTGAGACAGTTTTCTAACTCCCACGTTCGTTACCTTGGTCCCCTTCAGAAACAGGTATTGGAGCTTCAGATTCTTCTCCAGGTGAGCCAAACCGGCATCAGTAACGTTAGTGTCTTCCAGATTCAATTGAATCAGTTGGGGCGCAGCAGACAGTATGGCAAGTGTACTGTCATCGGCTCCGGTATGGTTGAGCATGATCAGTTCGATTTTTTTTAAACTCTTGAATTGTTTCAATACCGCGAGGTCATCGGCTGTGAGACTGGTTTCCCCTAACCTGACATCACGGAGATCCGGAAATTGAGAGAGTTGTTCCAGACCAGTTTTATTGATGCTTGTTCTCCACAAATCAACCCACTGTAATTCCAGGTTTTTACTTAAATGAGCGAGCCCCACCTCAGTAAAGTTACGGGAACCGGAAAATACCACAGATCGCAGGTTCTCCGTCCCCTGGAATGCAGCCAGCCCAGAGTCATCAAGTTGAGCATTGTCAGTCAACTCAACGTGCGTAAGCCGAAAGGGAGTAGCTGGGAGTTCACTCAGTGTTGTGAAACTTTTCTTCTCTCCATGCCGGCTGAAATCGTTGAGTCGTACTTTTCCGCCAGTCGAGAGGACATATTCTGCTGCACGGCGATCCGGATCAACGGGCTTGCTCTCCTCTGTAAACTCAGGCGAAGGCTTATCAGCAGAGCTCGAGGCAACCGGGGCAGGTTGCTGGTCTATCTGGATCACTTTTCTGCCATCTCGTGAAACAGTTACCAGCTCCCTCTTCAGAACTTCTCCGTCTTTTGTAGCCTCGAACTGATACTGTCCCGGTTTCAGTCGAAGTTCTTCGACTCCAGCCCCCTTGATTACCAGTTCCTGTCCGTCGATGGAAACACTCACACCAGGATCTTCGACTTCAATCACCAGAGTCCCTTCGGGTGAGAAATAGCGGATTACAGTACTGTGCAAGCGGGTGATGCCGGTTGCTTCGGTAAAGCCAAAACTCGACAACAGCACGATCAGGATCGCCGCAGCCTGCATCCACGATAACCGACTCTGCCTCAGTTTTTTTGATTTTGCCGAAGTCGATTCATCCCTGGTTTGACGCATCGGCACTGCTGCTTCCGCCCCCCCGGCTAACCGCTCAGCAACATCCTCTGCAGACTGGAACCGATGATCGGGGTCTTTTTCGTGCAGTTGACGAATGATGGCGACCAGCCAGTCCGGCACTTCAGGAATGATTTCCTGGATACTCCGGGGCTCCTCGTCCACGACCCGCTTCAGCACAGCCAGAGTCGACGGGGCGCGGAAAGGAGGGCGTCCGGAACACATCACATATAAAACACTCCCCAGGCTGAACAGGTCACTCTTCCGGTCCAGCTTGAGCCCTTGAACCTGCTCGGGCGACATATACAGCGGCGTACCCGCGATGATACCGCTCTGAGACCGGCTCGCATCATCTGCAGCGCGTGCCAGACCAAAATCGGTAATTTTGACGCGTCCCGTTCCGGACTCGATCAGGATATTCCCCGGTTTAATATCCCGGTGAATTAATCCCTGCAGATGCGCTGCTTCAAGACCATCTGCGATCATCCGCCCATACTTCACGATGGTAGTCAGATCGAGCGGCCCATTGTCATCAATCATCTGTTGCAGTGTCTTACCGTCAATGTATTCCATCACCAGAAAGGGCAGGGGGGCTTCCTCGACCGCGTAAATATTAACGACATTCTCATGCCGTATGGCTGCGGTGGCCCGCGCCTCGCGCAAAAACCGCTTGCGGGCCGGAGAAGTCGCCGCCATGGCCGGGGTCATCACCTTGATAGCCACGATCCGGTGCAGGCGCTGGTCAAACGCCTTAAAGACGATACCACAGCCCCCTCGGCCAATCAGCTCCTGAATATCATAGTGCCCCAGTACTCCCAGTGATCCAGCTTCCGTCGCCGGCTGTAGAAATCCGATGTCGAGATCATCCAGTCCAGGCTGAGCCCCCGTATCTTCCCCCGGGACGCGTGTTGCTTCGCTCGACCGCCGCATCTGCTCCAGCACAGGGACACCGAGAAATTCGCCTGACTGTTCCGTCTCATTCAGCAAGGCAGCCACCTGTTCCCGTAACTGACGATCTTCGCCGCACACCTGATCGAGGTAAGCCGCCCGCTGCTGAAGATCTTCAATCTCCAGTGCGGCAATAAAGATTTCCTGTTCGTTCATATAAGACTTTTCTCAGAAGAAGTGAATCGCTTAAAATTCTAGTTTGCCCACTGACCATTTTTGAAGTGACGCCAGGGATAATAACCGTGTTTCAGTGAAACCCGGTCATGATATAATCGGAGTCGCGTGTCTGTTGTATTGTCTTTTAACTCGATGTAATCCGGCTTGCGGGCTACTTCAGTAAAGCGAACATGATTCTTGCCCCGATTTTTGACTTCCAGCCAGCTTTGATCCGCCTGGATTGTGAATATCCCGCCACCCCCGCGAACGTATCTGCGCCGCCCGTCAAATACGCAGGGAGACAGCTCATTATGGGCCTTCGTCTTCAGCAGGGATGCCTTCGCCTGATTTCCATTCCGTGCACACTCCGCGATTTCATGCTGGTAGGCTTTCTGCATCGCCGTCACCGCGACGACCATCTCTTTTTCGAAGTGAGTGGTATTGATGACCGAGGGTAAAACCCGTTTCTCCTTAAACCGTCTGCGTTGACGTTCAATCAAATCGGCAGCATGTGTATTCCCCTGTTTGATGGCAATTGCCTTCTGTTTGTCAAACAGTTCGTTGATCGCCTTCATGGCAGTCTCAACCCGCTCCTGAAACTCTTCCCGGGCAGCATCCAGCTCTGGCTTCCCCTGACCGGGCCCCGCTTTAGCCAGGATAATAATCACCTTACTCCGATTTTGACTTGGAAAATTAGCCCGTTGCACATGCCCCGACTTTTCACTTGAGGAGGGCAGGGTGGTAACCTGCGAATCGGCTTTACCGTTCTGCGTTTTGCCATTCCAGCGGGCCCCCGTCTTCGCTGCTTGACGGGGTATTTGTCTGAAATAATCGGCAGCCTGCAACGCCGTAACATTCAGAACCAGGAACAACAGACAGATCAGATTTCTGGTTTTCAAAGACACGATTCGACCTCATGCAACAGGGGGGAGTCTGTAAAACAGAACAAAGTGGATCCAAACGGCCCTCTTTGAACCTCGCTACCCCTCAGTGCGAAAACCAGCAGCAGAGGACGTCATCAAATCTCAGATTTTTCTGAATTTCTCCGCATTTCTCTCCGTAGCCAGGCTTTGGCATAGGCCCATAATCGATCAGCTGTGCGGGGGGAAACCCCCATCACCTCTGCAGCCTGACTTAATGTAAGACCAGAAAAATAAAGCAGTTGCACTAATTCCGTGGCCCGGGGATCTACTGTAGAGAGCCTGTCGAGGGCCTCGTCCAGCGCAATCAGATCTTCTACGGGCTCAGGCAATGTGGAAGGCAGCACCTCCTCCAGATCTAGACGAACTGCATTTCCACCACGCTTGAGACTGCGGCGGGCTCGTGCATTTTCAACCAGAATACGGCGAATCGCGATTGCGGCGGCCCCGAAAAAATGTCCTTCACCATTCCAATCCTCGTCATTCCCAATCAGCCGCAGATAAGCTTCATGGACGAGGGAAGTGGCCTGACGCGCATGTGCTGTCGGCTCATTCGCCAGATATCCTGCAGCCAGCTTACGGAGTTCGTCGTAGACTCGCGGCAGCATTTTTTCAGCTGACTCACGGTCTCCCGCCTGAACGGCACGCATCATTTCGGTGAATTCAGACATCGCAGACTCGAACTTTCAGATTGGGAGGTCATCCGGACTTTGCTATATGAGTGGAGGACAGGCACACCAGTCGTTTCAGACAACTCGCAATAGATTCTCGCTCCCAGGGTCCACACTCGACAACAGATCACCCCATGTTACAATACTGTCTCCTGATTCACAAACCTCAAATTCTTCGCTGCGGAGACATCATGCGGAACGCCAGACAGATCTCATTTCTGCTACTACTTATCTGTTTCACCGGATGCCAGGACCAGGAAAATGCGAACGTTCCAGGCCCCACACCACAACAGGAAGCCACCAACCAGGCAATCATGCAGGAGATCCAGAAACTGGAACAGGAATCGGCTAGCGCCGAACCGCCTCCCCCGGTATTTCCACTCCCGAACCTGCCCGACTGGAAACGTTCCGCTCCCCGGGCCTTGCCAGCCTCCGATCATGGCTTCTCAGTGGCCTACGATCACGCGGGTGGTATGACGGTAACCTTCTATCAGTTCACGCGCGGCCTGAAAGAGATTCCCGACAATCTCAACAGCGAGCCCGTTCAAAACGAAATGAAGCATGCTAAAGCCAGCATCGAACAGGCGGTCGAACTTGGACTCTGGAACTCGGCGACAGAAACCGATCACGGCACTGTCTCGCTGGGTGACTCACCACAAAAAGCACTCTGGTGCCGCTACCAGCTCGCCACCGACCAGGGTGAGGTCAACTCCGACACCTATGTCTGGTCCCATGCGAACACCTTCTTCAAACTCCGCTGTACCGGCCATGCCAAAAATCCACTGGACGATGTGAAGACACTCACGCCACTGTTGACCGCATTGGGCGATGCCTGCAGTGAGAAGCAGAAAGCCCCCACGGAGAAGTGAACTTCACACTGAAATACTGCATTCTAAAAAAATGCCCAGCCGCTCTCGTGACACTACCAACTCACAAAAAGAATGATTTACCCCACTGGAGCTGAATGGATTTCAAACCTACCTGTCATTGTCGCCTGGCTTACTCGGATGGCTACCCTGAGAGCCTTTCCTGCCTTTCGTATTAAGTGCAGCCGTCAGTGCCTCGACCGACTTTCCCCGTTTAACCACCATCTCTCTGGAGATTAGGATCATACAAAACGCAGTTAAGGCGAACGCACCTCCGATCCCCCCCAGACGTAGAATGACAGAGAACATTTGGAACAAGGCATCAATCCCCACCCCTCTTCGACCTATAAGCATGTTGGAGATCGAAACATAAATTGCATAAACTGTTATCACTGGCAGAATCATTGTCGCCACCAAAGACAAACAGGACGCCCATTCCCAGAATCTCCTGGATTTCTTCATCTGTGATAATCGCTCAGACCGGAATGCTGTCTGTTGTGCCTGTCTCATCAAGCTTTGTTTCTCTGGTTGTCGCCTACTGTTATTCATTGTCTTTCACCAACGGCAAAATCAGAATGTGTGGATTGAGCAGTTCAAATGTCTCATTCCGCAGAGGCCCTTTCCCTGTGAGCAGAAATCGATAGTTTTCTTTCCTACCCGCCGCGGAGAACTCGCTTATCGGTTTCGTCCTTCTCGGGCAGGTAACACTGCAACTGTCACTCCAGGTCATCAATATAAAGCCTGCCACAACTCGCGCATTGCCACATCCCTCGGACAGGCGAGCAGATCAGTTCTCTCATCTGCATACAGGCCGCTTCAAAGGAAAGCTTTCCCGCAGCCAGACGTTCCACAACCTGGACCTCCAGCGCATCAAACATCTCCAGCCAGTCCTGATCCGGTATTAAACGCCCCTTTTGAGGCAGATTGTCCGTTGAGTCAAATATCATCTCCCCGCAGTAGCAGCTAATCTTCACCAAAGCTCCTGTTGATCATGGTGGCCCATCCTTAATGCAGTTCAATTTCATTCTTCAGTTGAGTTTCGACTCGACTTCTGGCAGTCTGCTTACTCATTTTCAGCGGTCCCAGTTTCGTCAGCAACAAGCGTATCAAATCGCGGCCAGACAACCCGGTCGGCAAAACCGGCTTCATCGTTTTCACTGAACTGTTCCACGGGATCAAGCGAATCCGCCTGCACCCAGGCCACCACTACGAACTTCGTCTCTGGATTGAAACTGATCCGCAGCTGCTCAGCACTGTGAAACAGTTGCTCTCCCGTCTTGTGATAGATTCGCTCATAATGCCGCTGCGTCTCATCCTCTCGAGTACATTTCCATTTCCGTTCCGTCAGGGCATCATCCAGCAGCTTCCAGAAAGCAGCACCCTCGGCGGCCTCTGATCGATAGGTGAAGACAACGCAGTCAATATCCATGTTCGCATAATGACCAGTCACTTCTGCAGGTTTCACCAGAAACGAATCAAATGCATTTCTTATCTGCTCCTCCTCTGGCACATAATCCATCTTGATGATCTCACATCCGTAGAAACAGAGAGTGAGTAGTAATAAGAAAAACTGATTTAAGTTTCTGACAATCACGAATCACTCATCATCAGTAAGAAGAAACGTAGTCCATTCACCTGTCACTTCGGCTGCGCCGGCAGCGGCACATTCGCCTTTGCCAACACACGGTTGAATTCATCTCGCGGCGAATCGGTCAGGGCAAAGCCCTCGTTCAATTCCTCGCCTGTGTACCATCTTCCCTGATAACACTGGAAACAGACGGCATAATCCTGCTGCATACCCTGGTAGTTCACTCGAATCCCGTGCCGGGGCCAGAAACAGGCGGCGACCTCATTCCGATTCGCAGCCACACTCGCCTTCAACGATTCCAGCAACTTCAGTCGCGTCGCCTTGTCAGTGACTTCCACGCTCCCCAATACCTTCCAGCCATGAAACGTTTCGGGCTTCTCTGCATCTTGCTCCACTTCCGGATCGAGGGAGAATAACTCCCACTTTGGCGCCAGCCGCAACGCCGCTTCCGCCTCGGCAGGAAGTTTCGCTCCCGCAGGCGGCGCCGCCTCCTGGCAACTCCACAGCAGTAAGCACAGCCACAGTACTCCGGCTCGTGTCTGGAAAATTCCGCTCAGACTCATCGAAATTCACTCACCCACAAACGCATAATAGGAATCCCACCCCGGTTCTTCTTCTCCGACACACTGGACTTCATGTGAAGTGACTTCCGTCATCAGCCGCTTGTGGACGCCTGCGATATCAGTGTTAGGACGAACGTAGAAAATTACTTCACGCATACCCCCAGTGGTCAATACCAGTACCAATACGCCGTCACTACCCAGGTATTCTTCCATCAGCTCTTCGATCTCGCCCAGCTGTTCCATCTCTTCTTCCCCGGGCAGACCTTCTGATGAGGGCGTATGCAAGGGCAGGGCAAAGCCAACCTTGATCGGAAATTCGCCTTTCAAATGACCATCCTGGACGGACGTGTTAAAGCGTACAAACAGTGGGTGACCTTCCCACTCAGTCTGGCCCACGGCCCATTGATCTTCCATCGGCTCTACTTTCTCAGATACAGATCCATTTTCTAATGACAGGAAATCCCAGTGTCCTTTCATCGTACCTGTAAATGCGTTTCGTTCAAGTCGATTCCGGTACGATCCATTTTGCATGACGCATAAAGTCAATCTGGGGATCAGCAGCAGCACGGATAGCCACTTCAATCGGCACTGAAATCGGAAGATACTTTAATCGAAGAACACACTGCCCTCACGCACGAACTTGCAGTCTTCGAGGTCAAACGAAGTCTTGGGCTCAGTATCCCCGCCTTTCGGCAGTTGGATCGTCACTGGTTGATCGGTCACGGGAACCCGGCAAAGATAGACGGTATAGCCTCCTTCGACTTCGTGGGTGTACTCAAAGAGTAACTCCCCCTCTTCGTGTCCCAGCGTTTCCACAGTCACCGATCCCAGCGGGAAGCCATAACTGATTTTTCGCTTTGAATCGACGGCCGGATTGATCGTAATCACGCCGGAAGCTTCATCAAACGAGATCGCAGGCCCGGGAGAGGGAGTGCTTCCTGAGCATCCTGCGAGAAAAAGTAACAGTAGGCTGATTCGTCTTTTCATAACAAAGCCCGCTAACACAACTGAAACAACTCAATCCGTGTTTTCCGCGATCCGCCACAATACGCCGGAGGGGTCATACAGTACAAAATCCCGCATCCGCCACGGGCGTTGTTCCGTCTCGGTCACTGTCACGCCATACGTCTCGGCAATCTGCTGTTCCCGCACATGCGCACGCCAGTCGTCGACATTCTGGACCGAAAGATGCATCATGAAATTCTCAGCCAGCGATTTGACATAAAAGTTCTGCAACAGAAACGTGCAATTACCACAATGCAGATAGGCCAGTTCATCCGAAGACCAGGGAATCTGAAAACCGAGATCCGAGTAAAAGCGTTTGGAAAGTTCGAAATCCTTCGCAGGCACAAAGGCCTTCAGTTCGATAGTTTCCAGATTTCTCATGTCTTACCTCATAGAACGCTATGATAATTCCAGCAAGGGATCACTTAGCATCAAGTCGGGTACTAATCACTGTCATTTGAATTAACGATTTTGTTCACTGTAATTTCAGCGGGCCAGAGTGAAAAATGCCCGCAACCATCAAAGCCTTTTTCTGGAGCAGCCAGTCTACCTTCAACCCGTACATGACGGCCGTCAAACTGTTGTAACCATTGTTCGTTTCGCTTCATGGCTGCTAAATCGAAGTTTACCCAGATACTGGATTGATATGTGCCTACCTCATCTGAATGGCACTCAGATTTTGGGATGTGATTAATACATGTTCCTTCAAAATCTAACGACAATGCTCCCACCAGATTTACCATTTGACCATTCAGTTCGATTAGTCGATCCAGTGCGGCGTTTACCGAGATCGGGTTCAACATTACTATGGTCCCTCTTCCAATAAACCATGTTTTTTCATGGCTCACGCAGACCACAACCTGTCGACTACAAGAGTGACACTTGAATTCCCAACATTCAGGAAGCGGTGGCAGACAGTAAAAACAGGGACTGCCAGTTTCGATTATTTCGTTGACTTGAATATTGGAAAATGACTGCGCACAAAACTGGCAGTCTTGAGATGAAATCCACGCTTGCAGATCAGGTTTTAGAATCAGACAACCCCCATCAATAATTGTGATTCATCTAAAAAATGCTGTAGAAAATTAGTCCTGCCAACAACGTCGGCACAACCTGTATTAGCTCTACCCAGATATGATTAGCGAACTGAAATGCTTTGACGCCAGCAGCATCTAAACAAAAATATCGTAACAGAATCAGACCGTCCGTCAACAAAGAAGCTCTTGCACACAACCCCGGGATCAGGTTGTTCAGACCAGGCGAATCTGGTGAGGGCAGGGCGCAAAAAAAACGAGCGGGAATATCAAAAGACATTCCCGCTCGGCATCGTTTTCAGGTTAAAAGTGGGCACGGGCGGGATCGAACCGCCGACACCAGGATTTTCAGTCCTGTGCTCTACCAACTGAGCTACATGCCCTTCGTTTCCGCCTTGAAATCACAGGCGTTAACTCCCTGTGAATTCATCGCTTAATGGAAGCGAGATGGAAATATAAGCCATTCCGCGATCAGTTTCAAGCATAACCACCGTTTCTGATTCAGGAATCGTCAGTTTTCCCGGAGAAGTGGATCTGGCTCTGCAAATATCGACAGTTTCACGGCTTATGAGGTTCGGATTAGCAGCAATTTAACGGTCAGGGCAGCTTAAACCTGTCCGTAAAACAGTTCGGATGTCAGTTCGATCTCATCTTTTCCAGGGGTAGGCAGGGCCTGATCAATCTCCAACTCGCTCTGACGGAGATCAACAATGCAATTCGGATCCAGGGGATCGGCCTGTTTGCCGTCCGCGGTCTGGATAATCTGTACGATTGGACTCGTATAATTTTCCCCATTGCGGCGGATCACGCGGGCCGCACTTCCATCCGTCAGGGTGACGAAACTTCCCACCGGAAACAGCGAGAGTAGGTTCAACAGGGCTCGCATGGAGGAAGAATCGATCGTTTTCGTGTTAGTCATCCGCAGCATGTATTCCATGGCCGCATATGGCATCAGGGCAGGGCGGTCCTCCCGGGAACTGGTCAGTGATACATACCAATGCGCCACATTTAAGATCCGGGCGAACAGGTGAATCATATTCTGAGTCCGTTGACGAGGATACCCGGCTCCATTTGGCTGTTCGTGTACCTGGTAACAGACGACCGGCACAATACTCGGAATCCCGGCCACATCTTCCAGCATTTCCAGAGAAAAGATGGGATGCTTCTGCAATTCCATCCGCTCCAGCGGATCGAGCTTGCGACGCCATTTACCGATTTTGGCCTGCACCTTGACCATGCCCCAGTCGTGCACCAATCCACACAGACCGATGTTTCTTACGTTGGTTTCATCCAGATTCAGTTCGGCACCAATCGCCATGCCTAACAGCGACATCTGTAAACAATGCTGCGACAGGGTTTCGTCTTTGCCCGCCTCTGTTGCTACGGAAATCACGCTGTCCGCGTCAGCTGTCAGCTGTGTCAGATAACTGGCCGCCATGCTGGTGATCTGCGAACCGCTGGGAGTCGTCCCACTCAGGGCGCCGCGCATCATTCCATCCAGTGATTCACCGAACTTTTTCTGCTGCTCGAACAGATGTTCGCGATGCTTCTGGTCATACCCTTTACAGCCATGCACCACCATCGAATCGCGGAGTGCCGGTCCGGTATTGGCAACAAACATGGACCCTGATTCGATTAACCGGTCCAGTTTTTCTGTCAACTCAGTAGAAAAGATCCCCTGGCTGGCACCGTCGACCAGCGGATTTCCCGCCAGTGTATTCAGGCTCACTGTAGCAGCATCGTCGCCGTGCAGTTCCACATGGTTCTGTTTCCGCTCGCGCAGCAAATCTTTGAAACGTGAAGTAATCACGGAACCTTCAGCCAGCAGGAGCACACCATTCGCGTCATGGATCGGATTTTGAATCGTGCGTCCCACGATCAGATCTTCTACACGAATCGCAACGGTCTCCTGTTTTCCCGCTGCATCACTGTGAGTGAGTTCTGGTTTTTCCTGAATTTCTGCAATCATAATCGGAACCTGAGCAAACCATAAAGAAGTACTGATGTAATCCGACAGCTTTAAGCGTCAGTGTGAGCTGCCGGCTACACCATGGTTCTCCTGAGTAGAGACTTATTTTAACTCTAGGTCAGAATTCTGCTCCCTCACCTGAGGAGGGATATCCGTGGTAAAAATCTCATTCAGGTTCTGACGGTTATAACAGTCACGCTGTCTCGCCAGAAATCACCTAAGGGTTTTACCTGCTAACAGATAGGCAAAACAGGCGTGAGCAGGCTTTCGAGTTGCTGCAGCACCTCTGCTTCACTGGGCTGAGGCGTGGGAATCAGTGCACGTAATGGAAGCGGCGTTCCGTCAAAACGGTAGAGGGAACCGGCTGAATGAATGCCGGAGATCCCTGTCGGGATAAAGACTTCCGGCTCAAGGTCACTCAGAGGTGCAGGGCCGACATAAATCAGTGGAGTCTGTTGCAACTGCTGCAGGGCCAGCTCCGAAAGTCCCGTCAAAGGTGCATCACCAATCAGCAGACAGACATCGGCTTCTCCCTGCTCCAGCATGCGGACTGTCGCATATTCACAGGGAGAAAAACGGGGATACCCGACCGCAAAATTCACCGCCGCCGCGTAACCTGTCTGCCAGGCCAGCACCGGTTCGGCCCCTTTCGCAGCCCCCGAAGCAGGAACATTGATGGTATGACAGCGACGTTCAGACTGAATCTCCCGGGCCAGTAGTGAAAGTGCTTCCAACTTACGATGGAACAGGCGATCTTCAGAGACAGCAGGTCCGAAAAAAATCACAATATAGCGACTCTGCCGAATCAGCGCTGCCAGTGATTCCAGTTCTCCGGCTGACAGACCTGGGGAGACCTCCCCATTCAGCTCAATCCCTCTGAGCAGTGCCCGCAACCGCCAGAGGGTTTCAAATTCCCCCTCAACAGGAACACTGAGTTTAAGATCAACCTCAGCACTTTCATCTGACACGGAAGAACCAACAGTGACGATTTTCCGCGAAACCGGTTCGGCCCCGGGTTTCAGGCTCTGCTGGTGATGGGGATTCGTCCGTAGACTCTCCGCGTTCCAGTAGATAATCAGATCCGCACGACTACGCACTTCTCCCAGTGTGCAGGAGGCTTCTCCAACCTGCTGCAGTGCTCGCGTGGAGGCTGAGGCACCGCTGTCGATCGTGGCTCCGATTCGATCCGCCAGACTGATGGCAGCCCGTTGCGCTTCGGTCGCGGATTGTCCCATGCCGAACAGCAGAGGAGAGGTCGCATTTTGAATCAGCTCTGCAGCGCAGGTCAACGCAGCTTCGTGAGACTTTACAGCGCCACTGATCAGGGGCTGTAACTGATTCGTCTGGCGGGAGCGCGCAAACCACGCCTGCCCCTGGGGGCAGGTGGTCTGCACGTCAAGTATCTGTTGGCCGTCTGTTGTGACCTCGATGTCATCGCAGACGCAACAACATCCGGCACAGGTCACATCTTCAAACACGTTCTTCACAGACAGTCTCCGCCAGCAGTTTCAGGGGAAACAGGCAGCATTCAGGCCAGCTGTTCTTTCAGCTCTTCCAGCAGTTTGACCGCCTTACCAATATCGGCTTTCTGCTGATCCCGCTGTTCGGGAATTTCCCGTTCGATTGTCAGGGGACCGGTGTAGCCGATTTCATTCAGCGTTCGCAGATAGGTTCCCATGCCAACATCACCTTCACCCAGAGGCACTTCTGCCCCCCAGGCGACACCGCGATCGGCTTCCGGTGCCCAGGTCGCATCTTTACAGTGAACGCTGGCGACCAGGTGCCCCACCCGTTTCAGGGCAGCGATGGGATCCCCCGTCCCGTACAGAATCATATTTGCGGGATCGAAATTGATTTTGAGGTTATCACGTGCGACATCGCCAATGAAATCGAGCAGATGATCGGCACTTTCCTGTCCGGTTTCCAGGTTCAGTGTCTGGCCATTGACTTTGACATGATCCAGCAGTTCCTGGGTCACTTTGACCAGATCGAGATAGTCAGCCGACTCGCGGTCTTCCGGGACAAAACCGATGTGCAGAGCGACGGCATCACAGCCCAGCATCCGGGCGAAATCGGAGATCCCTTTCATCTCTTCCACGCGGGCAGCCCGGGTTTGCAGTGGAACCAGGCCTACAGTCTTCTTCGTGGTTTCGATGTCTGCATAGCTTTCACCTTCAAAGCCACCGAAGACACACGTCAGCTCAATGCCGGCAGCATTGCATTTCTTCATGAATTCGTCGGCGAGTTCTTTCGACCGGGTCTCCGCATGCGGTGCGTGAATCTGAATCGTGGGGATTCCTAATTCCTGGACGACATCGAAGTGTACCCCCAGTCCCGCGTCGACGGATGCGAATACACCAATAGGCCATTTTTCCATTCTTCTGCCTCCCCGATTGATTGTTTCTCTAGGTCTCAAATTGTTCGGTTTTCATTACAAAACAGGCCCCCGCCTCTCGGGAGCCTCAACTCATCATAAGGAGATCATCCCGGTTTCACAAACCACGACCTCGGTTTCTTAACAAAAAAAAGAAACACTTTTTCGAATGTCGTTTCCCACTTCCCCCGTCTATTGTTTCCGGCACAACTCCCCTTATAATGGAGCCTGCTTGCAATGATTGCCCCTAGAATAATTTAGTCGGCCCGGCCACTGAAAGGATACCGCTCATGATTGAAATCAACAAAATCCTCATCCCCACAGACTTCAGTGAACCCTCTCAGGCCGCTACTCAATACGCTGTCGAACTGGCACGGAAATTCGATGCCCAGCTGCATCTGCTGAACGTGATTGAAGACCCCATTGTCTACATGCCCATGTTTGAAAGCTATGCACTTCCGCCCAAGGAAGACTTCGAAAACTTCGCCAAAACCCGACTCGAAAACTGGATTCTGGACGAAGATAAAGAGGGGCTCGACCTGGTCACTCACTGGGTTCACGGCAACCCGTTTGTCGACATTCTGAAGTACGCGAAAAAAGAAGACATTGACGTCATTGTCGTCGGTACTCACGGGCGCTCCTTCACAGCGCACCTCCTGCTCGGAAGTGTAGCAGAGAAGGTCGTGCGGAAAGCTCCCTGTCCGGTACTGACCGTCCGCCCCAAAGGACACCAGTTCATTCATCCGGCACAGGACTAATCCTGATTCGGCACGCTGATTTAACCTGTTGACAGTGCCTGCTCCCTGGGGAGCGCGCCTGCTGATAACTCAGGGATACTCTCTTCGTGATTGGCGACGCATCACACACTTCAGAAAGCCGGATTCCCTTCTACGGTAAACTTTTCAGCCTGATCGCGTTTGTGATTATTCTGAATCTGCCGACACCGGACGACATGACCTCCGCTGCGCAGCGTCTGGCAGCGGTAACCGCGCTGATGGCAATCCTCTGGATGACGCAGGCACTGCCCATTGCCGTCACCAGCCTGGTTCCGTTGTTTGCCTTTCCCCTGTTCGGTATCCAGAACCCGGCGACGGTCAGTCAGGCTTATATTAATCAGAATATCTTTCTGTATATGGGTGGATTCATTATCGCATTGGGTATCGAAAAATGGGGCGTTCATCGACGGATTGCCCTGCATACAATTAATGTCGTCGGATCGAGCCCCCGCCGGGTGGTGCTGGGGTTCCTGTTCGCGACCGGCTTCCTTTCGATGTGGATCAGTAATACCGCCTCGACGCTGCTTATGCTCCCTATCGGCATGGCGATCATCGGTTCCATGTCCGAACTCTCACTGTTCGATTCTGATGTCGATTCTTCAAAAGCGATTCGCCACTTCTCAGTCGCGCTGCTGCTGGGCATCGCATATTCCGCCAGCATCGGCGGTGTCACCACGCTGATCGGCACGCCCACCAATATCGCCTTTCAGCAGATCTGGCTCGCTCAGTTTCCACAAGGTCCACAACTCTCGGCAGGGGAGTGGATGATCATGGTTGTCCCGTTCGGGGTGACCTTTATTATGATCACCTGGCTGGTTCTCTGCTGGAGAATGCCATCACTTTCCAGTTCAAAAACATCTTCCCGCAATATTATGCAGGAACAGATTCAGAATCTGGGACAGCCCACCCGCGCGGAAGTCCTGATGCTGTTCGTCTTCGCCACCACCGCTATCCTCTGGGTAACACGAAAACCATTGATCTTTGGTGAATGGGAGCTGCTGGCCGGCTGGGAACAGTTACCGATTCACTTCCTCAAGAAATGGGGCATCCCCGCGGACCAGGCTTCAAGCTGGGTCCACGATTCGACGGTCGCCATGGGAATGGCGATTCTGATGTTTGCCATTCCTGCCCGGAAATCCGAAACAGGACAAACTGAATATCTCATGGACTGGGAAACCGCAGAGCGTTTGCCCTGGGGAGTCCTGCTGCTGATTGGTGGCGGCTTCGCCATCGCGGGCGCTTTCAAATCGACCGAACTCTCCGACTGGGTAGGCCATGTCTTTTCGCAGGTAATCGCCGGCTGGCCCGCCTGGGCTCTGGTTCTGGCCGCCTGCCTGATGCTGACCTTCCTGACCGAATTCACATCGAACATCGCAACCGTGAATACGGTGCTGCCGATCCTGGCTGCTACCGCGGTCAGTCTGGAAATTGACCCTCGGTTGATCATGATTCCCGCAGCGATCTCCGCCAGTTGCGCGTTTACCATGCCGATCGCTACACCCCCGAATGCGATTGTCTTTGCTTCGGGAAAAATCAAGATGTCCGACATGCTGACTTACGGCATCATCCTGAATCTGATCGGCGTATTCCTGCTCACGGCCTTCATGTTCTTCTACTTCATTCCGCAGATGGGGATTGAGACGGGAACTGTGCCGGACTGGCTTCACGCTCGCTGAACGTCTGATGCGACTATTTATTTACCGATGCAGAACTTGCTGAAGATACGATCGAGGATATCGTCGGTGTAAACCTGGCCGACGATCTGCCCCAGATGCTGCAGGGCTTCGCGTATTTCGATCGCCACCAGTTCTTCTCCCAGCTGAAGTTCAGCAGCCTCTTCCGCAGCCCCCAAAGATTCCCCCGCCGCTCGCAGACTTTCCCGACACCGTGACGCAGTGGAACCGATCAGATGCCTCCCCCCGCGATGCGTCTCAGACAGCCGTTCCAGAATCTGATCCTGCAGAGCTTTCAAACCAGTTCCCTCCGCAACACTGATTTCCAGGTCAGCCTTTATGGAGTGAGACTCCAGTGGAGCAGGGGAGAGATCACTTTTCGTTCTCACTGTCAGAACATTGCGCACGGCTGCCAACAGATCGCGCTGACTGCGGTCCTCGGCGCTCATTTCAGGCGTCAAATCAGCGGCCGTGCACCAGACTACCAGATCCGCCTGCTGGGTCTGTGCCTGACGAAAGTTCTGAGCACTGACTGAAATTTCATGGGCTCCCGTTTCCAGGCCGGCGGTATCAATCAAGTGGATGCTCTGACCTTTCCAGTTAAGAGGCGTCACCAGGTAATCGCGGGTCGTACCAGCGACGTCTGACACGAGCGCGGCTTCGGCATCCCCGACCAGCGCGTTATACAGTGTGCTTTTCCCTGCATTAGGCAGCCCCGCCAGCACCAGCGACAGACTGCCCGTCGACTCCATCCGCTGTGCCGAGTCGGCATACAGCTGCTCGCAGAACTCGCGAATCCCCTGCAGTCGAGAGACCAGTGTCATGCGGTCAATGAATTCAATATCTTCCTCGACAAAATCGAGCCCCGCTTCCAGTTCGGCCAGCAGTTCCAGCAGCTCAATACGTGCCCGTCCGATCCGGGTCGAGACACCACCTGCCAGCTGACTGAGCGCCAGGTTCAGCTCTTCGTGATCGTGAGCATCGATGACTCCCAGTACCGCTTCGGCCTGCATCAGGTCGACGCGTCCTGCCAGAAAGGCCCGCAAGGTGAATTCTCCGGGCCGCGCCATGCGGGCACCGCGGGAAGCGATCTGCTCGATGGCGGCTTCCAGCAGAGGGGGAGAACTGACGGTATGAAATTCCGCCAGCGGCTGACCGGTGAAGCTCCGCGCCGTCGGCCAGTAATAGAGTGCCCCGGGCAGGCGGGTTTCAGAACCCGCCAGTTGCAATGTTCCCGGATACCGCTGCGAGCGCATACTCTGCTGCCAGTCCGTTTCCGCTTCAAAACAGGCTGACAGACAGGGCAGAATCTCACGACCACTGATGCGAATCAGGCCGGCTGCGCCTGCTCCGGGAGCAGACGCCAGTGCAACAATCGTATCGTCAAACTGCAGGTTCATGTCGCGTCTCTCAGGACGTGCTGACTATCGACGTTTCTTGGACTTCTTCCCGTTGCCTTTGTCGCGGGGATTCTGATCGCGCTGTTTTTCATTCAGCGCTGCCTGGGTCTGAGCCTGGTCGGCAATCTCCTGCAAGCGGGCAAACCAGCCTTTTTTCGCAGGCTGTTCATCCTCTTTGTCCGTCTTCTTGTTCTTGTTCGGCGAAGACTTCTTCGTCTCAGCTGTAACTTCGATCACATTCGGATCGGCACTGGTTGCAGGATGACGTTTGGCCTGGAAATCCAGCAGCTTCCGCTCACAGATCCCCCACAAACTGGATGCGATGAAGTACACACACAAACCGGCCGGCACACGGTAGAACAGGAAGCCCATCGCGATCATCATGTAGTTCATGATCTTGTGCTGCAGTTCCTGGTCTTTGTCAGTCGGGGGCGGCATGAACAGCTTTTGCTGTACCACAAACAGCCCCACTGTGATCAATGGCAGCAGGTTGAAGTTATCTCCCAGTACCGGCAGATTGAACGGCAGCTTGAACAGGGCATCCGGAGCAGCCAGGTTGTCGATCCAGAGGAACGGGGTTCCCCGCAACTGGACGGCGTTGTTCAACGCGGTATAAAGACCAAAGAAAATCGGCAGCTGCAGGAAGATCGGCAGACAGCCAGCCAGCGGGTTGTAGTTGTTCTTGCTGAACAACTCCATCTGCGCCCGGCCCAGTTTCTCGCGATCATCGCCATATTTCTTTTTCAGCTCGGCGATCTGCGGTTGCAGCTCTTTCATCTTCTGAGCACCTACGGCCTGCTTACGCGACAGGGGATACAGACTTCCCCGCACGATCACAGTCAGGCAGACGATGGCGATCCCGTAAGACAACCCAATGCTGTGCAATGTCGTCAGCAGCCACAACATCAGTTTGGCTACCGGACCGAAGAAGCCGAAATCCATGATCTCGGTCGCCTTCAACGGCGGTCCGAGCAACGATTCCCGTTTGGGGCCGGCATACAGAGCATAGCTGTGCTCGGTCTCACCGCCGGCGGGCAGTTCGATTTCATCAGAATTGATTTTGACCGTGATGCGGCTCTGCTCTTCGGTCTTCACATTCTGCTGGATGAGCACCGGCTCGACACTCGCAGAATAATTGGACTGCATCTCACCGTTGACCAGTTCCGGCTTATAGTTCTTGCCATCTGGAGTAAGCAGGGCAGCAAAATATTGCACGTCCACACCGGCGAACTGAAAAGCCCGTGTGTATTTCTCGACATTCTGTTCCTGAATTTCTTCGATAATGTCTGCAGCGTATAAGGTCGTGGTGTCGACACTCATATCGTCCTGCAGGAATCCGATGCGAACATCGCGGAACTTACGAGTATTGTCTGCGTTCTCCAGCGGAATTCCCACGGGACCCAGCAGCTGATAATCCAGCACCTGCCCTTGTGAGCTTTCGTTAATCAGTTTGAGATCGAAGTGAATCAGGTAACCGGCCTGCTGGGTATTGCGGAACTCGCGAAAGTCTTCTCCCTCAGGTAACGGGTATTTTTTCAGGCTGAATACCTTCTGAACTTCGATACTTCCATCCGGAGCCGTCAGACCCAGGCGGACCGAATGAATGATTCCGTCGGCATCTTTAACTTCTTCCAGCACCTTCCAGTCAGCGCGACGGGTATTGGTGAGGAAGGGGGCCAGTTTCTGGTCCAGCTGCTTCATCTCGATCTGTAAAGACCGCGAAACCTCTTTGGCACCACTGAATTCCCCCAGGATCTGCAACTGTTTCTTGTTATCGTCCAGGTCTCTGTAGAGTGGATCGTTCAAAGAGGCTTCCAGGACAGCAGCCCCCTGAGTCGTGATTTTCGCCTGCAGAAAGTAGCCTGAGTCCGGGTCCAGTGAACCGAGTACGATTGTCCGATTGGGATTGCGGGCAAAACCGGCTTTCTGTTCTGCCGGCTGTTCGGGCAACGGCTTGACTTCGCCGTGAGTCGATGGTTTTTTCGCCACCAGCGGCAGATCGGGATCCTGCTCATCCTGCGCAGGCGCGTTCTCAGCCTGCTGTTCTGCGACAACCTGAGGACGGGGAGCAATGCGGGGGAATATGAACATCTGCCAGAAAAAGATGACTGTGGCAGACAGTACTACAAAGAGTAAAAGTCGTTTTTGTTCCATGATTATCGACCGTCACGCAGACGATCGCCCAAAAAGTTATCTAAATCAGGAATGTCGTAAATCTTCTCGGCGGTCGTGTTGAAATCGTATTCAACCCGGCAGAAGGTCACCTTCTCATCATCGATAATGACATAGGAAGAGCGGCTATCCGCATCGCGGGGCTGTCCCACCGAACCGACATTCACCAGAAACTTTTCCTCGCCGAATGAGTAAACGTAATCAATCTCATCTGGAGCAAGGAAATTCATGCTTTCTGTGAAAATGCCGGGAATATGAGTGTGTCCCTGGAAGCAGTACTGGTCGACCAGACCAAAAATACGTTCCATTTTGCGCTGGTTGTAAATGTCTTCCGGGAAGACGTATTCGTTTAACGGGTTGCGGGCGGAACCATGCACGAACAGCAACTTGTCCTCGCGAATCATCCGCGGCAGTTCGCCCAGAAAATCCCAGCGATCCTGGTTTTTATTCGCATCACCGGTCTCCAGCATCTTCCGAGTCCAGAAGATGGCGCGTTCGGCACCGGCATTGAAGCCCTCCGGATCAAACAAGGCTGCCTGGTCGTGGTTCCCCAGCAGAGACTTCTTGCATCGTTGTCTGACCAGATCGATGCATTCCCGTGGATTGGGTCCATATCCGATGATATCACCCAGGCAATAAATCTCGCTGATCTCACGACGATCAATGTCAGCCAGGACAGCTTCCAGCGCCTCGAGATTACCGTGAATATCACTAATTATCGCTCTTAACAACGGACAACTCCCACTTTGTTTGACCGGGAATACCAGTTCGAAAGACTATCCAGGCAGGTCGCTTTTTACGGAGCATGACCACCCGAAGTTCTCATCAGAAATAAACTGCGACGGGTCAGATCTGTCAAAACAGACATGAATGCATTCCCACAATGAAACACCGCCACAGCACCGCGAAAGAAAAGCAGCGGTAACATGCAACGGGACACTGAGTCTGACCGGGTCTGACAAAAGATCACTACAGCTCTGAGAGACCGTCCAAAATCTTTCCACCAAAGTCCCAATAGTAGCAGTACAGGGGCACCATCTCAAGGCTCTGTTTACAGTTATCATTCGTTACCTGTCAGTAAATCTTCTGATTTCATCTCTGCTTAATGCCTTCAAAAAACAACATTGCCTCATTCATGACTGAAAAACACACCAAAACTCTCCCAGATCGCCAAAATCGGTGATGATTTCTCTCTCCAGATTGAGTCAAAACATAGGAAATCCGGATAAAGCTGGCTAAATGGCGTTTCAAATAGCGAAATCAGGGGTTGTGCCGCCTTTCAGGCCTGAAGCAGTTCTGCGGGGCGATTGAGCCACTACACCACTGTGCGAGATCCACTGCGATCCCTGCAAGCGGCAATTTCCAACCTTCGTTGACCTCAAGGAGTGATCACAATAACAGTTCTATGAACCTCAAAGATGCAAGCGAGGAACAGCTGCTTCCCAAAATCAACAGCCGCGCTGCTCACGATGTTGCCTGCAGGAAACTGTGGTCTATGTTTTGGTACCCCTTCATCATGATTGTCTCCCAGTTTTCAACTCGGGTCGCACAGTTCGCCAGGATTGCGGACAAGAAGCCTGAATTGAAATCCGGTCTCTTCACATGCTCCCTGGAGCAGGTGAGCGGTGCCAGAATTCTGCGCTGTCGAACCGTCTGGACGGTTGCTGACAGAGCCTGACACTGGTTCCAGTGAGATCCAACATCACAATTAATTTTAGTTCATCAAATCGGTTGTACGACGATTACAACGCTACAAGCACCTTTTGGCGAGACATAAATCAATGAAGACAAATTCAGGCTCATTACTGGTAGTTGATGACGACCAACACATTCTGGAAGCCATGGCAGACTACTTGCGTAGTCTGGGGCACCGTACAGAGACCTCTCTGACCTGCCTCGATGCCATCGAGCGATTGAAAGAATTTCCTTTTGAAATCGTCATCTGTGATGTCAACCTGCCAGATCAGGATGGATTCCATCTGCTGGAATGGGTTGAGCAGAACGCCCCCGACACCGCCGTGATTATGCTCACCGGATACGGCACGATCGAAAGTGCGGTGGAAGCAATCCGCCTCGGGGCCTTTGAATATCTCACGAAGCCGGTCATTGATGAAGAACTCAGTCTGACCATTGAACGCTGCCTCGATCAGAGACAAGTGGTCGAAGAAAACAAATCACTTAAAAAACAACTCGATCAGCGCTATGGCCTGTCTAACATCGTCGGGCAGGACTACAAAATGCAGAAGATGTTTGATCTGATCGAAAGCGTCGCCGACACGCGTACCACTGTTCTGATTCTGGGAGAGAACGGAACCGGTAAGACAATGACGGCCCGTGCCATTCATCAGTTGAGCGATCGTGCCAACAAACCATTCGTCGAAGTCGCCTGTGGGGCACTGCCCGACACACTGCTCGAAAGCGAATTGTTCGGACACAAAGCCGGTTCGTTTACCGGAGCGACTCACGACAAAATTGGTAAGTTCCTCCAGGCAGACGGAGGCACGCTCTTCCTTGATGAAATCGCGACTTCTTCTCCCAGCCTGCAGGTCAAACTGCTGCGTGTTCTGCAAGACCGCGAGTTTGAAGCCGTGGGTGATACCAAAACACACTCAGTCGACATCCGCCTGATTCTGGCCACCAACCAGGATCTGGAAGAGATGGTGGCGAAGGGGGAGTTTCGGCAGGACCTCTACTACCGCATCAACGTCATCACCCTCACTCAGCCGGCATTGCGAGAACGCATGAGCGACATCCCGCTGCTGGTGGAACATTATCTCAGAGTTTACAACGAACAGATCGGGAAATCGATCAAAGGTTTCGATCCTTCCGCCATGCAGGCCCTGCTGAAATATTCCTGGCCGGGTAACGTGCGGGAACTGATCAACGTCATCGAACGCTCTGTGGTCCTCTCCAAAGGGGAGTACATCCGCGTACACGATCTGCCCGAGCAGATTCGTCAGGAACAGTCCTATTCGCTCTCTACAGAGACCAGCAGCGGCGGACGCAGTTCACTGAAAAATGCCCTCGCCAATCCCGAGCGACAGATCATCATCGAAGCACTGGAAGCCAACGGCTGGAACCGACAGAACACGTCCAAAGCCCTGGGTATCAACCGAACTACGCTTTATAAGAAGATGAAAAAATACGAGATCGACTTCGAAAAACAGTTGATGCACTAAGCACGCACGAACTGCAAATCAACTGAAACTATACTGGTTCTTCTGAATCTCCTGAACCAGAAAGCACGCCTCACTGGCGTGCTTTTTTTACGCCAGCAGCAAAAGCGGTATTACCTTCAAATCAGAAAAAACGAATAAAGTTGCACTTATATACCTGTTTTCACATTTCGGAACTGCCGATATCTGAAGAGATAATTGAGTGTTTCTGACGAAACAACCCAAAAATACAACAGTCTCATTTTCAGGAGGGGGAAGAGATGAGGTTTGCGCTGGTTTTCTATTCCATGCTCGTTATCCACATCTGCGGATCGGCAATTTCCGCCGAAGAACCAGCAGCACCCAAGTCCATTGAAGAAGTCTTTCGTGAATTCGAACCTGCGCCGGCTCCTCCTCTGACAGATCCCGCAACTCCAGCACAACTCCCCCTGAAATCCGAGGTCGAAGCCATCACTGCTCCTGCAACGCAGCCTGCGGCGTGTCCCGGCGGAACGGGCTGTAATTGTGGAACCTGTAATTGCCAGACTCCGGTCTGCAGCTGTGAATCCTGCCAGAACTGTACTCTCTGCGATCGCATTCCTCTGCTGAATCGCTTTCCCAGCGACCGCTGTTTTGAAGACTTCGTCATGCCGGTCAGCAATCCAGTCTGGTCAATCGATCCCCGCTCGCTGACTTATGTCAGGGGCATATTCATCAATCAGATGATCGATTCTCAGACGCCGGTACTGGGGGCAGGGGACCTGCAGGTTTACGCACTTCAGCTGGGAGTCGCACTCAACGAACGCCTTTCAGTCATCGCCGTCAAAGATGGTTACAACACCCTGCAGACACGGGGAATCGGCAACCGAACCGGCTGGTCTGATATCGGCCTCGGACTGAAATACGTTCTGGTCCGCGATGTGGAAAACCAGTTCCTGCTGTCGGGGGGACTGATTTACGAGGCTACCAACGGCAGTTCACGCGTCTTCCAGGGCAATGGCGACAGTGTCTGGACTCCTTACCTGTCGATTGGTAAGCAGATTGGTTGCGGGCACCTCATCGCCTCCACCGGATATCACGTTCCCGGAGATACTGCTGAAGAATCGCAGTCGATTTACTACAGCGTGCACTACGATCACCCCGTGACCAGCAAACTCTCTGCACTGGCTGAGTTGAACGGCATTGTCTACACCAAAAGCGGTCAGGCACTGCCTTTGAATATTGAAGGGGGCGACTGGATCAACCTGGGTTCTTCCAGTGTCGCTGGAAACAATGTCCTGACGTTCGCTTTTGGTGCCGACTACCGCTTCAACAAGTGTCTGTCATTCGCCGCTGCCTGGGAATTCCCGCTGTCCAACAGAAAAGATCTGCTCGACAGCCGCACGACTGCCACTTTGACTCTGATGTTCTAATAACAGGTTCAATCGTGATCGGTTCGGCATTTACTCGGCTGAAGCAGCCTGACGCTCCCGAACTGTCTGCTCAAGCTGATCCAGGACTTCCTCGATTGAAAGCTGAGATGTATTGATTTCAACCGCATCGTCGGCCGGTTTTAACGGGGCGACGGTGCGGCTTTCATCCCGCTGATCGCGCTGGTGGATCTGCTGCAGTATCTCTTCCCGGGTAATCTCCTGATCCTGTCCCTGCATTTCATCAAAGCGACGTCGGGCCCGTTCTTCAGGATCGGCGATCAGAAAGAACTTACACAACGCATCTGGAAACACCACTGTCCCCTGATCGCGGCCTTCGCTGACAATATTTACTCCTTCGGCCGCCTGTCGCTGCAAATGCACCAGTGCTTCCCGAACCGCAGGGTACTGTGCGACCTGGGATGCCGCTTCCGAGACGTCTGCGGTCCGAATTGCCTGGGTGACATCCTCTCCGTTCAAGATCACGCTGGCGTCAGCAAAGGTAATATGAATCTGCTGACTGACGTCGCCGACGGACTGCACCTCTGCCGGATCGATGCCTTGCTGTAGCACCGCCAGAGCCACACAACGATACATGGCCCCGGTATCCAGGAACTCGAAACCCAACCGCTGAGACAGCCCCCGCGCCGCAGTACTTTTACCCGATCCTGCAGGACCATCAATCGTCACGATCATCTGTCAGTTCGACTCCTCAAAGAAAATTTCGATCTCGGCAATTTCGTACAGCGACATTTCCACCAGCACCGCATCCTCTTCTACGGGGAGTTCCACAACGGTCTTCCCCTGGAAATCACGCTGTCGGGCGCTCACGGGGGATTTGAAACATCGCAGTTTAATTGAACGATGCACGCCTTCGGTTTCAAGCAGACGCACGGCAAACCCTTTCCGCGATTCCTCGGGACGCAACTCATCGTGTTTAAGATCCATCACCCGGGTGATCTGCACGTTACTGGCCGACACGTGGAACAACCACCCCTGGTCGCCCATTCGCGGCGGACCTGCGGGGCTGGCAAACTGAGCTGCCGGCACCATCGCATTTCGAGCCAGCTGCATAGGGAAGTTCTGGTTCAAGGCAATCGAGAATTGGAACTCGCGTCTGGTTTCCCCTTCGACCACCAGCATACTGTCGAGCATGCGGGGACCGGTTTTGCGATGGAAGGGAAGCCCATGATTCAGAATCGTCACCCGCTCCTCGCCTTCGGCGATTTCAAAATAATGCGGTCCCTCAAAACGTTCTCCCTGAAACGCGTGGGCACTTTCCAGCAGCGAACGCGTTAGAGATGCCGTACTGTCTCCCCAGGCAAAACGGGCCGCATAGTAATGGTCCCACGGATTTCCTTCGGGCTGTACCTGCACGTCCAACTCGATTTTCACATCCAGAATCGGTCGTCCCCGCCATAATTGAAATGTCTGCCGGAACGTTGCCAGGGGACTGTCGCTGACCTGGTCATACAACTCACCAGTGGTGACAATCTCGCCCATTCCGGGTCCGGCACAGGTCAGTTCGGCCTTCACGCCTCGAACAGCAGCATAGGGTGTTTTCTCATCCCAGTCCCCCAGGGGATCGGGGCGGGGAATATTCCGTTGATAAGGGAAACGATATGACAACTGCTGACTCAGGCGATTGGGCTTACGACCATACTCTTTGATCTGCGCAATCCCGCCGGTCTCTTCGTGGATATGCACCTCAAAGAATTCGTTGCGTAACAGCAGGGGCTCACCAATCGGAATATTACTCTTAACCGCCGGTGCCGGCTTCTTCCCAGGCTGCAGCCAGACGAATCCCGCACCTGGTATTTCCACCACCGCCTGTTTGCGCTGCCCATCGAACTGAGTCGCCTTGATGTAATCCCGCGGCTCCGGCTCAAAGGGAAAATCGGGGAGATCGACAACGACACGCCGGTTAAACGAAAGTGAATTCAACAGCAGCACACCTGACTGCGACGCGTCGGCTCCCTGCAGAACAATGTCGGCCAGTTTTTTGACACCCGCTTCCCGGAAACCCTCCAGTGCTGCACGTGCACCTTGGATCGTCTCTTCCTCAGCGTCCGGGTGTGCGTCTTCAACCTTTGCTTCCAGCGCCAATAAAGATGGTTCCTGAATCGGCTTTCCATAGATTGCCTGGGCCACTGTCTGAAACCAGCGTCCCGCCATAAACTCGTCATGTCTTTGAAAACAGTCAATGAAGCGACTCAACGGATCCGGCTTTCGCATCGCCACCAGTTGGCTCAAAAAGGGAGAGAGGTACTCTCGCGCATCATAGGAAGAATGCCGCCCGGAAGATTCGGTATCCTGGAAGAAGTCATTCAGCAGGACGAAGCTACCCAGAACCGGCGCGTAGCGATGAATGCGTTTCATGTCCTGATAAAAGGGCGATTTCACATCCGGCCAGCGGGCAAACATCAATGCCCCTACCTGGTCTTCCTCCATCGACTCCGCCATTCGCTGGGGAAATCGCAGATAGCTCGCAGCACCTTCGGCTGACATCGGAATCCGGGAGTAGGCATCCAGAATGGTGCCGTCTGCGCCCTCCCAGTGGATCTTACTCTGTTCGTAATCCGGATAAATCCCGTCATCCAGAACCAGGTGCAGGGCAGAGTGAAATCCCGAACGATGCAGGAGCATCGGCAGCAGGGAGGCCAGACCGAACCGTCGTCGCGCCCACGTCGTCGGTGCCCGTCCTGAAAGTTCGCGGATCTTCTCTGAACCAGCCTGTAACTGCCAGATCAGTGATTCTACCGCAATCACGGGGGTGGCGATCTCTTCCCGCTCACCACCGATGACTTCCGTTTCCCTGTTATCACAGCTCTTTTTCAAGACCGTGATCAGGTCCGGATTCTGTTCCGCAACAGTCTCCAGATCCTGCGCCGTTATCAGGATATTGAGAGGCTGTTCGTCTTCGATCGCCTCTTGGAAACTCTCCTTAGCCCACTCCGGCGCGACCAGACAGAGGTCAATCAGATAACAATCAATGGGATAAAACCGTTCGCGGTTTTCCAGCAACACCTCGAAACAGGCCTTGAGATGCGCCCGGGCAGCTTCTTCATCTTGAGCGAGGGCAGCATCGGCGGCGGCAATTGCTTCCCGCTGAATCGTAGCTTCATCCAGGCTACTGAAATGATGCATACAGCGGGTAAGCAGTTCTAATTGTATATAACAGAAACCGAGTGCACAAAAATCGGCGACCAGATCTGCTGATAACTCGACTGTTGACGACGAATCAGGCTTCTCTGTTTCGGATTCACTCGATTCCGCAGAAGAGTGCAGGGGGGCTAAGGCCGCCTCGGTATATTCGTCGCGCTGGATTTTGCCGCTGACAACGGTCGCTCCGTTCGACTCAGCCTCTTCAATCCAGCCGTAAGGCAGCCAGTCTTCCGCCGTCTTGGGGACCAGCAACAGTCGATCGGTCAGAAACTGGGGAGGCTCATCGGAGCGGTGCCAGCTCGGAATCACCCGGGTCGTCGCCAGCAGTTCCGGATGCCAGGCGACCGCAAAGGCATTCAGCAGGCTTTCCGCCTCTTTTTCATCCAACTCTGTCGGGAAGTCATCCAGACTGTGACACGGAATCAATATCACAATGTCATTGTATGTCATTTCACTGCAATACTTTACAGAAGATATAACTTTATGAGATTACGCGGCAGGCCTGGTGTCGGCACAAACCGTCACAACAATTAGCATACGTAAACTGGTTCCGAGTATCCATAGTGCTGATTCCCACAGGGGTCAGAAATCCCAAATGCATGCTGAAACAATACTTAAATACAGCCCCATTTCACCTGCTCACAAACGGAATCTCAAAGAGACTGATCTGATTCTGTGGATGAAATCCAGCAAAAAATCTGGAAAAATCGTACTAAAAATGTTGTTTGTGGGAACTTTCCGCCCTGCAGCATCCGTCCAACATTTCGAGAGGCAGATAAACAGGTCGCTCAAGAGGCCCAAAAAGAGCATCGTTAAACCGCTTTTCCGGGCTTCCAGTTGCAGGGAGCAGACTGATAAAATTTGATGAACTCGATAGCAAAACCCGTTATTTCATTGACTTTATACAAAACCCTGTGATAGCCTTATGTTAGGGAATTATCTCTATCGATTTTTTCCTGACCTGTCTCTACAGAAATGACTGAAATCAGATTCTTCCGGCCGCCTGCAGAAGCTCTCTCATCCAGGTGACGGGAATTCACTTCGTACATTCAATTTCGCAACACGATTCGCAAGCACTCTGGTAGTACTGGTTCCAGTTCCACCAGAAAGCAGGAGTAACCAGACACATGGCAGAAAATCAAGCTGTTTGGGGCATTGAAATAGGACAGGCCGGTTTGAAGGCTATCCGACTACGGTATGCCGAAGCGGCCGACCAGGTTATTGCGGTTGCCTTCGACTATATCCCGCATCCGAAAATTCTCAGCCAGCCCGATGCAGATCCCGAAGAATTGATCAGTCAGGCACTGGATACATTCCTCTCCCGTAATGAAATCAAGGGAGATGTGATTGCCATCAGCGTTCCGGGGCAGACTTCACTGGCCCGTTTTATCCAACTGCCACCGGTCCAGTCCAACCGTGTTCCGGAAATCGTCAAGTACGAAGCCAAGCAGCAGATCCCTTTCGCCCTGGAAGATGTCATCTGGGATTACCAGCCCCTGGGAGGCGGTATCGAAGAAGGGGGCTACATGCTGGATGCCGAAGTCGGTATCTTCGCCATGAAACGAGATCAGGTCCTCAAAACCCTGAAGCCATTCATTGATCGTAAAGTCGAAGTGGAACTGATTCAGATCGCACCACTGGGTCTGTACAACACGCTCTGCTACGACTCACTCGGCATGCGTGTCGATGCCGATTACGACGGCAATCCGGAAGAATCATCCATCGTGGTTGACATGGGTGCCGACAGCACGACCCTGATGGTGACGAACGGCAGCAAAATCTGGATCCGTAACGTTCCCATCGGCGGCAACCACTTCACACGTGCTTTGACCAAGGAAATGAAACTCACCTTTGCCAAAGCGGAACACCTGAAATGTAATGCAACCCGCTCCGAAGATCCCCGTGCGGTCTTCCAGGCACTGCGTCCCGTATTCAACGAATACGTCTCAGAAATCCAGCGTTCTATCGGATATTTCTCCAGTGTTAACCGCGAAGCCAAGATCTCGAAGGTCTACGGTACCGGTAATGGCTTTAAGCTCGCGGGTCTGCAGAAATTCCTGCAGCAGAACCTGCAATACGAAGTGGAACGTCTGGATGACTTCCAGGGCCTGGTTGGCGATGCCGTCCTCAACGAACCCCTGTTCCAGGACAACATCCTGACCTTCACAGTGCCTTACGGGATCGCTCTGCAGGCACTCAAGCAGACCATGATTCGTACCACGCTTCTGCCACCGGAAATTGCGACGGCCCGCAAAATCCGCCGCAAGAAACCATGGGCGGTGGTCAGTGCTGCTGCTTTGATGGTCGGCCTCTGTATTTCAGCCGTTGGCTACAGCAATGTTGCCAATTCGGTCAGCAAAGATCGCTTTGGGGAAGCAGAAACAAAAGTCAATAACCTCACCACACAGGTCTCCGGCTACAAATCCAGTTATGACTCTGCTGCCGGAGATTTCACAACCCTGATCGAAAACGGTAATAAACTGGTCTGGAACCTCGATTCACGCGAGAACTGGCTGGAAGTTTACAAGGCCATCGATGAATGCCTGCCTCGTGATGTCGGCGATGAAATCGACAACGAACAGATTGCCAAGAGCAACCGCATCAAGTTGCCCGGTATCACAGTTACACACCACAAAGATCTGGCCCAGTGGTTTGAAAAACTCTCTCCGCAGGCCAAATCGCTGTTGCCACCTATTGATAAAGAAAAGCCACCCGAAGGTGAAGGCTACGTCTTCACACTGACCGGCGTGCATTACCATAACGATGAATCCAAACCGACAACTGATGTCGGCGTACTCTACGTGCATGAAACACTACTCAAGAACCTGCAGTCATGGACTGTTAAAAACCCGAATTCTCAACCCGTGGATGTTCGCAAAATGGGAATTTCCCATGCGGTCATTCTCAAAGACGAAGTGCGTCCCTTCCAGTACTATCCGTATGGCAAACCACCGGGTATGAATCGCGGTATGGACGGCGGCATGGGCCGTGGTTTCGCCGGACTCGGAGGCGGTCAGCCAGGTATGGGTGCGCTTCCGGGAGAGGATGTCGGCTTCGGTTCGTCTCCAATGGGTCCGATGGGACGTCCGGGAGTTCGCCCGCGACCACGTCCCGAGAAAGAAACGAAAATCATCCCGCTGAAGAAGACCACCTTCACGCTGGAGTTTGTCTGGCAACCAATTCCAGTTCTGGAGCGTGAAGAAAATCCACCGGAAGCACCTGCTGCTGAAGGAGAAGGGGAAGAGACTCCCGGCGCTGAAGGCGAAGCTCCTCCCGCCTGATCCGTGAAAACGGATTCGACTTTTGTGACAACCGATTTTGAAGTACACGTAAAACTGAAAATAAACTGATTCTCTTCGGAGTGTAGAGGAAACCCCAATGGATAAATTGAAACCTCTGATTACTCATAAATTCTGGATCATCCTGTTCATCGCCCTCATTCTGCCGGTGGTAGGCTGGAGCATGGCAACGGGAAGCCTGGCTAAAGAAATTGATGAGCGCAAAACGGCCATCGACAAAGCGTTTACCGATGCCCAGATTCAACCCAATCCTCCCAATGAAACCTGGTCCAGCGCACTTCGGGAAATCAACAAGAAGAAAGAGAGCTATATCGGCGCCTCTCACAAGTTCCTCTGGGAAAAGCAGAAAGAACTGTTTGTCTGGCCGCCGGAAATCACACCTCTGATGTCAGACACTCCTTACCGGGGTGAGATCACCCGTGTACCACGTAACCTCTATCGTAGTGCCTACAAATTTGAAATCCTGCGTGCCCATAAAGCCGCCAATCCCTTTGACGTCAGGGATGGCACAGGACTGGTTCAGCTTTCGCCGAATATCATTCCTCACGTTCCCCTGGACAAATGGAAAACCCTGCCTCCGACATCCGAAGAAATGTGGAATGCGCAGGAAGATGTCTGGCTGGTCACATCTATTCTGGAAGCGATCGCCAAAGTCAATAAAGGTGCAGCCAACATCAGTGAATCCCCGGTGCGTCAGATTTCCGTTCTGGAACTGCGTGGTGGAACCCCCGGTGATGATGGAAGTGCCCCAGCAGGGGGCGGCATGGAAGGAATGGGGGGCATGGATCCCGAAATGATGGCCGGTGGCGGTGGCATGTTTGGCGGGGGCAGCGGTGGCGCTGGTCCTGGTGCAGGCATGGACGGCGGCCGCGATGGAACACTGTCCATCGATGTCGATATGGACTTAATGAAGATCTTTGGTAACAACGTCGATGGCTCCGCCGGTGGGGGAGAAGGAGATATGGGTGGCGACATGTCTGCTGAAGGCATGGGTATGGTCCCCGGTGGTATGGGAGGCGGCATGGGTGGCCAGTCCCAAAATCTGAAACGTTACTATAATGAGGAAGAAGATCTCCCTTATAAAACCCGCGCCTTTTATCTCAAAGCAACAATCCAGTCTTCCAAACTTCCGGACCTGCTGGCATCCTTGAGCAGCATGCCCTGGCCGACCAAAATTGTTCGCGTCCAACTGGCTTCCATGTACTCTGACAACATGCAGCCCATCGTCTCCAATGCAGGCGGTGGAGCCATGCGGGGCGGTGCCATGGGAGGTTCCGGTGGCGCCGAGAGCTTTGGTGCAGATGCCGGGTTTGGTGGCAATGACTTTGGCTTACCTGGTGCAGGCATGTCTGGTGGTTTTGGAATGGAAGCAGAATCTGGAGGCGTTCCTGGTTCTGGTCTTCAACCCGGTGCGGAAAACCGCAGCCTACTCGAGGCAGCCATGAATGACCCGGAACTGGCAGTCGTCACTGTCGCCGGACTGATGACGCTTTATAAACCATATGTACCACCCGAAGGTGCTGAAGTAGCAGAACAGACTGATGGAAGCCAGCAACCTGCCGGAGAAGAAGGTGCAGCAACTGAAGGGCAGCCCGGCGATCCTGCTGCGGCAGATGCTCCGGCGACAGATACTCCAGCGACTCCCGGTCAACCAGCAGCCTCAGGTCTGGCAACTCCAGGAACGGAACCTGGTCAACCGGCAACGCCCCCCGCAGCTCAGGGAGATACTCCCGCAGAGCCCGCGGACGGTAATAACAGTCCCCCTGCAGCAGAACCTGGTGCAGGCACACAACCAGATACATCCCAGCCGTCACCGCAGAATGAGACAACTGCTGAACCTGTTGGAAACCAGTAATTTAAGATTGATCTGAACCTGAAGTTAATCAGAGGCAGTAAAACTCACTTAACGGAGAAGGTCCCGTGAAAAACCTGATGTCCAATCTCAAAGGAATGAATTACAAAGAATTTGCAGTGAACCATGCGGAAAAAATCGTATTGGGCTTCGTTGCATTGTTTGTACTCTTCGCCATCTTTACATCCAAATGGTCGACCGAGCAACGGACTCCACAGGAGTTAACCCAGAAGGTGGATACCTCTGAGTCCATGGTCGCTAACAGCCAGTGGCCTGAGGACAAACGCAAAGAATTCCTCAAGCAGGATGACTTACGGGAAAAAGTGAAAAAGCTGATGATCGATGGCGTCGAAGCTTCGCCTTATGCTTTTTCTACCCCACTGGATTATCAGATCTACGCTAAAAAAGAACGCGCCAAAGAAGTGGACTGGCTCCCCGTGGAAGAGCTGATCGCCTCTTATGGACGTTTTATCATGATGACTCGTCCTGTTGACGCAACGACAGAAGAGGGAGCAGAAGGTTCGGAATCTGGTGCGGAGACCGAAAAAGCCAAGCCGGATGAACCCGAGTATGACGCCTTTAAACGCCGTACGACGACGGCCGGAATGGGCATGGAAGGTATGGGCGGTCCCGGTTCTCCCACTGGTCTGACCTTTGGTGCGATTCCAGGCGAAGCTGAAATGATGGCCGCTGGTCCTGGTGGCTACGATCCGGGAATGGTTGCCCCCGATATGGTAGGAGGCGCACTGCCGGAAGACCCTGCTATGATGGGCGCGGAAGGGATGGGCGGCATGGGAATGGCTGGCCCGGCCCGCGAAGGACGTGGGCTGCGGTTTGTTGCCGTCCGCGGTGTCTTCGACCTGGCCACACAGCAGGATAAACTGGAACGCTCACTGGGCGATGCCTACTCTCTGCAGAACATGCAGACCGGCAAACTCCTGGAATTCCTCGACTTCGAACTGGAACGTAAAAAAGCCGTCTCCGGTGCTGATCCCTGGGCTGGCCCCTGGGAAAAAGTCGATATCGATGTTGCCATTGAGACACTCAATCAAAGCTCTGATTTCGATCCCGAAGTCGTTAATACGGGTATTACCGACCGGGTCTTCACCATGCCACTCCCCAGTCGTATTGCTGGATTCTGGTACAAGGTCGCTACACACCCCCGTGTTGAAAACTTCACCCTCAGCCAGGAGGAAATCGAACAGGAACTGGAAATCAATCGTCGCTTCCTGGATCAGTACAAGAAAACGCATGCAAATGAACGTGTCTTCAAAGAAAAGCAGAAAGGGTTCTCCACCCTGCAGCTTGACATGCGTGGTATTCGCAGCGACTTCATGTATGGCAGCCAGCCCGAAGCCATGGACGATGTCTTCAATGGCATGGTCGACAACATGAGACAGCAGCAGCGCCCCGGCGAGGCCTTCGATGAGAAGAAATTCGTTCAGAAACTGAAAGCAAACGTATCTGCCGCAGGTCGCCTGCTGCTGTTCCGTTACTTCGACTTTGATCTCACTCCCGGTGCGACCTACAAATATCGCGTCCGGCTGGTGGTCCGCAATCCGAACTATCAGCGTCCCATCGAAGAAGTGGTCCTGCCGGCTGTCGCTGAAGGGGAAACCCGTATGACTCCCTGGAGTAATGAAACCGCTGCGGTTACCGCTGAAGAAGACGTGCACTACTATCTGGAAAGTGTCCGGCCTCCTCGGGGCATCAACGGCAAGACTGCAAGCTTCGAAGTCTTCCAGTGGTACCCCAAAACCGGAACGACGATTCACTCAGTCTTGAAAACAGCCGTGGGTGAAGAGATCGGTGGTGAGCAGGTTGCTGAACTGTACGACGTCGCTAAAGAAGAATTCGACGAAAAAGCAACTGTCGAATTTGATACACAGAACTACCTGGTCGATGCCGTGGCTTCACCTTCCATTCGTCTGGAAGACCACCCGGACCTCAACCTGCCGGCAAACACACGCGGCAATCTGCCCATTGATGCCGAAGCCATTATCGTGGATAACTTCGGCAATCTGAAAACCTCACTTCCAGCAGCCGCTTCACGCGACTACGAGACTGTCAAAACCCGCTTCGGCCGGGAACGCAAGAGTCTCGAATGGGTTAAGGAAGCCACCGAAGCCCGTGAAACAGCCCCCACTGATGGCATGGAATTCGGTCTGGAGGGTATGAGTGCCGACTTCACCGGAATTGATCCGGAAATGATGGCACCTGCTCAGCAAGGCCGGAAAAGCAAACGGAAACGGAATCCGATTCGCGTCGGGCCGTAACCTGAAGTATTTGAGATGATCGGAAAGGGAAGTGGACTTAGTGCCGCTTCCCTTTTTTTCTGCGCGTAGGCCAGTGAGCGATGCTTCAGTAGATAACGGAAGCTTAACAGGTCCCGGACAGCAGCATTTCATCGGTTTTACCGAGGAGCAGTTCCCGCATCTCTGCTGCGATAAAAAACGACCCCGTCACACAGATCAAAGTTTTATCTGTTGCTTCTGATCTGGCCCGCGACCAGGCGGCTTCGGGACTTGCAGTCACGACCAGTTCAGACGCATTCCCGATCTCCTCTTGAATCAATCGAGTGATCTCAAGCAGTTCTTCTACGGGAATCCGCCGCGGATTGGAAAGATATTGTGTCAGGATCACTGTCTGGAAATGAGGCAGCAGTGTTCTCAACATCTCCTGCACATCCTTGTCCCGCGTGACCGCAAAAATCAGCACCCGGTCCGGTTCAGAAAAACAGGCTGACAGTGTATCAACCAAAGCCTGAATCGAAGCACCATTATGTGCTGTGTCCAGAACAACGGGAGGCTGCTTCTGCACCAGTTCAATGCGGGCTGGCCATTTCAGGTCTGCCATCCCTTTTCGTAACAGATCTAACGGGATCTCGACTCCCTGTTGACGCAGATAGTCCAGAACGGTTACCGCCAGAGTCGCATTGATCGCCTGATGCGCCCCCAACAGGCTCACTGGAATCTGTTCCAGTCTGGACCAGGGGGTTTGAACTTCAACCTGCTGACAGGGAAGCCCGGTTGCCGCAGACAGTACCGGCACTTCAACTGCTTCCACTGAAGTTCCGGAAAAGTCCCTCTGCATTAAAAAGAGCGGAGACTGTTTCTCCTGGCTGATTTCCTCCAGCACGGCAATCGCCTCGGACTGTGTGACGCCACTAAAGACTGGAATCCCCGCTTTGATAATCCCCGCCTTTTCGCGGGTAATCTGTTCGATTGTATTTCCCAGCAGGGCGGTGTGATCGTAGCTGATATTCGTAATGGCTGTCACCAGAGGCGAACAGACATTCGTTGAATCCAGGCGGCCTCCCAGACCGACTTCCATGACTGCGAAGTCAACCGCCTGACGGGCAAACTGCATCCAGGCCAGAGCTGTCGTCAGCTCAAAAAAAGTCGGGCTCAGACCATTCTCTGCCTGGTCCATTTGCACAACGACCTGGGAAAGCTCTCCCACCAGCTCTACCAGTTCTTCTGGCTCCATCTGCTGACCATTGACCAGAATCCGTTCTTCGTAACGAGTCACATGTGGAGAAGTAAACAGTCCCACGCGATAGCCGGCTGCTGAAAGCATTTCTGCCATCATTACCGAAGTAGAACCTTTTCCTTTGGTTCCGGCGACATGAATCGTGGGGACCCTATTCTGAGGATTCCCCAGACGATTCAATAACTCCTCCATTCGGCTCAATTTGAAATCCTGGGTGGAATACTTGCTACTCCCCATCCGTTCATAATTGAGACGACCAAATAGAAAGTCCAGGCTCTGCTGGTATCTTTCTGCCAAGACTCCCATGTCAGGCAGTTTCCTTATCTAACGCTGAAAATTGATCTGTTCACCCTCGGGATTCCAGTCAGTTCAACCACAATCCCGATTCTTGTGTACTTCTGGCTGTTATTATAGTCAGCCCCTTTTCCGATGTAGACCGTGAGGTATACAATCCAGCAAAGAATTTCACAACCGCCACACCGTCAGAACAACAGGGTGAACAGAAAATGAGTATCGATATCGCCACGGTCTCCGAACTGCTCAAGTTTAACCGGGCCATGACTTTAAAAATATTGGATGAAATCAGTGAGTTCTCCGATCCGACCAGCGCGCTGACCTTCCGTCCCGGCCCCGGACGGGCACATATCGCCTGGCAGATTATGCATCTGGGCATCACTGAGGAGCTTTTCGCCTCGCAGCGTCTGCGCTCAACAGATTCGTCTCTTACTCAATGGTTCGACTCCTACCAGAAGGGGAGTAACGCCAGTGACGAAATCCCCTCTATCGACACCATTCGTTCGGTGCTGAGTGAATCCCGGGAAAATGTCCTCGATGCGATCTCTCAGATCACCGCAGCTGATCTGGAAACGGTTCCCGCGGGTTTGAGTGAACGTGGCTGGACCAATCAGATGGCATTACAGATTCTCTGCTGGCATGAGCCACACCATCAGGGGCAGGCGCATTTAACTTTGAACTCCTGGAAAGCGCAACAGTAATTTTCAGGACTGTCCTCCGACAGAGCAGGACGCTGCTGAATCGCTATTGACAATATCCTGGTATCCACCGACAGTACGGACTGGATACCAGGACATTTTTGCTGAAGAGATTCCACCTGAAGTGAGCCTTTGCACCTCTTTCAGTTGAAGGATCAGTGATCATGAGTTCGATCAATCCCGGGGCCGTCAATATTAACAGCTCATTCGCGGGGGCCCAGCGTAGTGATGCCTCAGCCGAAAAACAGAAGGCTGATTCGGCGCAACGCAGTGGTGAGATCACCCAGAAAGAGATTACCGATCACCAACTGCATGATGTTGGTGACGCTGACAAATCCGGAGACCGCGATGCCGACGGACGCATGCCTCTGGGTTATGAAGAAGGCGACGGTCAGGAACACCCACCTGGCAAGGACCAGCAGAGCGAAGAGGAACATCCCCGCCGGACTCCCGACGCGGACGGCACACTCGGAACACACCTCGACCTGGATGCCTGAGGGTGTTCGGCGACCTACTTGGAATGATTCAGGAACCCAAAGAGACTCTTTTTCTTCTTGGCGGCTGAGTCTTCATCATGGGTCAGGCTGTCTCCACCAACGTGTGCAGCCAGCTGCATAATACTGCGGGTGAGCTTGGCCTTGGGGGCCTGCATAACCAGTGGGACCCCGTTATTACGGGACTCAACCATTGTGGCATAATCGTTGGGAATCTGCGCGAAAATCTCGCGGCCGATTGTCTCCAGAGCTTTGTTTATACTGATCTGCGTATCTTCCAGCCCCAGACGATTCATGACCACCTTCACTTTGTCAGCGATCTGGTCATGGTTGTCAAAGAACTGGGAAAGGCGTACCACATTTCGTAAGCAGGGCAGATCCAGTTGTGCTGTCAATAGAACGGTATCGGAAAGCTCCATCGCAGCCAGATCGAGACTGTTATAGCTCTTGCTGACGTCGATCACCAGATGGGTGAATGTAGCCCGCAACAGGGCAATAATTCGCCTGAGTACGTCCGTATTGATTTGCGTAGACATATCCATCTGCACTGGTCGCGGCAGCAGAAACGCACCACAGTTATGTTTGGTCAATGATCGTTTCAGCAGTGAATAATCCAGACGGGAAATATTCTCTGCCACGTCCTGAATCGTGTAATCGGGAATGATGTCCAGCCAGACATCCGTATCTCCCAGTGCGAGATCCAGGTCAATCACCGCAACGCTGTTCTGTTCGTTACTCGCCAGACAGCAGGCCAGGTTGATGGCCAGTGAAGTACAGCCCACGCCGCCACTCACACCAGCCACGGTAATGACCTGGCTGGAACGAGGCGCTTTGTGCTCGCCACCTTCTGTTTTGCCCGAAGCGATCTGGATACGATTCAGCGCAGACAGGAAGTCTTCCAGTACCAGTGGGAAACCCAGAAATTCTTTGGCCCCGTTTCGCATGGCACGCAGGATCAGGCTGCCTTCCTGCGAGCTGCTGACCACGATGACACTGCAGCTGGGCAGGTCACGGGTCACCTGGGCAATCAGGTTCAGCGCCAGTTCAGGATTTGCATCCAGAGAAATCAGAGCGATGTCCGGCTTGGTCTGTGAGACCACCTCGGTGAAGAATTCATATCGACTGCACTCAGCCTCGAGCCAGACCATATCGACACCAATCAGCATGTTTTTCAGCTCATTGCGCGTCGCCTCATTCGGATCAATAATTGATAGTCGAACTACTCCACTCATAAGTGATCACTTTTGCTTAAGGTTTTAATTCTTCCCTCTGATTACTCTATTATCGAATCAGCGCGGGGCGGGTTTTAAATTTTTTCTAGCCCCCCGGTCCAATTAAACCAGGCTGTCCTTTGGGTGGTGTACTTAAAGTCCCCGGTTTAGGAGCCGGTGCGGGATTTCCCGTTTTCTGTTTCGCTTTCCACTGTCCCTGCTTCCCCTCGGTCAGGTCGGGAACTTTCATCCCCTGAGCACCGGCAACCGGTTTCGCGGGAGCCTGTTGCATCTTCTGCTGTTCCTGCAGGGCTTTCAGTTCCTCAGGAGACATCGCGGGCTTATGAATCACCTCAGACTGGATCGTCGGCGGTGCAGGGGGAGGTGGCATCTGCGACCGGGAAGCGGGTGGCAGTACATTATCTTCCATCTGCATCATAGACTCAGGACTGATTGGTCCAGGCACTGAATAGCGGCAGTCAGGACATTTGTCTCCATAGCTGGGAACTTCCAGCACTCCATCTCCGTATAATTCACGATCGGTCGGTGTCGCGGTAAACCGCCCCGGTCCTCCCGGAGGAATCTGTCCCGCTTTCAGTGGTGAGACCAGTTCCGGAGTCACCATGATCACGAGCTCCGTTTCGCCTTCCGTATAACGTACCCGGCGGAATGCAGCTCCCACGACAGGCAGTTCGCCCAGGAAGGGAGTCTTGGATGTCTCAGCAGTTTTACGGCTGGAGATCAGACCGGCAATAACCATAGTCTCACCAAAGTTCATTTCCACTGCCGTATTAGCCCGCCGTACGGTCAGACCGGGAACCGTAGTTCCGGAAACCTGAACCGCGTTGGAGAAGTCACGTTCACTGACTTCAGGTTGTACCTCAAGTCGCAGACGCCCATTCCCCAGCACGATGGGAACCGCTTCCATGCGAACACCAAACTCACGCCATTCGATGGTCACTGTTCCCAGGCTCTGAGGTACGAGAATCGGAAATTCACCACCAGACAGCAGGTTAGCAGGGCGGCCACTGGTGGTAACCAGTTCCGGTTCTGCCAGAATTTTCAGTAAAGCTTCCTGTTTTAACGCTTCGATGAAGGACTGGAAGATGCTGTTATCGCCAACGAGACCAAAGCCCATTGTGGCATTTCCCAACAGCTGCTGAGAAGCAGTCAAAGCCGGTGGACCACCGAAGGGAACAGAAATCCCCGTTAGCGGCACCAGTGACCCCGGGTTACTGTAAACATATCCGCTCTGGTTCAGGAACAGCCAGTTCACGCCCAGCTGCCGAATCTTGGAACGTTGCACTTCCATGATTTTGACTTTAAGCAAAACCTGCTGCACACCAGCCAGCTTCATCTGATTCAAAACGCCGTTGGGAAAGAACTGTTCTGCGATTTCGACCATTTCGGTAATCGCTTCGGGCTCAGTCACCCAGCCTCGCAGTACAACCGAATCCTGTACCTTGATCGCGGTAACAGATGAGCGGGGAAAGAGCTCTTTAAGATAGGCCTGCAGGTGACGGGCATCCCCACTGACGAAGGTTTCTACCGAATAGATCTTTCCGTTTTCATCAGTAATGACCAGAGTGGTCACTCCTGGCACCAGAGCCTGCACTCGAATCTCGTTGGGAGTCAGTGCGGTGACATTCAAAACCGTGGGATCAAATCCGTCGACACGCTTGATTTTGCCGGGAAACTTCAGAATCTTGGAGAACTTTTCGGTCACTTCCAGTTTCATCTGCTCGGATGAAACCTGGACAACCGGCTCACTGGCTCCAGGCGGAACGGGTGGTTCGTTCTGTGAGTACGCCGTGGTGCTGATCAGACTGAAGACCAGCGCCAGACAGAGTGAGAGTCCATGAACTTTGAAGATTTTGTTGAAGGCCAGCATCCGTGCCCCTTGCTTTTAACAATTGAGTTAACCAGAGCCCCCTGAAGAGAGCCCTGGTATTACTCAGAATCGGTTATCAGTTTGTGCCTGCCAGGCCATCCTGCCTGTCTGGGCGATCCCCTGCCTGGTGAAACAGAGCAGGGGTCACACTTCAATTGATTTTCTGTTTCTGTCTTTTCGTAAACGAATCCCACAGATTTTTCAGAGCTGCCTGCTGGTCACTCAGTTCCTCTTCCAGCAGTTCCACTTCCTGAACAATTTTTTCTTCGCCTGAATAAATTTCAATCTGCCACATTTTCTTTTCTTCTTCCATCGGCTCGACTTCGACTTCAGCAGAGGTCATCATCTGAGGCTCCTGCTGTTGATCGAGAAACTCTTTGGCCGACTTCGTATTTTCCTGTGACTGCTTAACAACAGGCTGTTTGTCTTCTTTTACATCGCCCTGTGCTTCTTCATCATCCTGCAGATATTCACTGCCATCAATTGAAAAGACCTCTGCCAGTTCCTGATCGTCAAACTGCACGTCCTCGGTGTCGGAATCATCTGATTGCGACCGCAGGGCGAGGTGAACTTCTCCTTTTTTCTCAGCCAGTTTCAGAATTGCTCCTTCACGGGGAGAGAGCAGTAACGATATGTTCTTGGACTTGACCTGATTGCTTTCGGTTCCACCAACGTCAGTGAGATGATCCGTGGCAAAGATCTTGACGCGTTCCAGAATTACTTTAGTGATGGTCGACAATCCCCCCTGTTGCTTTCGCGCCGTGAATGTCACATACACATCAACAAAGTCACCCGGGAGTATCAAACCACTGTGTGTTTTGGTCATATCGACCGATGTCGTAAAGACCCGTTTTCCATCTGGAATTTCAACTGATGCGCCCCTTACACCTTGTTCACTGAGCTTCGCTTTCATCACGATTTCGCCAGGAACGGCCCGGGTTTTAATAGAGCGCTCTTTATATTCTTCCAGCTTTGTAACTGAGCCTTCTGGTATTTGATCAATGGGCCATGATTTAAACTTCACGTTGGATTCCGTCAGGGGAGTCCCGGGAGCAATCTCGGAAATGGTCACCAGCACGTTCGCTCGTTTGACTTCTTCCTTCTGATTATCCCGATTCAGGACCTGTCGGACGCCCAACATCGCAACTAAACCACAGCCGACTGCGACTACCAACATCATCAATGACTTCAGTTTCATTTCTGTCACCCGTAAAAGAGAAACACATCAGCGACACTCATGTTTCTCACAGGCTCACAGGAGCACTGTGAATCGAAGTGACTGACCCGATGGGCAACTGCTTTCACAGTACAACAGAAAGAACTTCCGTCATCATGGTCAACATCGGCACTCAGAGAGCGTTCGCTTCAATTTATAACGATTTTATCGTTTAAAATAATCATTCCGATTGGGGCGACCTCTTCGGCATTTCAACCAAAGAGGCCACTACTCTTATTTCACCTATTTTCACAGACTGCAAATCAGCCAGTTTTACAGCAGGCCGGCATAGAAGAAGTAGGCGATTGATCCGATGCAGATCGGAATCCCGTAAGGCAGCAGGTACATGGTAGGCTTTCGTTCTTTGGCAATCCGGGAGAGTTCCCGTGGGTTCTTGACGGAACGCCATTCGTCCAGGATCACGATCGCCTGCCCCAGGTGCTTGTAAAAGCTCTTGCGGTAGAGCACCATGCCGACAGCCATCACGGCTCCCACAACGGTTGTCACACAGAACGCATAGAAGGTGATTTTCACTCCCAGCCAGGCACCAATGCCGGCCATCAGTTTGACGTCACCCGCGCCCATGCCACCGACGCTATACAGCGGGAGCAGAGTAGCCAGTCCGACAGCCATTCCCAGCAGGCCCCAGCCCAGGCCAGCCAGACCACCGGTCCAGGTCATGTAGACCAGACCGGAAAGAACCATCGGATAGGTAATCCAGTTCGGAACCCGCAGTTCTTTACCATCAATGTAAGCAGCGTAAATCAAGACGATGGAAACAAACTTAACATGCCAATTCTCGAGAAGTAACTGATGCCAATCCATCAATCTGGCCTTTCTTATTTCAATCTGAGTGAAATGTGATTGAACACATTTCCTGAGGGATAATTCTTGTCAGTAAATTTTACAACCCAGGTAAGTCTCACTTTCGGTGAGTTCCACCGCCGTTCGAAGCAGAGGAGCTGAGCTGCGATCAGTTGTATGCTTATTATTCAGTCTAGGTCACAGACCGGGCAGGGCAGGGAATATCTTGAAAAAACAACTGTTTTTCCACGCCACTGAAGGGCCTGCATGAGAAGGCCACACTGTCTGTTGAAACGCCGGATTATTGAGACAATCGACGGCAGAATCACCGGCCAGTCTGCGAGACTGGTCTGACAGTGTGCCATTTTTTGATCGGGCTTTAGATGCGGCTGCCGGTCAGCAGTGAAGTGAACCAGACAATGACCATCATAATCATCATCATAAATTCCAGAACTGCTCCTGCGTGGGCATCAAAATAGTACGGAAACATACTGCACTCTCCTTGATTTTTAACAGTGATTGAAACACGTGGGGATTCCATTGCCGGGGCAGGCTGAGGCCCTGAATTTCAGTGTCCCGTTACGCAAGAAAACGCTCAGCCGAATGGTTCGACTGAGCGGTTTTCTCGTAGATTCGTTGCGATACAGATCGCTTCGATTAGGTCAACGCATCACGAACCTGTTCGAATTTCGCATTGGCGTTTGTACCAACAGCCTGGATGGCAGTCAGACAAACGATGACGATCAGAGCCAGCATGACAGCGTATTCAACAGCTGTAGGACCATCTTCTGATACCAGGAAATTCTTGATGCTCTTTGTCAGATTCTTCATTGTTGCTCTCTTTCTTTCCAATTGGAGTCGAGTCATGAACCACATGCATCGACAAAACAACCAAGCCATGGTAATGAACCACAGCTCACCCGAAACATTGCCTCCCTGAGTGACGTCCTCGCAGGAAGCGTCCAATATGCCCCCCTCTTAGAAGAGCTTCATTCTGTAAACGAAGAATGTTCACAGAAAATATTGGTGTAGATTGGACTCATATGAAAACGGAAATTTCTTTCCGATATGATGTCAAACTTGTTTTGCAGCGCTGATCCGTTTTCACTTTCAGGATCAAACTTCTGCTACCTAAACCTAGGTCACGGGTTAAAACAGTCAAGCAGAGAAAGAAAAGATTTTTGGATAATATTTGCCGGTTTCATAAAAGAAACACTCAAGTCCGCGGAAACCACTGTCGGGACAGCATCTGTTATTTGCCTGTTGAGAATCGACAACTCGAATTTATTTTCGTGTCGCAAGACGGGAATTCACCTGAAGAAAGCAAGCCTGTCCTCGCAGGGTAACGGAGCATCTTCGCAGGGGCGTTATTCTGCCTGCCAGTCCTGGAGCTTCTGCTCAATCCGTTCCTGATCCAGTCGGTCCGGATGCGTGTCGCGCAAAGCCCGCTTGAGGATCTCAACCGCCTGAACGGAATCTCCGCGCTGATGATAACTGTTCGCCAGTTGAATCTGCACGACCGGTAACTGGGGCACCTGCTGCGCGGTATATTGCCACAGGTTCATGCCATTTTTCCAGACACTCAGGTAGTGAGAGGTCTGCAGACTGAAACGAGTGAAGAGCGTCAGCACCAGAACACCAAACACAGCCGGCACCAGATAGCCTGACACGCATTGTCTGCCAAAATATCCTGTGAGCACACGAATTTTAAGTTGCTCCAGAATCTGATAAACGCCGCTGAACAGCAATGCAAAAAACGGAATGCAGGGCAGATACAGATAGCGGTCATTCATCAATGTCGTGATCGGGAACAGGTTCAGCACCGGTAACAGCAGGAGCAAAAACGTGGCGCCCGCGAACAGAATCAATGGATTTCGTCTGCCCATCCGCACAAACAGCGCCGCTGCGCTCAGCCAGCAGACGACCGACAACAGTACTAACTGACCAATGCCTGAAACAGGCGGGTCGTACAGCACCGAACGGCTCTGAGGCCAGATCAGCATCTGCACATATTTGGACATAATTACGCTGTCAACAGAGAGAATTTCGAGCTTGCTCATACCGAAGTGGTCGCGCACGCCTCCCAGTTCACTCGTCTGTGCCAGCATGGTAATCACCAGTAGGAGCAGGGCACAGCAGCTCGGGAAGATCTGTCGCTTGACCGCTTCCCGGAAGGGAACTTTTGCCACCCAATAGTCGTAACAGAAGACAATCGCCGGCACGACGACTGCCAGTGCCTTGGAAAGCAGCGCTCCGATGAAACAGACAAATCCCCAGGTATTCTGTTCGAGTGTCCGCTCGTTTCTCAGCCAGTACCAGAGTGCAGCCAGGATGAACGCTCCGGACAGCAGCCCTTTTCGTGAAGAGATCCAGACCACGGTTTCAACCTGCACTGGATGAATCGCGAAGACCGCCGCCGTCGCCCAGCCCACCATTCGATTACCACTGAGCCGGGTGACCAGCAGATAAGCCAGTACCACATTGACCAGGTGCAGCAGAATGTTCGTCAGATGATATCCGCCGGCCCACAAACCATAGAGTGTATGATCAACCAGAAACGAAAAGACGGTCAGGGGCGCATAGTTTCGCGTCACCACTTTTGTAGCGACCAGCTGCAGGTTTTCGGGCTGCCAGCTCTTGATCAGCGGATTATGAATCACGTACCAGGGGTCATCCCAGTTGACAAAATCAAAGGTCACAGCCGCACCATAGCTGACCAGCACAACCAGCGCCAGCGAGATCAGCGGCAGTTGCTGACGCTTAATGGCCTGCCAGAGTTGCCAGGGCAGTTCGATTCGCTTTTGACCATTCATGAGATTAACACCATTTCTATCTGGATCCGCGGACGGAGTATCACGTACCCAAAACATAGTTTGAAATCCGTAAGCTGCAGACGCTTTGAAAAAAATGTTGCCTGAAGACAACATCCTTAGCGTGGACGGGCACGAGAGCCGGTAAAATCGATAGAATCGGAAGCATTTCAAAATCCGCAGGACAGCGCCCTCTATCACAGGCGCGAAGTGCCAAAAACGTGAACTAAGCTTAGATACAACATGATTTAAGCTGCCCGGCAGTGATCCACTTCACTTCATCTCGGAGAGTAACGTGCTCGATTCATCCACCAGTACTGAAAGCAACCAGAGTGTCGCCGTCCCCGTCTTTGCTCCTGACAGCGCCGAGATGATGGCCCAGTTTCAAAACCTGGAACCGCTGCTGGCCGAAATCGAACAGGCCTACACTCCACAGACTGATACGCCCCCGGCTCCGGCGGAACCAGTTCCCACTACGGGCAAGACCGTCGTCGTCATGCCGGCTTATAATGCCGCATCGACATTACTGAAAACACTCGCTGATCTGCCACATGATGCTGTCGACGAAATCATCCTGGTTGATGACGGCAGCACGGACGCCACCGTGGATCTCGCTCTACGGGAAGGGCTCACGGTCATCAGACACAAAGAAAACCGGGGTTATGGTGGGAATCAGAAGACCTGTTACCAGTATGCCCTGGAACATGGCGCTGAATACATTGTCATGCTGCACCCCGACTATCAGTACGACAGTCGCGTAGTCGGTCTCGCCGTAGAGCTACTCAAGCTGGATATCTGTGACGTCGTGATGGGTTCGCGGATCCGCACACGCAAGGAAGCGCTCGCGGGAGGCATGCCGGCCTGGAAATATCTTGCGAATCGGTTGCTGACCATTACTGAAAACATTGCCCTGGGTCAAAACCTGGGAGATTTTCATAGCGGTTTCCGCGCCTATCGCAGGGAAGTTCTGGAAACAATTCCATTCGAACGGAATTCCAATGACTTCGTCTTCGACAGCCAGTTCCTGGCACAGGCTGTTCACTTTCAGTTCCGCGTGGGTGACATCCCGGTTCCGGTCCGCTATTTTCCGGAAGCTTCGAGTATCAATTTCCGACGTTGTGTAAAATATGGCATCTGCACTCTGGCTGTGCTGGCGAGGTTCTGGGCACAACGACTGCGAATTCGTCCTTCAAAAATCTTCTTCAGTAAGCGGACCGATTCAGATACTGAGAATCGCGAGCAACTCCAGCAGGCTTCACAAAAAAAGGCAGGCACGCCGGAAAATTAATTCCAGCGAATGCCTGCCTTGAAGAAGCTTTTAACGCGGTTTCGTTATTCGACCGCGGGGGGCTGTTCAATCGGTGCGGGCTTGCGTACGAAGTGTACCACGATTGCCAGTCCGATAAAGATCCCCAGTGCAGTAAACCCGTATCCGGCAAAGCTGCTGGATTTGATACTGAACAGCGAACCGAAGGTCGCCAGCAGGGTGGCGATCCCCATGGCGATATTCCAGGCGAGCCGTTTGCCGCCGGTGGGAATCCGCTCGCCCAGAATCTGCTTTGAGTTCATCATAAAGAAGAACGTCAGGTAAGCGATCGGCAGCAGCACCATCCCGAACATTGAAGTCGGAACCGCCAGCCAGGCCTTGGCATCCCCTTTCCAGAAGAAGGAGCCGACTGACCCCGTAATCGCCGGCATGAAACAGCCAATCCGGTGATACATCCCTTTGGGTTCTACCCCCAGCATTTCGCAGAATACGAAACCGTTGATCAACATCAGAATGATGATGGTGGAAACGGCCATCGATAACACACCAATCCCGAAGACCAACTGTGAGACAGTGGCTCCCGCCAGCGGCTTCAGTGCAGAAGCCAGCTGGAAGGCATCTCGGTTGACCAACATCGCAGCCAGCTTACGTTCCGGCAGGGGAATTGCATCCCGTTTCTGCTCCAGTGCCTGTTGATCGCTCGACAGTTCCTTCCACTCTGCGGTGGAAACTTCCGCCTGAATCCGGCTGTCCAGCAGCTTATGGTACTGTCCCAACAAGCCCGGATCGGCCTGAACAACCTGTCCCTGTTCGTCTTTTTCCCCCAGCAGGCCCGCCGCCGGTTTCGCGTGGAACTGGGAAGCAGCTGCGATCACAACACAACTGGTCGCCAAAACGAATGGCACAAACAGTCCGGTCGAGAGGTCGAACATTGCCAGACCACGGAAGTCCTTGTCCCAGCCTTTGGCCCGCATGGAGTAGGGTAACAGGAAGGTCATATTGATACCGACGGCTGTCGCTGCTGCGGTGATCATCACCTTCTGCTGATTGCCGACAATCAGATTTTTCCAGTAATCGGCATATTGTCCCGCTTCGGATAAAACACCCGCAAACTCAGGAGAGGGATTATTAAACAGACTGAAATTAGGAATATAGCCTGCCAGAATCCTGGCCCAGTCCAGATCGTTTGTGGAAAGGCTCATCTTGATGACCACACCAAAGAAGCAGATCACCACGATCCCGACCAGGATCTTCAAAATCCCTTCAAACAGCTTGATGCCCCATCCGCCCGAATCGTAGAACCAGATCACAATCCCGGAAAGAACGAACATCATCGCGACCGCTAAGATTTTCCCGCTGTCATCATTGGTAAACAGTTCGGGGGCCAGGTTCTGCTGGAGCGCCGCGGTTCCCAGTGCATACTGAGGCATACACCAGACCAGGTTAGCCATCAGAGTCGCAATCGCCCAGCCCCAACCGAGAACCGGGTTAATGTGTGTATTGATCGCCGTGAAGGGACGTTCTTTGGTGGAGAGTGCAACGTAACCAATGGCACTCAACATGATCACACCCATGATCATCGCCAGTGGCTGCAGCCACATCAGGTGATAACCGGAGAGAATCCCCAGGTAGAGACCACCGGCCAGGGACCCGCCCCCCAGTGTGATTGCACTCTGCAACCAGCCGGGACCGGAAAGTTTTGTGTATGCCAGTAACTTGGCTCCCGTACCACGCTGTTTGGCATCCAGAATTAACTGGCGATCTTGTTCAATCCGGGAATTGTCTGCTTCGTCTGTCATTGCAAACTCTTACTATATCTGTATTTATCGGGCGAGGGAAATCGACTTTGTTTATGAGACAAGAAGCCCAAGGTAACCAGTTCCAGAGCGAGAATCAAGCATCGTTGATTGAAGGCAGCCGACTTTCAGCTAACAATCAACCGTCGATCGATCACAGTTGAAAGCAACTACACCACGTTAAAACAGCTCAGCCTGAAACAGGGAGATAGTAAAGGAAGTTAAATAAGAGTTGCGGACCATTAATCAAAAAGAGCGGCTCAAACCATTCCGTTTGAGCCGCCCGAATCAGATTAGATTAACGATCCACAGATCAAAAAGACTACTTCTTCAAACTCCCGGAGACCGTGATAATCAGGTCTTTGGGATTGATGAATTTAGCAAACGCTTTCTGAGCCGCTTCGGCTGTGACCGCATTGATCTTCTTTTCCAGATCAATGTAATAAGTCATGTCACGCTCAGCGAACAGGTTCGTCGTCAAAATCCCGGCCAGTGAAGCATCGCTGGTCCGCGAAACTTCCTGTTGTTCCAGGTAGCCTTTCTGGGCATTCGCCAGTTCTTCACCTGTGATGCCTTTGGCAATCAGCAGTTCCAGCTCTTCTTTGATCGCAACTTCGACCTTTTCCATATTGTCCGGGTTGCAGCTGGCGTAGATTGATATCGATCCGCGGGGATCGACATTGTCTGCGTGAATGAACGCTCCCACGCCATAAGCCAGACCTTCCTTCTGACGTACCCGGTCACCCAGTCGTGAGGAAAGACCGCTGGACCCCAGAACCGAACCGGCGACAATCAGATCCGGGTACTCGGGAGACATGCTGTTCATCGGAAATGTCAGACCGGCGAAATAGAATGCATTCGCTTTGTCGGGAATGATGATTTCCGTCAGTTTGCCGGGAATCTTATGTGGCTCGGATGGGATATGAGCATAGTCGGCAGGAGATTTCCAGTCGTTCAGCACGGTTCCCAGCTGCTCGAAGATTTCCTCTTCTGCGAAATCACCGACAACGGCGATTTCACCCACGGAGGCGCCCAGATAATTCTCATACAGAGACTGCAGATCACTCTGCGTCAACGCTTTGACGCGGGCTGTCTCTTCATCGATATCCGGGACATAACGGGGATCTTCGGGAGCATAGGGCCGCAGTTGACGCCGTACCGAGAGAATGGCCCGCGACTGAGGATCGGTTTTCTGCTTATCCAGCATCGCCAGTTGCTGTGTTTTCAGCAGTTCCAGCTCGCTGGCGGGCAGGGTTGGCTCACGCAGAATCTGACGCAGAATATCGAGCACTTTGCCCAGGCTGTCGCGGCGGGTTTTGATTCCTACATTCACTTCACCCGGAGAACCAGAGAGCGAAAGTTGTGCCCGCAGCTTGTTGAGTTCATCTTCGATCTGTTGACGCGTCAGGTTTTTCGTGCCCCGCTTCATGATCGCAGGCAGAAACTCACAAGCAGTCCGCTTGCCTTGCAGATTTTCCAGGTTCCCGTAACGCAGGGTCATTCTCAGGTTGACCTCTTCGCCACGAGTCTTCTTGGACAGTAACGCCACTTTCACACCACCGGGCAGTGTTTTAATTGTGGTCCGTTTATTGATATTCTCAGGAGAAACGTCGAAGTTTTCACCCGTCGCGACTGCTTCGCGGCCTTTGTAATCGCCGATCATCTTTTCAATGTCAGCCACCTGAGGAATGGCAACTTTCTGGCTTTCCTCTACGGGGACAAAGATCCCAACCGTCCGGTTGTTCTCTTTCAGATATTCATCGGCGACCCGTTTGACATCTTCGGGAGTCACTTTCTCCAGAGCATCTCGATACAGGAACCGCAGACGCCAGTCGCCCATCGCCACCCATTCAGAGAGCTCAACGGCGAGACGGGAACTGTTGTTTTCGGCCTGTTCGTACTGTTTCAACAGTTTCTGTTTGGCGCGGGCCACGTTTTCGGGAGAGATTCCTTTATCACGGACCTCCTGCAGGGTATCGAACATAATGCCCAGCACCACCTGCGGGTCATTACCTTTGATGACTTCCACCATCAACCGCAGTACGCCCGGATCGTGTAACGCAAAAATCGAACCCGATACGCTGGATGCTTTTTTCGTTTTCACCAGGGTCTGGTACAGAACGCCGGAAGGATCATCTGTAAGCGTTGATTCCAGTACATCCAGAGCCGCCATATCTTTGTGGGCGGCTGCGGGGATGTGATATGCGACGCCGACAACGGGGACTTCCCCAATGCGTTTCAGTGTCACGATCCGCTCGCCTTCCTGGGGAGGCTCTTCGGTGTAAGTTTTATCCAGCTTGCGCTCGGGACGGGGAATGGTGCCGAAATATTTGTTGATCAGTTGCAGAGCCTGATCCGTCTCGAACTTCCCGGCCACAATCAGCACGGCATTATCGGGCTGGTAATATTTTTTGTAGAAGGCTTTCAGACGATCGATTGGCACACGCTCAATGTCGGCCCGGTTACCGATTGTCGATTTTCCGTAGTTGTGCCATTCGAATGCGGACGCCATCACTTTTTGCATCAGCATGCGGGACGGGCTGTTTTCACCTCGTTCGAATTCGTTCCGCACAACCGTCATTTCTGAAGCCAGGTCTTCTGCCTTCACATAACTGTTCAGCATGCGGTCGGCTTCCATCTTCAGGGCGAATTCCAGATTGTCTTCGCTGGCGGGCAGTGTTTCGTAGTAATTCGTCCGGTCGTACCAGGTGGTTCCGTTGAACTGGGCACCACGGGCCTGCAGTTCTTTAGGGATATTCTGATGCGTAGGTGTCCCTTTAAACAACATGTGCTCCAGCAGGTGTGCCATGCCGGTCTCTCCATAGCCTTCATGCCGTGACCCGACCAGCAGTGTCAGGTTGACGGTCACCTTGGGGCTGGATGCATCAGGGAAGAGCAGCACACGCATCCCGTTACCCAGCTCATACTCCGTGATCCCTTCCACGGTACGAATTTTCTGAGGAGGAGCAGGGTTGTCTGCAGCAGTCACAAACGATTGGGAAACAAAACTCATTACAAACAGTACCCCTGCGGTTAAACTCCATTTTTGTCGATTCATCATCCGATATCTCGCTCCACTTGAGAGGTTCAGCAATATTAGTTGTTGTTCTTGACTCAGTAGTGTCGGCAAACTCTAACGAAATTATAGGCGATTGGCGGGAGGGCAACAATCACTGACAGCAGATTTCAGCCAGTTCGATTTGATTTGCCAGCCTCGCGCCACCACGTGGATGCCAGCCCGATGACGATACCGGTAATCAATCCGAATGCATGAGCCATATTGGCGATATTTCCTACCGCACCTGTCATACAGATAAAGAACCAGGCCATGAGGATGATCACCATATTGGGAGGCACATAAAACGACGATTGTGGATCATATTGGCTTTTCATCCACATATAGCCAAACAGTCCATAGACCACGCCGGAGAGCCCACCAAACCCGGGACCTCCGTAGGAAAAATGCGCGCCTCCCCAGTAAAACTGCGCCAGGTTAGAAGGGATTGCCAACAAGACCACCATCAAAGCCAGCTTGGTACTACCCCGATTGATTTCAATTGCCCCTCCTAACTGGTAGGTCATGAAACAATCGAACAGAATATGTAGAAAATTAAAATGCATGAAGATGGGGGTAATCAGCCGCCAGATCTCTCCCTGCCTGATATCCAGTAAACGAGTGTCATAACGAATCATATCCCCCGAAACCTGAAACGAGCAGATACTGAGTGCCTGACGAATTGGAATATTCCACTCACTGTACTTCATCAGCAGAAACACGACCACACTGACACCGATCAGCAGGGATGTTACCGGACAGCGACTGGTAAAAGGCTGATTCCAGGTATCACGCACTTTCACCTGACGTTTGACGGCCGCCCGGGCCTGGGCGATTCGTTCGTCCCGAATGGCTTCCGCCTGACGGGTGGCTGCCTGGTACTTCTCAGCGCCAGGATCCTCTGTGAATGCGGCCAGTTCCTGCTTAGCCTGTTCGACCTGATCTTCATCCAGGATCCAGATGTTCCACTCGTCACCGGACGTATCGATGTTTGCGCCGATCTCCTCTGTGAGCAGAAAGTCTTCGAACAGTTTCGCCTGCTGCTCTGAGGGCAGCGTCCCAATTTTTCGCATCGTGTTTACAATCCATGCCCCTGCTTAACAACATTGACTTCCATGTCAGGCATCAACGGACCCGCAGGTAAAACGGGAGAAATCAGTCCTGCTTCAGGGCAGATAAGTGAGTTTGAATTTGTTATTCTAAAGTTGTGCGATCAGACCACGGAGTATAATGGGCCCGCATGATAAAACCATAGGCTTCGCCCGGCTGATAGTCCGGAATAAACCATTGAAAATCCCAGGCGGGATTCTGCTTTCCCCCTCCGGTCGGGGACTGGGCAAACCAGATCTGATCCTGTGATCGGAATAGCTGAGTATAAGCATAATTGTCACGAATACCATAGTACCACGGACGCGAATACACATAAGCAGAGGGGTGGTTAACCAGAGTCAGAGGGAAATCTTCAGTAACGCGCGGCAAGAACCGGACTCCTGCAGGGGGATGTGTACTGTCGACTCCATGTGCGGGTGTGCGGGCATGTAAAAAATGTTCGCCCTGATCCGTTGCTTCTTTCCGCTTCCCGTAAAAATGAATCCGACGATCCTGGGGGGCTTGAATGTAACTGGCCCAGAACAAGCCGATATAGCCATTTTTGAACAGATCCGCATGCGGGATACACTCAAACGTGTATTCGATCGTTCCGTCGTCCAGAATCTGGTAACGACCGCAGCTTTCCAGTTTCCAGTTCGGCGTCGGTGCCTGGTAGAGTTCAACCGTATCAGCAGAGATCAGCCGTAGTTCCATAGGAAACTTGCGCGGTTCAAACTTTTCCGGCAGCCGGGTCGTCCCATCGTGAATGTGCTCAAAGTTGAGTCCCGCCAGCGCGGGAACAAACAGATTCTCTTTCTGCCCTGCATACTTGAGTGAAGCCAGACCATTATAGCCGGCGCGGTGCCCCGGCAGCTGTTCGGTATCGACGGCCGCATTATCGACAATCACCGCTGTCACTTTACCTCGTTTTAATACGAAAAAGTGGTCATCGGTTGTACGATACCTGACCTGAGAGTTAGTCAGACTGGTGACTCCCGGGGCTGCCAGGGGATGCCTGGCTGATAACGGACTCACCATAAAACAACATAACACCAGACCAGCCAGAGCGCACCGGATCCAGTTCATATCAGCTCTCCCCTCAGGCAGGTGCTTGACTTCAGTCCTGCTGCATTGTGTCCAGGTAGTTACGAAATTCGTGAATCCGTCGGAGATCAAAGCCTTCCGGTGATTTCTCCAGCAGATAATCGGTATCGGCGATCGCCTCGGCGATTCGTCCCGTCTGATAACGCAAAACGGCCCGCAGCCAGCGTTCCTGCAAGAGTTCCTCATCGATGGCAATCATCGTCTCTACGTAACGGAGCATGGCCTGCACATCCTCGTCGTCCCGGGCGAGATTCAACAGGTTGCGCAACATCCGCTGGATGATTTCTCGTTTGGGTTGCGCTTTGAGAAACTCGGCATCGAAGCGGCCTCCATTCGCTGTGAGAATCATCACCTTCGCGGCTTCATCACTCAGGGGTTCGCCCCCCTCGAAGACGTCCACCAGTTCTCCCTTTTCCGAAATGGAATTCACGCGGACCACAAAATGTCCTGGCAGCCCCACGCCATCAATGTCGAGGCCCAGGCGTCGTCCCAGTTCCATATACAATACGGAAAGTGTGATCGGCAGCCCCTCACGATCCTCAATCGTTTCGTTAATATAGCTGTTGGATCGGCTGTAATAGTTCGTACGGCTGCCATGGAAGCCCGTTTCATGAAACAGATACTGATTTAATGCTTTGAGCTTCGCTTTCGCACTGGCATCTTCGGGCAACGTCTTATTGATCTCATTGGCCATGCTCTTCATCTGGCCCAGATAGACCTTGGGGTCCACTTCATTATTGTCCAGACGCGCGATCAATAAAGCGGCTTCCATGAGGTCGATATCCGCTTCTTTTTTATCGCTGGCGAAAATTGCCTTGAGCTCATCGCGTACGGCACGTTCGTGGATTGACTGCGCCAACTGCTTCAGACGCTCGGCTTGTTTCTGCAGCAGTCGTGCCCGTTCCTGCAGAGCCTGCTGCGCCCGTCGCTCGTCAGTTTCCTTCACTACCGCCTCGATCAGATCTGCCTGGGGTGGACGATCCACGCGCAGGTCTTCCGTCAGATCCAGAATCTTTTGTGCGGTCTCTTTGGAAGGGCGGTAGGGGGGGATCTCGGAAGCAATCTGGAATCCACGGAACGAAGCCACCGTATTGCGAAACTTAGCCAGTCCAACTTTCCCCTCGGTATAGCGCTGGTCTTTGACCTCGAAAACCTTTTCATCGTTTACAAAGCAGAGGATGCGATCCTTCTCCAGGCGCACTTTCAGATGATTCCACTCCTCTTCGCGATAAGCGTTGCTCTTTTTCTCATCCAGCACCCGCCACAAAAAGACATCCGGCCCGTCAAAACGGCTGATCCGCAGACTCTTGTTGCTGGGATAGAACCCGTAGTGTTTTGTATTTTCATCAGAATAGAAAATCAGCCCCGCGGCTCCCGACTCATCATCAAGTTTGACCTCCACAGCCACTTCGTAAGGGAGTTCGGGCAATGCTTCCTGGGAGACACACAACGAACGGCTGCCCAGACCGGAGCCGAAGCCATCCACCTGGATCCGGCCGGCACGCTGTCGCCAGCGGGAACCGAACAGGGGCTTCCACAGATGCTCATCCAGAGTGCCGATAGTCAGCCAGCGATCGATGGGCACCGGGTTCGGCTTTTCCAGCAGTCCTTTTAAAGCACTGACATTCACAGCATATCCCAGGTTGCGGGTGACCGCTGACTTGAGTGTCACAATTCCCTGCACGCGTCCCTGAGAATCCAGGACCGGACCGCCACTGTTACCGGGTTCGATGGGAATCGCCAGTTGGAGCATCGGCTTACCATCAACTTCGCGGGTACCCGAGTTGACTCCCTTAACCACGCTGTAACGCAGTCCCTGGGGATTCCCCAGCACAACCACTTCCGCTCCCTGCTTGAGCGTATCAGGTTCAGCCAGCTTGAGTGGTTTGAGATTATCGACGGCGATTTTTAAGACCGCCAGATCCATCTGCCGATCGGTGGCGTAGACTTCCTGAACTTCATAACTGGTCCCATCTAAGAGTTGCACGGTAATCGGCCGTGCCTCTCCGATCACATGCAGGTTGGTCGCGATCAAGCCATTGGCGTCAATCACGAATCCGGTTCCCATGCCGGCTTCTTGTCCGTCACGCCCCGCGAAGGAAACAGACACCACCGATTCTTTGGCCCTTACCGCCAGATCCTCTGCTGATACCCCCGCATCTGACGCTGATGCCTGCGCTTCTGGACGTGGGGCCACCAGGGGTTGTTCCTCGGCCGCTCGTAACGCCAGGGGCATGAGCAGCAGACAGGTCAAACTGAAAACGGACAGGGCTGGGAATGAAACGCGTTCAGCCCGGCAAACTCGTCTGAACATGGGCAGGCATCCTCGTAAGGGGAAGGGGGTGAGCTACTTAATCACTCTGATTGTATGTGACCGGCTGGCAGAATGCAAAAAAGATCGTACTTTTCCCGTTTCCAGACAGGAGTTTACAACACGCTTGACGTTGCTGGCCTGAGATGACAAGCTGGAATCATGGTTCGGTGAATTGTCCCCAACTGTTCATTTAAGGCAGATCCCATGCGCTCCGTTCTGTTTTCATTTCTGATTGTTCTCAGCTGCCTCATCAGCCCCGCACAACAGGCAACTCAGGCCGCTACACAGCCTAATATTCTCTTCCTGTTTACCGACGACCAGGCCCCCTGGGCACTCGGAAAATCGGGGCATCCGCACGCCAGGACACCCCACATTGACCAGATCTTTCAGAACGGAGCTTACCTGGTCAATTCCTTCACAACCACGCCGGTCTGCAGTCCTTCACGGGCCAGTCTGGTCACCAGCCGCTACGGCAGTGAACTGGGCATCACAGACTGGCTGCATCCCCGCACGGAACCGGAACTCGGTTTGAAAAGCGATACCGTCACCTGGGTCAAGCTGCTTAACGACGCGGGCTACCGAACCGGCCTGATCGGAAAATGGCACCTGGGACTGCTCGATCAACAGCATCCGACCCGCTTCGGATACGATTACTTCATGGGTTTTCGCAGCGGAGGCAACGTGCCTAAAGATCCCACGCTCGAAGTAAATGGCAAAGATCAGAAGCTCGAAGGCCTGCTTCCCGACATCCTCGTCGATGATGCCATTCGTTTCATCAGCCAGGAATCAGACAAACCGTTCCTGTTGTCTCTGCACTTCCGCGCGCCGCACACACGCTGGCTGCCGGTCGCCAATGAAGACTGGGCGCCCTTTAAAGACCTTGATCCACAGATTCCGAACCCGGACTATCCGGATCTGAACACGAAGCGGGTTAAGCAGATGACCCGCGAATACCTGGCGAGCGTGGCCAGTGTGGACCGGAATGTCGGACGCCTGCTGGAGACACTGAAACAACTGAATCTGTCTGAAAATACAATCGTGATTTTCTCCAGCGACCATGGCTACAACATGGGACACAACGGCATCTGGCACAAAGGCAACGGGCACTGGGTACTCAATCACAATCCCCCTGCTACGAAGAACATTCCCAAGGGGCAGCGGCCTAACATGTACGACAACTCCATCCGCGTTCCTACAGCCGTGCTCTGGCCCGGAGTCACACAATCCGGGCAGGTCGTTCAAGGAACCGTTTCGAATCTGGACTGGTTTCCGACGCTCCTGGAGATGGCCCAGGTCCCGATTCCTGCGAATCTGACAATTCGTGGCACGAGTTTTGTGCCCCTGCTGAAAAAAGAAAACGAGCAAGCCTGGGACAACGACTTTTACGCGGAGTACAGCACCAGGCATCAGTCACACACCCACATGCGAATGTACCGTACGCCGGAATGGAAACTGATCCGCGACTTTCTAAACCCTGAAAGAGATGAGCTTTACCATCTAACTACTGATCCGCAGGAAGCCACTAATCTCATCCAGTCCCAGGATCCGAAGGTCCAGAAAATCCGCGATGAACTGCACCAGAAGATCCTTTCGAACATGAAGTCGATCGACGACCCAGTGCTGCAGCAGGTCGGGCAGGGCTCCTGAAACGACATTTTTGTAAAAAAGTCAAAACTGGTCTTGCAAGAAAATTCAAACCGATATACAGTTCGCGCCAGCAATCAACTACTTGCCCGGCAGGAGCCGGCCGCATGCTCGCCGCTGGAGGAGCGAGCCCTTCCTATATAAGAGACACATGACAGCAAAATAGTTGCTGAATTGAGTCGAACGACTGACTCAATAGTCCTTTTGGTTGCCTGATTCTATCGCCGACACGTATCAGAGTTTGTCGGTGCACAGAGCGGAGTACTGTCGATCTACAGACAGATCGAGTTGCATCCGCATCCCACCCAGGCAGTGTTCGAGTTGTTTGAAACACGTTCTGTTCCGCATTACAAGAAGGAGTCTTTCAATGTTGGTCTTATCCCGCAAAATCAACGAATCCATTCAGATTGGCGACAACATCCAGATTACGATTATCGAAACCCGCAAGGGGACCGTGCGTCTGGGAATTAACGCCCCCCGGGAAATTCAGATTTCCCGTCCTGAGCAGGTCAAACAGACTGTGACTCAGGAAACCACCACACAGGAAGGAAACCGTGAGAATTCTCAGTTTTCCCTCTCCTTTTGTGGCACGATTTCCTGAACCGGTTTCGCAGATCGGACAGCCGGAGGAAGCGCACCCGCGCCTTCCTGCCCCTGTCCGGGCGAAACCCTGCCACCACAGCCTGCCGACCTCCCACCACGACTGAATCCGCCCGCCGGTCTCTCTGAATCCTTTTGAATTTTCCAGGTCCCCTGTCGGGCTCAACGTACGCGCCGACAGTGGGACGGGACCAGGCATTAAGTCTGGAGAAACAGACAAACGCATCAATTTCCACTTGTGTGTATCCATGCTCACGGTTAGAATCTAAACAACCCTGCGAAATTCCTGCATCCCGACATCACAAAGTGCCCCCCGAAGTAATTGACGTTCCCGCCTGTATCCACAAGCCAGAGGTAACTTCATGAGTGCTGACCGTTCTGTTTACTGTCCCGGCCCAATGTCACGCCGCAGTTTTCTTCAGGCCGGTTACATGGCACTGGGAGGTCTGGGGCTGGCCGACCTGCTTCGTCAGCGCGTACTGGCTAACTCACTCAATCCCCAGGCAGGAAACCGGGAAGACACCGCAGTGATTTTCATCTGGCTGCTGGGTGGCCCCAGTCATATGGAAACGTATGACATGAAACCCAACGCCCCCAGTGACTATCGCGGACAGCTCAATCCCATCGCCACACGGACGCCCGGTATGGAGATCTGCGAGCTGCTTCCACTACACGCGAAAGTCGCCGACAAATTTTCGATCATCCGCTCCATCTCGCATGAAGACTCACAACATGCCCGTGGTTCAGTCCGTTTTCTGAGCGGTCGTAAAACGCAGAGCGTTAACCCGGTCTCCGAGTTTCCTACCGTTGGCCCCATCGTCGCGAAGATGCGCGAGCACCGTCGCGTCGGCGTTCCCAATTATGTCGCCAGTTCTCCACGGGCTTACGGGGGTGGCAGTGCCTACCTGGGTGAATCTGCGATGCCTTTTGTCGTGGGTGGGAATCCGGGTGCGCCGGGTTACTCAGTGCCCAACCTCTCGGTTTCCAACAGTGTCAAAGATCGCCTCGATGACCGGCTGGGACTGCTGCAGTCGTTTGACAACTTCCGCAGAGACGTCGACCTGCACGGCTCCATGCAGGCCCTGGATAACATCAATGAACAGGCCCTGGGCATGCTGACCAGTGATAAGGCCCGTCAGGCATTTGATCTGTCACAAGAGAGCGACGCCACCCGCGACCGTTACGGTAGACATAAATGGGGTCAGCGGGCATTGCTGGCACGGCGACTGGTCGAAGCGGGCACCAGCTTCGTCACGATGTACATGAACAACCCCGACATTCCCGGTACCCAGAAAAACCGCATCCATTCCAACTGGGACATCCACGCGATTAACGGTGACCTGTATTACGACCTGAGTGTGCGGATGCCGCCGTTTGACCGGGCCGTTTCGGCACTGATTGAAGACATTTATGCACGCGGTCTGGATAAGAGAGTCCTGCTGGTCGTCTCAGGAGAATTCGGCCGCACACCCCGGATTGATGTGAAACCCGGCACCAAAAGCAAGGTCATGCAACCGGGCCGCGATCACTGGCCGGGGGCGATGTCGGTGCTGGTCTCCGGGGGTGGTGCTCCCATGGGACAGGTCATCGGCTCAACAACCGCCAAGGGAGAATACGCCAAGGACAACAAGCTGGATCCTAACGATCTGCTGGCCACTGTCTACCACTTCATGGGCATTGACCAGAATCACGAATTCCTGGACCGCAGCGGCCGCCCCATGCCCATTCTGCCTCATGGTTCGCCGATCAAAGAACTGATCTAAGCTGGCACGTTCAGTTGCATTTTCCGACGCCAGAAGATAAATCTGCTCTGGAATTTCCACAGGCTGTCTGTCAAAATTCCAACAGGCCCTGTGATCCCGTTGAGGGTCTGACTGATTTCTCCATCGATCAGGTTAAGAGCATGAAACGACTCACAGTAAAACAGCAGGCGATCCTCAGTTTCATCCGCGTTTACCGAGCCAGAGCAGGGGCCGCCCCCACCGTACGGGAAATCGGCGCCGCCTTCGGCATCAGATCCACCAACGGCGTTGTCGACCACCTCAAAGCCCTGGAACACAAAGGCCGCCTCAAACGCATCGGCACCATGCCCCGCGGCATCGAAGTCATCGAAAACCTGCGTATGCGATTTTCAGGGACCGTTTCCTGAGCAAATCGGAATCACATCCTCCTCTTTCGGCAGCCAGCAGCATTGAGAGAAGCAGGTCATGACGAAACAGTCCCCGAAAGCACTGTTCCTCTCACATGGGGGCGGCCCACTGCCGCTGCTGGGGGATCCCGGCCATCGTGAAATGGTTTCCTGCCTGAAACAGATTGCCTCCCAAATCCCCAGACCCGCTGCGATAGTGATCGTGAGTGCCCACTGGGAAGAGTCGCTGCCCACCATCACGGCCGGGGAACAGCCACCTTTGATCTATGACTACCACGGGTTTCCGGAAGAGTCCTATCAAATTCAGTATCCCTGCCCGGGCAAGCCTGTACTGGCGCACGAAGTCGCTGAACTCTTGCAACAAAGCAATATCGAAGCCCGACTGGATGAGATACGCGGATTTGATCATGGCATGTTTGTGCCTCTCAAAATCATGTATCCGGAAGCCGATATTCCCTGTGTCCAGCTGTCAATTGTGAATTCGCTGGAGCCACAGCAACACATCCAAATGGGTCAGGCACTGCAGTCACTTCACCAGCAAAACGTGCTGGTGATCGGCTCGGGATTTTCCTTCCATAATCTGGATGCCTTCTTCTCAGCCGAGACTCCGGAGTCGCAGAAAATGAATCAGTCATTTGAAGAGTGGCTCGTGGAAACGTGTTGCAGCACGGACTATTCGGAACCAGAGAGAATGCAGCGACTGACCGCATGGGCTGACGTTTATGGAGCCCGGTTCTGCCATCCCCGGGAAGAACATCTGCTGCCGCTCCACGTCTGCTACGGAGTCGCCCAGGCCCCGTGCAGCACTGTTTATGAGATTCAGATCTTAAACAAGAAGGCCAGCATGTTTCTGTGGTGAGTCAGTCTGTCTTCGTCATAAACGTGATTGGGACGCATTTCATGAACAGATTACCCAGGCCCTCCAGCGACAAGCCTCCCCGCAGCCGGACACTGCTGACTGTTCAGATTCTGCTGACCACCCTCACTGGTGTATTTACTTTACTCGCGTGGTTGAACGACATCGGTCCCTACTGGAGACTCTATGCCGGCCTGTTCGCAGGCAGCATGACAGCGTTTATCTTTCGCTCAGGGTGGCTCATTCCATGTACTGTTTATGGCACACTCTTTGGAATATTTATCGATCCCCCGATCAAAAGTGGCCCGATTGATGCCCAAATGAGGCAGACGGTATCGTTTCTCTGGAGCGGCGTAATCGCAGGGCTGGTGGTGGGAGTTGCCGTTGAGATCACATCGACAACATCAGATGATGAGCACACCAGCGTTGAAGATGCCACGTAACACAACGATGGACGTTAATCGCTCGGGAAGATTCAGAAGGGGATGTCGGGAGAGAAGGTGCAGGGCAGTTCAGGCCTCACCTCAATCAGCCCCGTAAGCAGCGGGCCAAAGCAGAATACCCCCGGCTGGGCTCGAACCAGCAACCTCTGGCTTCGGAAGCCAGCACTCTATCCAATTGAGCTACGGGGGCTTGTTGCGCCAAGTAAACGTTTAAACACGTATGTCAGCGAAAAAAGTGCGGAAATTGTTCTAAAACCGCCTTAGAACTGATTTACCGCGCCTGAAGCAATCCTACAAGGATCAGGGGCAAAATTTTGGGAGTCTCTGCCAAGACAGGCCGCCTACTCCCTTGTATTCTCACCTGATCTACATAATAACTATGCGAAATCTTAACGATAGTTTCACACACATCAAGACATACGAACACGATTAAACGCTCCCGTTTTGCAGAAATCAGGGGAGTGAGACATCAACCACAGGGTCCAGAAACAACATGTTTGAAATGACGACCACCCTCATTGGCGGTCTGGGAATTTTCCTCCTGGGAATGAAGTACATGTCCCAGGGTCTTCAATCTATTGCAGGAGCCAGTTTGAGACGGCTGATTGGTGCCGTCACTAACAACCGGCTGCTGGCAACAGTTGTGGGCTTCCTGGTCACGGTTCTCGTTCAGTCCAGTTCTGTGACAACCGTGATGACTGTCGGGTTCGTCAATGGCGGCCTGATGTCACTGACACAGGCAATTGGCGTGATCATGGGCGCCAACGTCGGCACGACCGTTACCGGCTGGATTCTGGTGCTGAAGATCGGTAAGTACGGTCTCCCCATGCTGGGAATCGCGGCGTTTGTCTATCTGTTTTCCAAGAATGAACGACTGCGATACGTGGCCCTGGCGATCATGGGGGTCGGTATGGTCTTCTTTGGCTTACAGCTCATGAAAGAGTCTTGTAAGTTCATTCATGAGATGCCGGAGTTCCGCCAGTGGTTTCTGCATTTCCAGGCCAATACGTTTCTGGGAGTCTTCCAGTGTATGCTGGTGGGCTGCATTCTGACTGTGCTTGTGCAGTCCTCTTCTGCAACCCTGGGAATTACCATCTCCCTGGCATCCAGTGGTCTGATTCCCTTCGAAACGGCAGCAGCGCTCGTTCTGGGAGAAAACATTGGGACTACGGTTACTGCTTTGCTGGCTTCAATCGGTACCACAACGAATGCCCGTCGTGCCGCTTACTTCCATTTCCTGTTCAATATCGGCGGTGTGCTCTGGATTTCCGCAATCTTCTTCTGGTATGTCAAATTCATTCCCTGGTTGATTGACGTCGATGTGACTAAAGAGGTCGTGGTTAACGGCGAAGTGACCTTTCCGGAAACCGTCAAAGCTATCGCGGCCACCCATTCGGTGTTCAACATTCTGAATACACTTGTATTCCTGCCATTTGCCGGCAATATTGCCACGCTGCTCACCAAGATCGTCAGGGACAAACCTCAGGAAATTTCCCATCTGACCAGCCTGGATATCCGCATTCTGGAAACTCCGGTGCTGGCAATCGAACAGTCACGGGGCGAAGTACTCAAAATGGGCCGGCTCTGTGATGAAATGGTACAGATGCTGAAACGGATCCTTTCCCAGGACACGCCTGACCCACTGGAAGTAGAAGTCCTCTTTCAGCACGAGGAAGAGCTGGACCGGATGCAGGATGAAATCACCAGTTACATCACGCATCTGCTGGCGATGGATCTCTCTCAGGAAGTCATTGCCCAGGGTCGTTGCCAGTTGAGAATGGCGGATGAATACGAATCGATCAGCGACTATCTGCAGCGGATTGCCAAATTCCGGCTTAAATTGAAAAAGCAGGGCCGAAGCTTCGACGAATCGCATAACGATTCCCTGCTTGAAGTGCTGACGATGGTCGAACACCAGTTGCATCAGGTGACTGAGGCTTATCAGCACGAAAACCGGGACATTGTGGATTCGACCGTGCACTCCGGCAATGAGATCAAAAACAAGGTCAAGTCGCTCTCCAGGGAGCACCTGGACTACCTTTCCGAAGAGAAGGTCGATCCCTATATCAACGTCTCTTACACATCCACACTGAATGCCATGCGGCGTGTGCGGGATCACATCATCAACCTGGCCGAAGCCATGGCCGGAGAAAAGTAATCAGCTTCAGTCGAGCACGCAGGCAAACTCCCGCATATTGGCATGTACGACCGGTTGCGGGCAGGACCAGACCAGGAAGAACATCGCCTCGCGAATGGCCCGTTCGGCAGGGTGCCCTTTGACAAAACCCGCTCCTTTCACAGCGGCCAGCAGCGCCTGTGAAGACCGCAGCACCAGCGAATTCGATCGCTCGCGGATTTTCTCAGAAAAAGTACCGTTCAAGGTTCCTGCTTCCAGAGTCTCGAACATCTCGCGGTAAATTCCCGCGCATTCTGCATGCAGGGGCTCATAGATCTCCAGCAAATCTGCACGTTTTTCAGCTTCTTCCTGCAACCGGGCGATCGCCCGTCGTGCCACTCCCAATGCGAGAGCAGAGGTCGTCAGTGAACCGGCGCCGCCCTGGCCATCGGGGCGTTTCATCACCTGTTCCACAGGACCTGCGATCAGATGTTCTGAGGGAATCTGTACCTGGCTCAGTTTGACCGCCCCTGTGTGGGATCCGGTCATCGAGAGCATCTCGATCGGCGACTGCGGGTCTACGCCGTTCGCCTTCGTATCGACGAGTGCCAGAATCTGGGTTCCATCTTCACAGACACCACCGGTCACAATGTAGTCGGCGTGGACGGCCCCGGTGACCCAGGGAACGAACCCATCGAGAATCCAGCCGTTATCATCCGAACGCGCACTCACGGTCGGCTTCTTTAAATGCTGACGAGAAGTAGTCAAATGCGAAATACCGACGGTGGCGAACTTCGTTCCGTTGACCAGTTCCTGAAATACGGTGGTTTTGAAATCAGTATCCGCGGACCAGTTGATCCGCTGACAGGCCGCATTGAACTGGGTCAGTACGAATGTTGTCGTGAGACAGGCTTCTGCCAGGCGAATATAACCATAGGTCATTTCAAGGGAGTCAAAATCTGCTCCTCCAAACTCCACAGGGACATTCCAGCCCAGGACACCAGCCTCTTTCAGTGCATTCCAGGCTTCTGCAGGCCAGTTCAACTCTGCCTCCGCACCAGTGGCCAGTTGGGCCAGGGTGGCGGTCAGTTGCTCAAATTCCTCGGTAAACCGTGAGGGAGGGTTTCCGTTCGCTAAATCTGCAGACATCAGATCACTCGTACTTGAAAGAATAAAAAAGTCGTTTCGTAATACTCAGTTTATAAAAAAAACCTCATACTCGAAAGTATGAGGCTGATTTAGACGATCGCAGTCTGCAGGGAGAGATCCTGCAGTGCAATTAGTTACAGGTCGAACAGGCTGGCTCACAGACCTGAACCAGTACCTTTTTGGGTACTCTACGGCAGACCTGAACCGGAACCTCTTTTTCGACAGTGTAGGGCACACAGACTGTGTAAGACTGCTGCACGACACGGGGCACCCGCTTACAGACGGTTACCTTACGGGTGCAGGTACGCTGCTCGGGAACGCAGACGGTGTAGTTTACCTGGCGAGTTTTTTCCTCTTTGACGAAGGAACAGACTTTGACATCGCAGGTCCGAGTTTCCTGACGGCAGAGTTGCACCTGATAGTTATACTGCTGAGGCACACATTTCACGTCGCAGACTTTGACAGTGCGTGTCCGGGTTTCAGGTCGGCAGAGCTGAACGTTGTAAGTATATTTCTCGGGTACACAGACGGTCTCACAAACCTGCACGGTGCAAGTCCGTTGCTCTGGCTTACAGCACTGAACTTCATAGGTGAATGGCACCTGTTCGCACTGCTGCTGGTATGACGTGTATTCGACCTTTTTCTGTACAATCTTCGGCACCCAGACCCGCTGTGTGCAGACGGGAGTACAGGCGGGCTGACAACAGTCGCCACAGGTCCCGCAATCACCGCAGGCAGGGGCAGGGCAGGCGGTCTCGATAGGACGATCTTCCCAGTGTCCCTGATCTTCACAGACGGTTCGATAGCGTTTGACGGGCACGCATTTCATGACGGTCCGCATGCCGGTCCGTTTTTCGGTGTAAGGCACGTTGACCGTGTAGGTCTGCTGGACGTCTTTGGTAACGACTTTCTGAACCATCCGGGTCGCGGTCCGCTGTTCGGTGTAGGGAACGTTGACCGTGTATTCCTGCTGCTCATCTCGCCAGGACCGCTTTTCGACCATGCGGGTCGCAGTACGGGTTTCGTAGTAGGGCACGTTGACGGTGTAGGATTTCTGAGAGGTCTTCCAGATCGGTTTACAGACGACATACTTCTCAGTCCGTATGCGGACTTCCGGAACATACGCCGTGTAAGTCTGAGTGATCTCTTTCACCTCAGGCACATTATCGTAGACGGTGACATCCCGCTGCCGCGTCTCTGTCCGGTAAGCGGTACAGTGAACCTTGCGGGTTTCAGTTACCATCTCGGGCACCATCACAGTCTGTTCGACTGTCTTGCAGGCGGGTTTGCAGGTGATCGTCGCACAGGGATCACATCCGCTAACACAAGGTGCAGAGCTCACACAACACAACTGCGATCGACACTTACCTGCCTGAACTGCAGTGGTCATCATCATGATGGCTGCAGCCACACTCACTAATTTGAGTATCGATTTCACGATTCTCCCCTTTCGATCATTGTTCTAACATCATAGTTCCGGAAGACAACGTACCCGTAAAATCAGATCGCACTGGGTTGGATTTCCCTGAAATTTGAAAACGGTTATACGCGCATCTAGCATACCATGTTAACATAGGAATTCTACAGAAAATATCAATTATAACGAAAAACTAACAATCACAAAGAACTTACGACCAGCCCACCCCACGAGCAACCATATGTCCACCTCTTTAAAGTTTAGCCCCCGACCAGGCCTCCTGCTGGGATACCTGCTTTTATGCTGCCTGCCTGCTGCCAGTGCGGAAAATCAGAAACTCGCTCCGCACACTCGGATTGTGACATCCCGGGAAGCCGATCTGAAAACCGCTGAAGGCATCAAACAGAAACTCAACCCCGGAGAAGTGGTTCTCATCACGGAAAAGAACCAGGAGTGGCTCTGGGTGCCTCTGTTGGGAGGCTGGGTGCGGGAGAGTGATGTCAGAATCCCGGGCGATCTTATTTCATATCTGGACAAGGCAATTCAAGAGAAGCCAACCGTGGAGCGATACCAGCTCCGAGCTATTGCCCGCCAGGAGCTGAAACAATACGAGTCGGCAATAGCTGACATTGAAGCAGCAATCAAACTTAAACCAGACAACGCTCATCTGTATATTAACCGGGCCGGTATTCGACGTTTACAACAGCAGAGTCGGGCGGCCCTGGACGATCTGAATCACGCGATCAAACTGGCCCCGCACAGCGCACACGCCTATCAGCTGCGGGGCATGCTTTACCTGGAAGACCATCAGCCAAAATTCGCGATCGATGATTTCAATCGGGCTTTAAAACGGAATCCCAAAACAGTGGACTCACTCAATGCCCGCGGCATCGCCTATCTGGAACAGGGGAAACCCGATCTGGCACTGAAAGACTTCGACGAAGCAATCAAGCTCAACAACTTCGTATCGCAAGTATTTGGAAATCGAGCCGGCGTCTGGGAAGAGAAACAACAATATGCAGCGGCGATAAAAGATTATCAGCGGGCGATTGAACTCAATCCACTCTCACCGATCATACACAATGATCTGGCCTGGCTTTACGCAACCTGCCAGGCCCCGGAATTCCGAAACCCCAAAGCAGCGGTGCTGCATGCGAAACAGGCCTGTGAACTGACAGAGTCAGAGGATGCCAATCTGCTTGACACATTAGCGACTGCCTATCAGGCCAATGACCAGCTCGATCTGGCCATAAACACACTGGAATCCGCCATCCAGAAAGCTGCTCCCGAAGGTAAATCTGAAATGCAGGAGAAGCTGTCAAATTACAGAAAAATGCAGGATCTCGCTCAAGATCAACAGGATTAAGCAACCTGAACACCGTTCACAGTCTAATTTTAGTGTCTGAAGGTGGTCTCCGCAGCTATCCAATCTGGCCGGCATGAGCCTTTTTCGGAATCCCCAAATAGAAACCGAAAAGCGACAACGCGACAATCCGCACGCCTTACCTAAATTTACGCCCTGTCAACTAGGTAAACTATTCCAGAGAGACTGTTCATAATTAAGACACCAAAGAATTCATTCCGATACCCAGTTCTACGGAGCATTGATGGATCGCCTCCGGTCGGTAGATGGAACTAGGACACGCGAGTAATCGCACCGCCACCTCGATGAACTGAGCCACCGAATGATTAAGTGCTTTTATAGACTCACACTGTGCACTCTGATTCTTGCAACAGGAGCGGGTGCCCTATGTGAGCAGAGTATAGCTTCCGATGTACGGAAAACGCCTCTTGTCCGCGCCATTGAGCGTGCTAAGACGTCTGTGGTCAACATCCACAGCGAAAAGACAGCACGTACCGACGATTCACTGTTTGGTTCCGGCAAGAGCCGCAAAGTAAACGGTATGGGGACCGGCATTGTTGTCGATCCCCGTGGATACATTGTCACCAATCATCATGTCATCGACGGCGTCGACGCGCTGCGTGTGACCATGATTGACGGCAGCACCTACAATGCCCGGATCGTCTCTTCCAACCAGAGCGAAGACCTGGCGATTATCAAAATCAACCCGAACAAAAAACTGACCGTCATGCCTCCCGGTACGTCCTCGGACCTGATGCTGGGTGAAACCGTGATTGCCGTCGGTAATGCCTTCGGATACGAACATACTGTGACTTCCGGTATTATCAGCTCCCTCTCACGGGACGTGGAAGTTAACGAAAAACAGTCTTACAAGAACCTGATCCAGACCGATGCCAGCATCAATCCGGGAAACAGCGGCGGGCCACTGCTCAACCTGGACGGAGAAGTTGTCGGCATTAACGTCGCCATTCGTGCTGGTGCTCAGCGTATCGGGTTTGCGATTCCCATCGACGATGCCCGTCAGATCATCGCCGACCTGATCAGCAGCGAGTTGATCGATCACACCTACCATGGAATCCATGCGAAAGACATCAAGCAGGGTGACAAACAGATGCTGGTTCTGAAAGTACCAGCAAAAGATAGCCCCGCTGAAAAATCAGGACTTCTGAAGGACGACATCATCATGAAAGCCGGTTCGGTCAACATCGTCGACCGGGCTGACCTTGAGCGTGCTTTCATGGGACACAAACCGGGCGATACAATTGACCTGCTGATTCGTCGTCAGGATAAAACCCAGACGGTGCAGATCACACTGGCTGATGCCGGCACAGTTGCCCGGACGACTCCAGTCAGTGCTCCCGTAGTACGTGCCCAGAACAACGAAATTGCCATGGACCCGACTGCCGAGAAGACCTGGGAAGTCCTGGGAATTAAACTGGCAAAGATCCCTGACTCTCAGAAGCACCTGCTGAGCCCTCGTTATGAGGGAGGCATGCTGATCGAAGACGTACGTCCTCACAGCCCTGCCGCCATGAACGGTATGCGTCGGGGTGACATCCTCGTCGGGCTGCACATCTGGGAAACCGTGAACCTCAGCAACGTGTCCTACGTTCTGAGCAATTCCAAACTTTCCAGCTTCAATCCGCTGAAGTTCTACATCCTGCGACAGAACGAAACGCTCTACGGACACCTGCCACTGAATCTGGCTGGAAATCCTTAAGCTCAGTTAACAGATCCATCATTCAGTTCATCAACTGGATCCATCAGCCCGACACGCTTTTTGTATAAGCGTGCCGGGTTCTTTGTTTTACAGTCGCAGACTTCGAGCAACAGGCTGCAAACAGAATCTGTACCTCACCGACTCGCCAGGCAGGGCTCTTGTCTGATATGATGAGCTTCGTTGTCGAACTCACATAGACTCGATTTACAGTCCAACCAGCCCCGCTTTTAGAATCACCTATGGCTGCCGCTTTCCACGAATTTGATCTGATCAAATGGATCCAGACACGTTGTCCGACTCCTCCGCATGATCTGCAGAGCATCGGCGATGATACAGCCATTGTGCAACCGCAGGCGGGCTGGGAACTGCTGCTGGCAACCGACATGTTAATGGAAGGGACGCATTTCACGTTTCCTCCTGCGACTCCTGAACTGGCCGGCCGCAAATCGCTGGCAGTGAATCTCAGTGACATCGCCGCGATGGCGGGAGAACCGCATTCCGCTCTCGTCAGTCTGGCGTTACCCCGTTCGCGGGGTGCTGAATTTGCCAAGTCTGTCATGCAGGGACTGATTGATCTGGCCAGAGAATTTCACGTTGTGGTCATCGGCGGCGACACGAACACCTGGGACGGTCCACTGGTGATCAACGTCGCGGTCATGGGAATGGCTCCGACTCAGCAGTCGATAACACGTTCCAACGCCCGTGACGGGGACTGGATCTTCGTTACCGGCGCTCTGGGAGGCAGCCTGGCGTCACATCACCTGACCTTTACGCCACGCATCAGGGAAGCTTTGCTCCTCAGGGAAACGGTGTCCCTGCACGCGATGATCGACGTCAGCGATGGTCTGGCTTCCGATCTGCAGCATATTACGACTGAATCAGGCGTGGGAGCCATTATCCACTCAGAGCAGATTCCCATCAACGCCTGTCTTTCTGGCGTACTGACTGAAGCAGAGCGTCTGCAGAAGGCACTTTCCGACGGTGAAGACTTCGAATTGCTCTTTACCGTCTCACCTGAAGACGGACAACAGCTGCTCGAACAAAACCCGCTCTCAATCCCACTAACGCACCTGGGTGAAATCAACTCAGGGCAGGGAGCGTTTCTGCAACAGCCCGACGGTTCCCGCGTTTCGCTGGAACGAAGTGGCTGGCAGCATCAACTCTGAAGTGGTGACCGCTTAATACTCACGCCGCTGTCGAGATGAGGGGATATTCATCGCTTTGCGATATTTGGTCACAGTTCGTCGCGCGAGGTTGTAACCTTCCTTCGCCAGGGCATCGACTAAAGCATCATCACTGAGCGGTTTGCTTTTGTCTTCTCCATCGATGATCTCTTTCATCTTGAGACGGATAATGCCCCAGGCCACGTCTTCCCCGTCGGAGGTCTTGGTACCGCCGCCAAAGAAACGCTTGAGAGGATACAAGCCACGCGGCGTCTGGATCCATTTATCATCGACGGCACGCGAGACCGTCGTGACGTGTACGCCCACCACATCTGCAATCTGCTGCATTTTAAGGGGGACGATGTATTCCGGACCGTTATCAAGGAAGTCGGTCTGGAAATCGACAATCGCCTGCGCCACGCGTTTCAAAGTGCTGTGCCGCTGTTCGATGGCTTCAATCAACCATTTGGCGGCATCGATCTTTTTCTTGATGTAGTCTTTGGTCTGATCGTCATTTTTATTGCGGAGCAGTTGCGCGTAATGTCGGCTGATCCGCAGTGGTGGCGTGTACTCATTCTCAAGTTCGACCACATACTTGCCGTTTTCGTCTTTTTTGACAAAGACATCCGGCGTCACTTTCAACACCGGCTCCGATTCAAATCCACGTCCCGGGAATGGATCCAGGTAACGCAGATAGGACATCGCATTTTTGATGGTATCGATCGAATAGCCGGTCTTACGCTGGATGACGGGTAACCGGTTCTGCCCCAGATCTTCCAGGTGTGACGTGATCAGGGTGACCAGCACGTCGCGATAGGGTGCATCCGGTTTGAGTTGCAGGAGCAGACACTCTTTCAGATCCCGCGCCCCCACGCCAGGAGGATCGCATTTCTGAATGAGGTGCAGGGCGGTCTCGGCCTCTTCCTGCGAGATTGATTTTCCATAGACCTGCACGATCTCGGGCAGGGAACTTTGCAGCCGACCATTATGGTCGAGGTTCTGAATCAGATATTCGCCGAAGTCCTTGATCTCGTGAGAGCAGGAAAAGTAATGAAACTGTTCCAACAGGTATTCATTAATGGTCTGCTGGCGTTCTGAAATATTGGCGACCGCATCGTTGTTGCGTTCGATGTCTTCGCTGATCCGGTTCGACGAAGGCTTGGTCGCGGAAGTCACATTGTCTTCCGGCCACTGTTCTGCCATCTCGAGCAGCCGTTCGAAATCGGACTCGTTGTTGGTTTCGTTGCCGGCGACCATCTCTTTTTCGTCGAGCTTGTAACTGTTGGCATCGTCGTCAGCCTGACTCCGCATCAGTTCCGTTTCGGTATCGGTTGTCCCTTCAGTATCGCTGACGCGTTCCAGGCAGACGTTCTCTGCCAGCTCCTGGTCAATGCGTTCCTCCAGCGCCTGTAACGGGAGCTGCAGAATTTCCATGGACTGGATCATCCGGGGAGCCAGCTTCATCTGCTGGCCCAGTTTCATTTGTTGTGAAATATTCAGATGCATATATTATCCGAATTCAAACTCATCATGGTTGTTAAAGAAACAAATGAAAATGAAAACCTAGAACCTTTGTCGTCCCTGCAAGGCATCCGCCAACATCTCTTTATTCGCAAATTCCAGGACGCTCCCGGAAGCAATTCCGCGCGCCAGCCTGGTAATTTCCACATTTTCGTGTTCGAGCAGATTCGAAATGTAGAGCGCAGTCCCGTCCCCTTCCAGGGTCGGATTGGTAGCCATAATAATTTCCTGAACACCATCCTGCTTCACACGTCGCACCAGGGCATTGATCGTCAAATCATCGGGACCGACTCCTTCCAGGGGAGAAATTCGCCCCTGCAGCACATGATACACACCTTGAAATGAACTGGTGGCTTCCAGAGAAACCACATCCCGGGGCTGCTCGACAACGCAGACCAGTTTTTTATCCCGTCGCGGATCCGCACAGATACTGCAGACTTCGTGTTCGGTCAGGTTGAAGCAGATCTTGCAGGGATGAATCGCCTGTTTTACGGCAATGATGGCATCTGCCAGTTGACGCGCCTCGGCCTCAGGAATCGAGAGGACATAGTGTGCCAGACGTTCCGCCGACTTGCGACCGATTCCGGGCAGCGTAGCAAACTGGTCAATCAATTGCCCCACGCTGGAACCGTAAGGATGAGACTGATTCTCTCTTCCACGAAACGACATAAAAGTGAACTCTTTAAAATGAGAAATCGATGAACGAGAACCAGCGAGCCTGGCTGGAAATCAGGGGGAGGAGCCCCTCAGCCTATGAATTGGGATTGAACTTGGACAATGCCTCATCGAGACCGGGGATATTCAGACCTCCTGTGATTTGAGCCATTTCTTCCGCTGCGCCTTCGCGGGCTTTATCGAGAGCGGCATTGGTTGCTGCGGTAACCAGATCTTCCAGCATTTCCTTATCACCGCTCTCCATCAGTGTCTGATCAATGGTGACACCCAGAATTTTCTGCTGGCCGTTTGCTTCTACAGTCACCATGCCACCACCTGCGGCGCCTTCGAACTTCAGCTTGGCCAGTTTGTCCTGCATTTCCTGCATCCGTCCCTGCATTTCCGAAAACTGCTTCATCATGCCGGCCAGATTTCCCAGTCCTTTAAACATGGCTATGATTCCTCTTTTTTCTCTTCCGTTTTGACTTTTAAGACATCCACTCGCACGCTCTGGGCATTAAACACAGTCAGAGCCTCTTGCAGAAATTCATCTCCAGCAGGTGCCAGATCTCGTTTTTCTACCCGTTTTTTTTGTGCCAGTGTGTTATTTTCATCTGCGGCCTCTTCAGCCTCTGCTGGCTCCTGAACAATCAGGCGGATCTTGGCCCGCTCTCCTGTCAGTTTTTCCAATGCTGCTTCGAGTTTGACCAACATCTCAGGTCGTTCGCAGTATTGTTTTGCGAAATTATAGCTCTTGGAGAATTGTAAATCCAGCTGTTTCGGCCCAGAAATTGCTATTGACGCCACTCCCTTCAGGGAGTCTTTCAACAGATCCCCTGTATTTTCAATAAGTTGCGACAACAGTAAACTTTCCATCCCAGCCCGTAGTGGAATCAAATCCCGGGCAGGAGGAGTGCTTTCAATTGAATTTGACGCTACAACCGATTGATTTTCATTTTTTTTTTCAATTTTTTTTTGATCGACAGCCGGTTGAGGAGCTGGTTCCGGACGGGAAGGGGCTTCCCGGGGAGGGGGAGCGGGAGCCGAAACCGGGGCTGCGGAGACCGCGGGAGGGGGAGCGGCTGCCATCGCTGGCACAGCCCCTCCTGATTTCACAAACGCACACAACTGGTCGAGGTCTTCCAGCAGAGACATCCGGATCAACGCCAGCTCGACCAGGGCACGACCATGGCTGGCGCGGAACATTTTATTCCGCGATTCATTCAATACCTGAAACGCGGCCAGACAGGTATGAATCCCCCAGACCTCTGCCTGTCGTTGCAGGCTCTCCCGATTATTTTCCGAGATGGCCAGCAGCGTAACATCATTGGCGCCACTCGCCACGACCGACAGATCGCGCAGGTAATTCAGGAGCTGATCAACCAGCTCATTGAGCTGCACGCCTGAGGTCAGGGCCGCATCAAACAGTGAGAGCGCCACATCCCGCTTTTGCTGCATCAACGCATCCAGCAGTTCAATCAAACGCTCATCACTGGCAGTCCCCAGAATACGGTGCACGCCTTCTGCAGTCAGTTTATCTTCACCAAACGAAAGCAGCTGGTCAAAAATGGACTGGCTGTCACGCATTGAACCGCCGGCCCGCCGGGCAACCAGTTGGATGGCATCATCGGCAACCGTGACCCCTTCTGCTTCCGCAATCTGCCTGAGTCGCTCACAGATACTTGTCTCTTCGATATATCCGAAATCGAACCGCTGACAACGGGACAGAATCGTATCGGGTAACTTGTTCGGCTCGGTTGTACAGAAGATGAATTTAACGTTCGGAGGCGGCTCTTCCAGCGTTTTCAGCAGCGCGTTGAAGGCCTCTTTCGTCAGCATGTGCACTTCGTCGATGATGTAGATCTTGTATTTCGATCGCATCGAACGCACATTGACATTGGCCCGCAGAGATCGGATATCATCAATCCCGCGGTTCGAGGCACCATCGATTTCCAGTACGTCGACATCGCTGCCTGTCGCGATGTTCTGACAGATTTCGCACTCGCCGCAGGGAATTCCATCCTGCGTGTTGGGACAGTTCAGCGCCTTGGCTAAAATTCGGGCCATCGACGTTTTACCGACTCCGCGGGCACCGGTAAACAGGTAGGCGTGGGCAACCCGGTCTCCCCGGATGGCGTTCTGCAGCGCCCGGGCGACCATTTCCTGTCCCACCACTTCCGAGAAGTTTTGCGGGCGAAAACGACGGGCCAGCACGGTGTACTGTAGTGATTGTTTGGACATGCGTAACTTCAGAGATCGAAATCAAATAGAGGCATTGTTTGGCAAACGGCAATCGTCTGACTGCTCAAACATCTACAATAGGAGACTCCGGGCTGTTTATCCAGTGAGAGAGTAGCCCTGATTGAGATCTGCATCGCGAATCGACACGGGAAATAAAAACAGGGGCGAAATACTGCCCCCTCGTACACCTGGAATAAACCGCTGTGGGCTGCTTCGGTTAAGATCTGACCCGGTCAACGACTACCCCACCATACTCGGGGACAGCATTCCGCCCCTGAATTGATAGCGTATCAACGCGTGAACCATGCATTATGGAGCTAATTTTCCAATCGTCAACCCACTGCCATTTGATTTCCGACCCGGAATCATTGAAAATCAAAAAAACCTGTGATAATCCGCACCCATATATCAGAAACCGATTATGAATCTGTTCCAGACACCACCTCAAACCATCGCAGACACACAACAGGCCCTCAAGGCAGGCACGCTCTCGTGCCGCGAACTTCTGGAACAGTGCTTCCGAAAAATCGATGCGGAAGAAGATGTCATCCACGCCTGGGCTTACCTTGATCGCGAGTCCGCCTTCCAACAGGCTGATGAACTGGACGCGGAAATTCAACGAGGCGTCTGGCGGGGTCCGCTGCATGGCATCCCCGTCGGCATCAAGGACATCATCGATGTCAAAGGTATGCCCACCCGGGCCGGGCTGGAATCGCGCGACGAGACCCCTGCCTCCCAGGACGCGAGACTGGTCGCTAATTTGCGGCTGGAAGGTGCTGTCTTTCCCGGCAAAACAGTGACGACGCAACTTGCCAGTTTTGATCCGCCCCCTACGCGTAACCCCTGGAACAAGGCACACACGCCTGGTGGTTCGTCAAGTGGTTCTGCCGCCGCTGTCGCTGCAGGCATGTGCCTGGCTGCAGTGGGCACCCAGACCGGAGGCTCCATCATTCGCCCGGCTGCGTATTGCGGAGTTGCCGGGCTGAAGCCCACATTTGGAATGGTTGACCGAAATGGCGTCATCCTGCTCTCGGATCATCTGGATCATGTCGGACCGATTGCCCAAACCGTGGTTGACCTGGTTATCATGCTGGACTGTATGACCGACCAGGCGACATATCTGCCATTACTCGTGGAGCCGGTGATCGAACCACCGCGGATCGGCTGGCTTTCCGGTTTTTTCTCAGCGCGTGCGGAACCCGAAATGCAACAGGCGCTCACAATGGCTTCCGATGAACTGAACGCCGCTGGTGCTCCGATTCGAGAATGTCCACTGCCATCCGAATTTGATTCGATCCTGGAAGAGCACTTGAGCCTGATGCAGTACGAAATGTTGCACCAGTTAGGCGAGGATTACGAACAGAACCGGGAACATTATGGTCCTGCGATCAGCGACGTCCTCGAAGCGGGCAGGGGAGTTTCCCAGGAACGCTATCAGGCCTGCCTGGACTACCAGAATACAATCAGCCAGATCATGCGACGCTGTTTCGCCCGTTCCGAAATCCTGATCTCTCCCGCCACCTTTGGAGCAGCTCCCGACACGACAACGACCGGGAATCCTGGTATGAATGCCCCCTGGAGCCTGACCGGTTTCCCGACGATCACCATTCCGGTCGCTGTCAGTGAGACCGGCCTGCCGCTGGGAATCCAGATCACTGGACATCCCGATAAATTTGACGATCTGCTCAAAGCCGCTCAGTGGTGCGAAAACGTCTTAAGACCGGGGTATCTGGAACAGATTAAACAAGGCTGACATCCTCTTTAATCTCATTCATGCATAAAAAAAGCCCTGACCGGTTTTCGCCAGTCAGGGCTTTTTCAATATTTATTCAATGAACGTGTTTACTTCGCGACTACGATACCGTTCTTACCAGGCTCCGGATCAATTTCCGGCTCGGCATTCTTCTGAGGAATCCGATCGTTAACATCGTATGCCTGCCCGATAGCCCGCAGTGCTTTGATGGACCACCAGGTAATGTCGAATTCCCATTTGCGGTGACCGGCGGGTGCCACGGAAGGATGGGCGTGGTGATTGTTATGCCAGCCTTCGCCGTAAGCGACGATTGCGACCCACCACAGGTTCTTGGACTGATCGGTCGTTTCATAGTTGCGGTAACCCCACAGGTGTGTCGCGGAGTTCACAAACCAGGTTGAGTTGTAAACAAATGCCATCCGGGCACACAGGCCCCAGAGCAGCATTGACCAGGCCATGTACATTCCGCCCATTGCGTATCCAATGCCGAACAGGACGAAGCCGGAACCAACCACCCAGAGTCCGTAGGTCTTTTCGAAGAACTGCAGCATCTTACGATCTTTCATGTCGGGCACATAGTGCTCGAAGAACTTCTGGTTGACTTCCTTGCTGCGATAAACGAACAGCCAGAGCAGGTGAGACCAGAAGGTTCCCTCAAACGGAGAGTGCGGATCACCGTGCTTGTCAGATTTCTGGTGATGCAGGCGATGAGTCGCGGCCCAGGTCAGCGGTGAACCTTCGCCCGACAGCACGCCACAGAGCAACACGAAGAACTCAGCAGGAGCACGCAGCTTCATGGATTTATGTGAGAGGTAACGGTGGTAGCCCAGGCAGATGCCAATACTGGCGGTGGCCCAGTGCAGTACCAGACAGGTCACGACGGCCTGCCAGGAGATGAAGAAAAACGCCGCGACAGCACCGATGTGAATGCCTGCCATCCACAACAGAATGACCCAGTCCACATTACTCCATTTCAGGTTCTCTTTGTGGAACCTGGAAATGATCTGCTCGCGCTCTTCGCGTTTTTTGGATTTCTTCGGCTGAGCTGTAACCGTGGATTGATTCTCAGGAGGTTGCTCTAAGATGACACTCGCCATAATATCCTCATCGTTTCGTTAGATGTCTTGATGGTTTATTTGCAGAAACCAGACTTCCGCTGATCTCTCACTTGGGCGGAATTCTAACAATGAGTTCGTCACGAGGTGTCTGGGAAGGGTCATATAATTGTCAAAGTTATGTCAAAGTTAAAAAAAGTCTGCAATTTCAGGGCTTAGAGCCGAAAACCCTCAAGAAATCGCACACTTGTCCACTCGATCACTCCGACATTTCTTCCGGCATGAAGCGATATCCGGCCCCACGTACGGAAACAATGTGCACTGGTTCGGCAGGATTGCTCTCGACCAGTTTTCGCAGCCGCAGCACGAAATTATCGATGGTACGGGTGGTCACAAAGGCAGATTGCTCGCCCCAGACGTCGTCCAGAATCTGGGCTCGCGTCAGCACCATTCCCTCATGCTCGATGAAATACTGGAGCAGCCGCAACTCCAGGTTGGTCAGGCTTTTCCTCTCGCCATCGACTTCGATTTCAAATGCTTCAAAGTCCACCGTCACATTACCGAACTGGTATTCATTGGGCATCTTCCGCGTCGTGACTGGTGCTTTCTGGACCAGGCTTTTCCGCTTGAGCAGGTTCTTGACGCGGCTCAACAGTTCGGGCAGGGCGAACGGCTTCGTCATATACTGATCGGTCCCGCAATCGAAGGCGTAGGCCTTGTCTTCACTCAGCTCGCGGGCACTGAGGACCAGGATTGGCACGACTTCGTCGATCCGGCGGATCTCCTTGGCAATTTCATATCCGCTCATTCCCGGCAGCATCAGGTCCAGTACGACCAGGTCAATACTCTCCCCGTCCGACTCATAGCATTCTTCGAAATGACGGATCGCAGTGGGACCGTCCTCGGCAGTCAGTACCGTATAACCTTCCTGTTCGAAGTTGAACTTTAAACCCTGTGCGAGTGCTTTTTCGTCTTCAACAACAAGTAACTTCATGCTTCCGCTTTCCCTGGCAAATCGATGGCAAATACGCTCCCGGCCTGGTCCAGTCGATCATGTACGGTGACTTTGCCGCCCAGCAGATGTACCAGTGTCCGTACAATATACAGGCCCAGTCCCGTTCCTGTTTTGCGCCGCTCCAGCTCACTTTCGCCTCGATAGAAGATTTTAAAGATCTCTTTGCGGATTTCCGGATCGACCCCTTCGCCATTATCCATCACTCGGGAAATCACCCGGCCACCACTGCTCACGCGAACTTGAATCTGAACCTTCGGCACATCACCGCCATACTTGATGGCATTGTCGATCACGTTGCGAAAGATCATTTCCAGTAGAATTCTGCGTGTATGTACCGTGGCGGCCTCAAAATCGAACTCGCATACCTGGTCGATATCCAGTTGACGACGATTACATTCCAGCTTGGCACAGTGGCGAATCAAAGGTTCCAGCAGAATGTCTTCCGGATCGGACTGCATCCCCAGCGCATCCAGACGTTTCACCTCCAGGAGCTGCGAAATCAGATGATCCAGTCGTTCCAGCTCAGTCTTCATCGTGACATAAAATTCGCCTCGCTGCTCATCAGAAAGCTGACGAAGCTGTAGTGTTTCCAGGTAAAGTCTCAGCGAAGCGAGTGGTGTTTTCAGTTCGTGCGTCACACTGTCGATAAAATCAGACTGACGTTGATTCAGGCGAACTTCCTTGATGGTCAGCACGAGATACAGCGAGAGTCCCACCAGAATCAACACGAAGACGACCGTACCGATCGCCAGGGCCGTCCACCAGTAGATTTGCGCCGCCAGAATGATCCAGAACACCATGAGTGCGACGTTCAGGATCATCAGTACGACACTTAAGGTGATCGGTAACCGTAATCGTCCCCGCCGCACTTTTCTCATCAGCGTTTCCGTCCCGCGATTAGTAGAACGCGCGTCTGCTGCGACTGAAGACTTCGCCGAGGCAGAGCGTCCCTCATTCTGTTGCTGTTCTGCGGATGACTTCACAGTTTCTTTTCCGATGCGTGTTCCCAAAATTCGACGTCCCGTCATCAACACACCTATATCCATCTTCATGGCTGACTCATCGATTGAGCATGATATCGACGGTCATTCGGAACTCAACGCCATTATAGCGAAGTCTCCTTGAACTGAATATAAGTCGTGCTGCCAATCATCATAACTTCATTTTCACAAATCGCCACTCAGAGTCCAGTTCGGTACAATTTGAGAATTCTCTCTCATTTTCAGGAATATTCAATCAACCCGGCGTCTCCTAAGAGAGAGCCTCTGGATTAAAAGTTATTCCCGTCTACAGTTTCCTGTCTCGCTGGAAGAAGTGAAGAAGTGGAGATGAATTTTCACGATACCCAATTTCTGAGCAAGCTGGCCGCGGATACCATTGTGGTGATTCACTTCACCTTTGTGCTGTTCGTTCTGATCGGACAGTTGCTGATCATGCTCGGCGCCCTGGCCGGATGGAACTGGATTCGCAATTTCAAATTCCGGCTGATCCACCTGGGTTCGATTCTGTTCGTCGTAGCCGAATCCCTGCTGGGTATCGTCTGTCCGCTGACCACGCTGGAAAAATGGTTGCGTGACCAGGCGGGAGAAACCTCTTATGAGGGTGATTTTATTGCCAGTTGGGTCCATGATGCGCTCTTTTTCGATGCGGCTCCCTGGGTCTTTACGGTCTGCTATACGCTGTTCGGGCTGCTGGTTCTGCTCACATTTCTCTTCGCGCCCCCGCGTCGAAAACCCTCTGTACAGACGCCTGCGGAAGCCTGAATTATCCCGGTTTCCCTCTGCACATCATTTCTTTTCAATCTGATTTTTCGTAAGATTGGGACAGGTTCCAACTGAGGACCCGCCTTGAATTGACCCACCTGTCTATATCACCAGATTGAGAAACAGAAACATGCCAGGATTAGAAAATAAGAAAGTTGTTGTTACCGGGGGAGGGACTGGAATCGGAGAGGCCTGTGCCCTCATATTAGCCCAGGCCGGTGCGGATGTCGTCGTGGGTGGCCGTCGTCAGGAACCACTGGAGAAAGTTGCTGCCAAGGCCGAAGGCAAAGTTGACTACCATGTGATCGATGTCGCCGATCGTGACAGCGTTGCGGCTTTCTTCAAAGCAGCCAACGAGAAACTGGGCCAGATTGACATCCTCGTCCATTGTGCCGGCATCAACTGCCGAGACCGCTCCATGGAAGTTGTCTCCCCGGAGGACTGGGATCGCCTGATGACTGTTAACGCGACCGGAGCTTTCAACTGCATGCAGGCGGTTTTGCCCCAGATGCGGGAACGCCAGGACGGACTGATCATTAATATCTGTTCGATTTCCGGTTTGCGGGCTGCTCTGCTCGGCGGCGTCGCCTATAATGCATCCAAGTTTGCGATGACTGCGCTGGGAACCACCGTCGCCCAGGAGGAAAAAGACCGTGGGATTCGAGTTTCCACCATATACCCGGGTGAAGTTGAAACTCCGATTCTGGACGAACGGCCTGTGCCCGTCAGCAAAGAACATCGCGCCAAAATTCTGCAGCCCGAGGACGTTGCTGCTGCCGTTTTGATGATCAGCCAGTTACCGCCTCGTGCTCACGTTCAGGATCTGACCATCAAGCCGACCACCGCGGCCTTCGTCTGATTCGCTAATTTCAAGTGTGTTCCGCAGGAATCAAGCTGAATGAAGAGTGATCTGGTATTTCCACCGTTTGTGCCGCATCGTCTCTATAAAAACCCTCATCTGCAGACGATCGTAGGGCAGTTTCACTCGCGTGTGAAAACGCCCTATCAGGCAGAGCAGCATTCGTGCCGCCTGCCTGACAGCGACCTGTTGATTCTGCACGATGACTGCCCGGGCCCCTGGAAACCGGGGGACCGCGTAGTAATCCTGCTGCACGGCTTGTCGGGATGTCACCAGAGTTCTTACATGATCCGCCTGGCACATAAGCTGAATGCGCGGGGAGTTCGTGTGTTTCGCATGGATCTCCGCGGCTGTGGGGCAGGGACGGGACTTGCTAAATCTCCGTACCACGCCGGCAGCTTTCACGACCTGCAGGTCGCCCTCGAACAGATCGAGTTCATGTGCCCGCGTTCGCCGATCGGCGTCGTGGGTTTTTCCCTCGGCGGCACAATCACACTGAATTACCTTGCCCGTCACAAACCGGGTTCGGAACTCGTCGATCGGGCGCTGGTCCTCAATCCGCCGCTCCGCCTCGCAGAAAGTGTCCATGTATTTGGCAAACCTCTATTCGGTCGCTACCAGCGGCACTTTGTAACGAACCTCATCAAACAGATCCGCAAGTCGCATCAGTACCAGGAACACACTCACAAAATCACCGGAGCGAACTATCCACGCACGCTACTTGAATTCGACGATCAGTTCACTGCACCGCTGGCCGGTTTTGAGTCTGCCGAAGATTATTACAACCGCTGCAGCCCCTGTGATGTCCTGCCGGAAATCTCGGTTCCGACGCTGATTATCTCCGCCAAGGACGACCCGCTGATCCCGTTTGAATCCTACCAGCCCGCGATTGAAAAACTCGCGAACCACGACAAGGTCACCCTGTATCTCACAGAGCAGGGGGGACACCTCGGCTTCATCGCAGGTCCTTCCAGCGATCCCGATCCGCGGTGGTCCGACTGGCGAATCGTGCAATGGTTGATGTCAGATTCTCCTGAAGCACTGGCCAGCCAGATCCGGGAGCAGACTCACTCCTCACTGATTCAGACCGCCTGATTTTCACCAGACGGTCTGCAGTGAGAATTCGAAACATGTAACCTGGCCGGCTCAGTGAGCGGCCGGAGGTTCGTTCTGGAAGGCACGCGCCCGGAACAGGAATTCGACAATATTCCCTTCGTGCGGCTGCAACCAGTTCAGAGCATTCGTCTTCACCGGACCGATATTCAACCGGTCGATCTGTGTTGCATCCAGCAGCTGCTGCGTCCAGTCCTGATCTTCAGTAAATACAGAGCAGACCAGCGTCATGCCGATCTTTTTCAGCATGTCTTTCTGTTCGCATTTCACGACCGATGCCATGGGGAACATGTACTCGGTGTTCGCCAGCGTCGCGTCGGGATTGTCACAGTGCACGATGGTCGGACGCAGATAATCGCAGCGTTCCATCTCGATCAATCGATCACCGTCGCGATACTTTTCAGTCACTTCGGTCACGCCGGACTCTTTGAGTCCTTCTTCAATCTGACCATTCATCGCCTTGGCGGCACCGGTCATGGTGAACGCAGCCAATGGAGCTTCGGGATCGGTCATCGAGGTTGGTCCAACCGGTCCCAGCCGTTTGGCGATCGCGTCTGCAATCTCTTCAGTATGCCGCGATGCCCAGACGCCGGATGCGTTGACGCAACTGCGACCACCGTTCAGGTAGATACTGTCCACGATCAGGTCGAGGTAATCTTCCCACTGGTCCACAACATCGTCGCCAATCAGAATCTTACTAAATCCGGGACCGTGCGCCTGCACGTTCGGGTTCGCCTTGTACTTATCGATGGTCTGCTGACCGCCGAAGACCATCACCCGCTTACAGAGCTCGGTCACCGTGGAACCCACATCGTGAGGTCCCGGATAGACGGAGATACATTCCCGCGGAATCCCCGCCTGGCAGAAGGCTTCGGTCATCCGATAAGGGGTCCAGGGCTCAGATGATCCCGGCTTCAGTACCAGGCCGATCTGCATCGGCAGGATCGGCATCCAGAGTGTGTGCACGCCTGGTGAGTTAGAAGGTAGCACGAGTCCCAGTACCGGCGAATTGGCCTGATAGCTCAGCATCACGCCACGCTCTTCTTTACCATACCCCTTTGTCAGAATATCCAGTGGCAGACCGCGGGTCAGGGCGTCGAGAATCTCGTCCATGTGTTCCAGCACGAAGGAAACCTTCTTCATGTTGCTGGCACACATCCACTCGGGCATCCCGGTACTGGCAGACTGAATCCGGCAGAACTCTTCGGGAGTCTGTGTTCCGTTGCCCAGCGGAAGTTCCGCCGTCATGTAGAGTTCGGCTGCTTTCTTGCAGATTTCCAGCAGCTTGGGAATCGGAATCTCTCGCAGCAGGTCGCGTGCCCGCTGTGCTTTCCGCATGTCCATTTTCACCAGACCGGCGTTGGCCTGATGCACTTTGGCGAGAGGCTCGCCTGTTTCAAAATGAACGACTTCCTGTTGGTCGAAACTTTCGTAAGGGGTACCCCAGCGAAGTACAGGTATTTCCAGCACGGCGGCTATCCTTTGTGAATTCAATGCAAATCAGGCAGCAATTTGCATCCAGGCAAAATAGTTCAGAAGTTCAATCCGGTACAGACAGTCGGAACAACAGCGACCGCCTGAATGACGGTCGCCGATCTCTGACTGCTCGAGCACTTGCGTCTTAGTAAACGCCCACCGTGGTCGACGAAGCAATTTTGTGGAAGGGACGCACACCACTCACGCCATCCCAGGGATACTTGACGTGTGGCTCTTCGCGTTCCCCTTCATCGCGTTCCAGGAAACCGGGAATGAACAGTTCTTTAGTCATGGTAAACAGCTTCACGCGGCCGGTTTCACCGTAACCCACCACCTTGGTGTGATCGTCGAAATCAACCACGCGAATCGCAGCACGGGGCTGCGGTGCATAATAAGTGATTTTGTAGTTGTCAGCCGGATCGAATGGCTTACCGCAGGCCAGCCCCATCAGCGTGTTGCCGTAGGTCGGGGTGATGAAGACGTTCTCACCCAGCAGCTCTTCTCGGGCAAAACGGTACCACTGTTGTGTGAATTCGGTTCCACCACAGAAGATCCCTTTAATGCCGGCTTCTTCGATGCTCGAACCTTCGTCCATCAGACGCATGGCCAGGGCTTCCAGCAGTTTGGGAGTGGTAAACATACACTTGATGTCATGCCCCGCACTCAGGATCGTCATTGCCTGATCGATCACGTGATTACTGTATTCTTTAACTTCGTCGATCTTGCCTTTCTTGATCAGCTTGACCACCCAGCGGGGGTCGAGGTCGACGCAGAAGGAGATCCCGCCCCGATGCTGAGCCATGTGCTCAACAGCCAGACGCAGACGACGCGGCCCCGACGGGCCCAGCATCAGCCAGTTGGCGCCTTTGGGGAAATACTCATCGGGCAGGGTATCGCTGAAGTTTTCATAGTCGATACGGAAGTCGTCGATTACCACGCGTGACTTGGGAATCCCTGTCGTACCGCCAGTCTCGAAGACGTAGGTCGGCTTCCCCTGCAGTGCCTTGGGAATCCAGCGATCAACCGGCCCGCCCCGCAGTTCATCATCTTCGAACAGCGGAAACTTGTTCAAGTCCTCGAAGCAGTTCACATCGGTCAGCGGATCGAAGTCGAACGACTTCGCTTTTTCCAGCCAGTAGGGAGATCCCGTTTCCGGATTGAAGTGCCACTGCACGTGCTCGCGCGTGTGAGCATCGAGTATGTCCTGATGCTGTTTTACCAATTCGTCAAGGTTACTGTTGTCGGTCACTGTGAGAATCACTCCAAACAGGGTAGGAACAGAGGCGGGGAGTCATCATGTTCACCAGGAAACATGAACTCTAACGGTTAGTTCATTCTAGAAGTTTCACCCGTTTTTTCAACTAAGGGAAACAGCCACAATTTCAGATCCGACAATCCCGCAGCACCACTCCCGGAACTTGAGTGAAAACCTCGAAATTTGAATTCGCATCTCCTGTTTTTCTTCATTGGACAGTTCCAGCCCGCATTTTAAGTAAATCACGCGAACTGCTACCATCGGGTACATCAGCCACGACAGGCACCCGCTACAGGAAAATCAGCGCTTTCCTGCCGAATCGAACTCCCCAGATTGACACTAGTATAGAGAATGGTAAAATTAAGTATTCTAATTATCCGGTCCGTTTTCGATCCGACTCCTCGTGCAGCAGCGAGCTTCTCATGGACTTCACCGAAACATACTTTCGTAGATTCCGCATGGAAATCGACCTGCTCAACGCGCGCCTGGTAGACGACCCACTGCCCGAAGGCTACCGCTGGTGTCCCTGGGAACTGACCACGCTCGACCGTCACGCCATCACCAAGTACCACAGCTTCCGCTCCGAACTCGACGCCCGCGTCTTTCCCTGCCTGGGAGACATCGACGGCTGTCGCAAACTGATGCGTGATATCTCGACACAACGCAACTTCCTGCCCGGCGGTACCTGGCTCATTACCTGGGACGGCATGGGCAATGAAGAACCCGTCGACTGTGGCACGATTCAGGCCATCGTCCCCAGCCGCATCATGGGGGCGATTCAGAACGTCGGCATCACCCCCAAACACCGCGGACTCGGACTCGGCAGGGCACTGGTCACCAAATGCCTTATCGGTTTCCGCGAAGCCGGTGTCAAACGGGCTTACCTCGAAGTCACCGCCGAGAATGAACCCGCCATCAACCTCTACCGGTCGATCGGCTTCCGCCTCACACGGACCCTCTACAAACCCAGCCACTACGTCGAAGCTCCCTCGCTCTAAGCAGGGTTCACGCTCCGGTTCTTAATCAGTTCTCTTCGAACATGCTGCTGGCTGCCGTCGCCTATCCTTTGATTAATAACGGCTTGGTGTTCGACTTCTGATACAGTTCTTTCCATTCCTTTGAACCATCGTTCGGAACCAGTCGCGTGTCGACGCCCCGCTCAAAGTAAGGCACATTACCATCGCGGGCCGGGTTCAGGACAAAGTTGACTTCACCCGTGTTGCCGAAGTACATCTTCCGTCCGTCTTTCCACGTCGTTTCAATCAAACGCGGCGGTTCAGGACGAGACTCCGGTTTTTCGACGCGTAACTTCTCAAGCATGTCCCGATTCAGTTCATATCCCAGGCCCGGCTTGTCAGGGACTTGAGCAAACCCTTCTTTGACCACAATCGGCTCCGTCAACAGATTGTACTTGTACAACTGGTGACAATTCACAGCAGGCCAGGTGGCATGACTCAGCACCGCACCGAAATGCAGCGAGAAAGCAGCCGTAATCCCCGTACCCACCAGCTGTAACCAGAACGGTTTATCCGCCATCGCAGCCACGGCTCCCGATGCCATCAGCTCGCGCGCACCATGCCCGATCACGAAGCCATCGCAGATGTTTTCGCGAATCGCAATCAGCGGGTCGGGCGTTCCATAATGCATGGCGATATTTACATCGGTCGCCGCCATCAGAATTTTGTTTCCCGCCACGTCATCCTGGAAAATCGGAGATTCAAAAATATCGACCTGCGGATACTGCGCCAGATCTGCCAGGATCGGCAGGGCACGCTCTGCGTCCAGCAGCGTGTCGTTGAAGTCCATGTCGATCTTGAACTCCTTCGGCACCACTTTGCTGGCCTCTTCAACCTGGGCCCACACGTCGTACCACGGACGTCCTTTCGTCTTGTAGGACATGTAACCCTGCTTGTAAGCCTCGGCACATTCCAGCGCCATATCCTCAACCGAAGTATCAATATTCCACCATGAAAGGGGAGTCTTGTCGTGAACCTTCCTCCCCAGCAACGCATGCACGGGAACTTCTGCTGCTTTCGCGACCGCATCAAACAGCGCCATCTGCAACCCAGCTCCCAGATCGTCATCCCACATCAGCTCGGCCGCATTCTTACCCTGCGCCCGCTCTACGGCTTCATCTGAAGTGGCGTTCCAGGTGTAATAGAGCAGCGTCTCACCGAAGCCAACGTGCCCCGATTTCAAATGCACTTCCACAATTTCGGTATACTGCCAATGCGGTAATTCGCGTGCCATGTTCCGGGCAGGCACTTCACGATAGGGAACTTTCACCGTCGTTCGCTCGATCTTTTCGACGCGTAAATGCTGGGGTGATGCCTTTTTCTCTGCAGCCTGAATTGAGTCGGAGATCATCTTCATTATTCCCATACCTGCCACTCCAGCCAGACTCCGGCGCAGGAATCGTCTTCTGGAAATTCGGTTCATTGCTGTCGACTTGTTATGTGCTCGCACCAGGGGATTCCTTTGTCTGGGGGGATTCTTCGGGAGGGACTCAAGTTGAAACGGGAACGCTGCCGGAATCATCTCTCATCCCATCTTAACATCAACAACCCCCAATATGTCCAGCGCCTGACAATTTTTTCTCACTTTTATCAACACCACTGAACCCCACATGGATAGCCCCGAATGTAATTCGGGGCGAGCACAGCGAGCAGGAAACTGACAGTAAAACATTGCGAAAGCTTCCCTCAGCACCTCCACACCGGGTGGTCTCGGATGCAATCCGAGATTGCCGCAGGCAACAGGAGGTCCCAGCTCAACGATACAATCCATATTCAACTCCCCAACCCCTTCCGTAGGGCGCCATCTGTTGGCTTGTCCAACAGTGAAAAAACAGAAACCTCCCCAATCGATAAAACCCGATCTCAGCCTCCCCCAATTCATCTCAACCATTTGCAGCAACACTCCCATCCCAGCCCGAAATGACACTACCAATTCACCAGCCGAGTCGCTAAGATCGCCCCAGTATTTCCGATAACATCCAACTGCAGAACGACAAACGCTGTCTCCCTTCAGCCGAGACCCACCGCGACGCCCGTTCTGCTCACAGTTTATACCGTCTCTCCAGTCAGGAAGGTTGCAACCCGTATGGGCAAACAACTGATTCAAACGCATCGTTTTCCAAACGGGCTGACACTGGTGACCGAGTCGATGCCCGACGTCCAGTCGGCCGCATTCACGATCATGGTCCCCGGCGGCAGCATTTACGATCCCCCCGACAAACACGGCACCGCCAGCATCCTCGCCGATCTGATCTCCCGCGGAGCAGGGGAGTACGACAGCCAGCAGCTCTCCAGTGCCCTCGACAACCTCGGCGTTCAGCGACACGAAGGCGTCTCCAACGCCCACATCACCTTCACCGGGGCAACCCTCGCGGACAAGATCGGCGAAACCCTCAAAATCTATGCCCATATCATTCGTGAGCCACATCTGCCCGAGGACCAGTTCGATGCCTCCCGCGCCGGCGTCGCTCAGGCCCTCTTGTCGGTCGAAGACGATGCCCGGCAGAAAGCACTCGTCGAACTCAAACGCCGCGCCTTTCCCGCTCCCTGGGGACTTCCCAGTGACGGCGAACTCGCGCACCTGGCAGGCATCACCATCGATGATGTCCGCACCCATTACAATGCAGGCTTCCATCCCGACGACACTATCATCGGAATCGCCGGCAACATCGACTTCGACGAAGTCCGCGATCTCATCGAAAGCCTCTTCGGCGACTGGGAACCCAGTGCCGGCCGCGAAGAACCCGCTCTGGATTTCCCGACCGAGAAAACCTTCTTCACCGAACAGGAAACCACCCAGACACACCTCGGCGTCGCTTATGACGCCGTCCCCTACGGCCATCCCGACTATTACACCGCCTGGGCCGCCGTCGGCATCCTCAGTGGCGGCATGAGCGCCCGCCTGTTTACCGAAGTCCGCGAAAAGCGGGGGCTCTGCTACACCGTCTCCGCCTCGCTCGTCGGCATGCCGGGCATCGGGCGTGTCCTCTGTTACGCAGGCACCACCTCCGAACGGGCCCAGGAAACACTCGACGTCACGCTCCACGAACTCCAGCGACTCGGCGAAGGCATCGACATCTCCGAACTCGAACGCTGTAAGGCCCGCGCCAAAAGCTCGCTGATCATGTCGCAGGAATCGACATCTTCCCGCGCTGCTTCGATCGCCCGCGACTGGTTCTATCTCAAACATATTACGACCCTCGATCAGATTCACGACGAAATTCAGCAGCTCACGACCGACCGAATTCTTGGTTATGTCCACGCTCATCCCGCCGCCAATTTCACCGTCTTAACGATCGGCCCCAAACCGCTGGAGGTGCCCCGTGATCTTTCATGAAACCAAACTGGACAACGGCCTGCAGATCATCGCCGAACTCAATCCCAACGCACACAGCCTCGCCATCGGCTACTTCGTCCGCACCGGCTCGCGCGATGAAACCGCCGACGTCTCCGGCGTCAGTCACTTCCTCGAGCACATGGCCTTCAAGGGGAACGAAAAATACACGGCCGACGATGTCAACCGCATCTTCGACGAGATCGGTGCGAACTATAACGCCTCGACCAGCGAAGAGATCACCCTCTATTACGGTTCGTTTCTCCCCGAGTACATCGACACCGCGATGGAGCTGCTCTCCACGCTGATCCACCCCAGTCTCCGCCAGGACGACTTCGACATGGAGAAGAAGGTCATCCTCGAAGAGATCGGCATGTACGACGACCTGCACAGCTTCACCGCCTACGAAAAAGTGATGCAGGCCCACTTCCAGGGCCACCCGCTGGGACAGAGCATCCTCGGTTCCGTACAGTCCATCACCGACCTCACCGCAGAGCAGATGCGCGATTACCACGCGAAACATTACCTCGCCGGTAACCTCACCCTCGCGGTCGCCGGCAACGCCGACTGGCACAAGGTCCTCGAGCTCGCACACAAATTCTGCGACCACTGGCCCGGCGGACAGACAGACCGTCCCACCGACGAAGCCCAGCCCAAAACCGGCACGCAGATCATCACCGAGAAGAAGACCCAGCAGCAGCACATCATGCAGCTCGCTCCGGCTCCTTCCGCCCGCGACATCCTGCGACTCCCCGCAGAAATCCTCGCGGTCGTCATCGGCGACGACTCCAACAGCCGCCTGTACTGGAAGCTGGTCGACCCCGGCCTGGCCGAATCCGCCGAGATCGGCTTCAACGAATACGACGGCAGCGGCACCTGGCTGACCTATCTCTGTTCCGAACCTGATCTGATTGAAAGTAACCTCCAGTTGATCCAGCAGATCTTCGACGACGTGAACCAGAATGGCATCACCCAGGAAGAACTGGACCGCGCCAAAAACAAACTCGCCTCGCGACTGGTCCTCCGCAGCGAACGCCCCATGGGCCGCCTCTCCTCCCTGGGAGGCAACTGGGTCTACCGCCAGAAGTACTACTCCGTCGCCGACGATCTCGAACTCTTAAACAACATCTCACTGGACGACATCCAGGAACTCCTGAAAAAATACCCCCTCGGCCACAGCACCACCGCCGCCGTAGGCCCCATGACAACCGTAGTCGATTAACCAGGAAACCCAAGCCCCTGAGCGGCAAGGCGCTAGCCGCCGGTAATCGATCAAACAACCAATCCACCAACCAGCAACAAAACCCATTCCCCTCACAACCCCTGGGTGGTCCCGGATGAAATCCGGGATTGCCGCAGGCAACAAGAGGTCCCAGCTCAACCACACAATCCACACTCATCTCCCCAACCCCAACCGTAGGGTGCGGACCCACGTGTCCGCCCGCCGCGCAACAAACAACCACATAACACTCCCCAACAGCACCAGATGAACCCCCACCGACTGCCATCTGTTGGTACGTCCAACAGTGCCAGGGGATCGCACATCCCCACACCAACAAACCCCACATCTACCAAACCTCCTGAGCGGCTAGGCGCTAGCCGCCGGTAATCGATCAAACAACCAACCCACCAACCAGCAACAGAACCCATTCCCCTCACAACCACCGGGTGGTCCCGGATAAAATCCGGGATTGCCGCAGGCAACAAGAGGTCTCAGACCAACCAAACAATCCACATCCATCTCCCCAATCCCTTCCGACGCACCGGGTGCCATGTGTCCGGTCTAAATAGCTCGTCCATCAGTACCAGGAGATCGCATCACTAATCGCGAACTTCAACGATCTTCCAGAAAATCCCAAGCTGATCTGTTTTCTGTTTCACCAGATCCGCGAAGACATAGTGATCCTTGAGATAACTTCTATCGAATCCAAATTCAGTACCGTCATACCGATAAATAATAAAACTGCGACTCGTAGTCTTGGGCAGAATACGATTCAGCGGCGGGACCAGCAGAGGGGGGCTTTCAATACTTACAGTTTCCAGCACCCAGCGAATCTGATCCCAGGTATAAACTTCAACTCGCTGATCACGAATGACACAAAAACCGTTTTCCCCCAGGAATACGCTCAAGGAAGCAACCGACCGTAGCCAGCGCAATAAGAAAATACTGGCAACCATCATTCCGATTCCAAAAACGCAACCAAAGCCTAACGAAAACAGTGTCTCTCCTTTCCCACCGATACCGGGAAGACGATCGTGCTGCCTGATTAATTTTGTCGCACAATAAATCAGAAAATAGCTTCCACACCCGAAGATCAGCACCACCATGATATAGCCCGCCGCTTGATGCAAACGACTGGGCCGGAACTGCGCTTCCAACTCGCCCAGGTTCAAATCTTCAATGATCTCCGCTGGTTCTGACATAAGTCTCTATCCTGAAATTACCGAGCACTCTATTTGAGAATTCACTTCAAAAAACACTCGTCTATTACACAAGCCCTCTCTCCGATTAACAACAGGAAACTCAAACCAAAGCCCCCGCAAACCTCCTGAGCGGCAAGGCGCTAGTAACTCCGATTACAAATAGTTTCCCACCAGAGCAAATTGTTGCCATTGCTTCCTGGTTTTCCTGAGTTCTCTCCAGGTGCGGGGGCGTTCGATCTGCTGTTGTTTCTGTGTGCGGTGG